>QCVC01000005.1:0-43195 GCA_003210515.1 Synechococcus sp. AG-683-B21 | reverse complement strand
GAGAAGAGTGAACTATTTCATTCATTGATCAAGACATCATTATTAACAGACCAAGCCCCCCAAACAAACAACAATCGAGGGGTTAAGCGTAGGTTAAGCAACCCCTGAACAAGGCTGGGTGGCTAAAGTAACTAGGCAGACCGTTTCACTCCCTAGTGAAATTCCTAGCGATGGCCAAGTCAGCATGACCACGAACTTTTTCGACATTTCTGATAATGCTCGCGTACTGGTCCTGGAAGAAAACATCGCAACACAAGATTCACTGTGCAACGTACTCAACGATGAAGGCTTTTTAACCACTGCCGCCAATGCTAAAAATGCTAGAGATTTATTAAAGCAAGAAGTTTATGAGCTAATTATTTTAGATCGAAAATCAAAAGGTCTGAACTGCTTCGATCTATGCAGAGAACTTAGGATGAAGAACATCCAATCCATCATTCTTATCATCAATGATGAGAATGTAGAGTCCGATTGCGTTTTAGGCCTTGAGGTGGGAGCCGACGACTATCTCGTCAAGCCATTTGGCAATCGGGAATTCGTTGCACGATGTCGAGCCATGTTGCGCAGGCACCCCTTGAGTCGATCATTACTGGACAAATTTGAATGTTGTGATCTGGAGCTTATTCCTGAAGAATGTAGGGCAGCCAGAGGTGGAAAAGACCTAAAACTTTCACCCAAAGAATATAAGCTCTTGGAATTATTTATTCAAAATCCAAAACGAGTTTGGAGCAGAGATGATTTAATTGATCAGATCTGGGGAATTAATTACATAGGCGATAGAAAAACAGTCGATGTGCATATTCGCTGGTTACGCGAAAAGATTGAAGCCAATCCTTCAGATCCAACCAAATTATCAACAGTACGAGGGTTTGGATATCGCTTTTGCTAACTAAAGTTGGCAATTTAATTCATCAGACACCAATGATAAGGCTGTTAAAATTTTCTCTTGGGTAAATGTTTCACAATAATCCTTTGGTCTTTATCGTGTAGCAACCAACCCTGATCTTTGAGAATACCCATCACCCTCGTAACTGTCACGCGTGTGGTGCTCAAAGCATTGGCAATTTCCTGATGCGTGAGTCGAAGCGTAAGCAGAAGTCCCTGTTCACAGGGTTGGCCATAATCTTGAACAAGCAACTCAAGCAAACCGCAAACACGATTTTGTACTCCCCGCAGACCTAACAGGGCAATAAACGCCTCTGATTGACGATGCCGATTGATCAGGCAGTGCATCAGGTTGGCACTTAAATGAGGAGTTGATGTAATTTCATCCATTGATATGCACAACAGATCACAATCACTCAAGGTCTTGGACTCGCAGAGTTCGAGATCTGTGAATGGTTCTCCAAAGCATTGATTTGGACCTAAAAACCCAAGTAAGGTATCTTCTCCCTGCTCATTGAGACAACTCAACTTGATCATTCCTCGGACAACGATCCAGACATGATCAGGCAACAGAGGGATAGAGGAACCAGCTATGAAATTAACAATATTTCGACGTTGATAACTATTTTCTAGGTCGCCAAGAAAATCATTCGCGCTGTTTGGAGTGAAAACCATTCAAAAGCTCCTGAGCTGCACTGAAGCTAGGCAACATGATGCGTGCACGGACTAAGGGCAAGCAATCATCGGGTTAAGAACCTGAGAGCTATCCACCGCACAAAACCTCCTGATCCAAACAGAAGACAACAAAAGATTCTCTTATCTATAGGGTCTAAATCAGTTGTGTCAACAACATTCTTTTTGCAGTTGTAACGTGGAAGCAAAAAACTAGAGGATCAATCTGGTGATGAAGCCATAACGGATCGAAAACCTTAACCCAACCTGAACTAAACCCAGCAGGAGTTTGAGTTTAATAGAGTGATTCGTAGTTTTAGATTCGATGCGGGTTGGCATTAATGGTTTTGGTCGAATAGGGCGTCTCGTCTTTCGCGCTCTTTGGGGTCGTCCAGGCATCGAAATCGTACATGTCAATGACTGCGCCGGTGATGCTGCTGCAGCGGCTCACCTTCTTGTATTTGATTCTGTTCATGGACGTTGGACACCATCCATTGAAGCGAACACAAAGGGTTTTTTAGTCGACAACCACCAGGTGCGATATAGCTGCGAAAGTGATCCAACTGTTGCTCCCTGGTGTGAGACAGGAGTTGAGATGCTGCTGGAGTGCAGCGGACAATTTAAAAAACCAGAAATACTCGAATCAATCTTTGAGAAAGCAAAACTAAAACAGATTGTGGTGGCCTGCCCGGTGAAGGGACATATCAACGATATAGAGATCTTAAATATTGTTTATGGTGTGAATCATCATCGCTATGACCCGGGTTATCACCGCGTGATCACAGCTGCATCCTGTACAACCAACTGTCTAGCCCCAGTAGTGAAAGTCGTTCACGAAAAATTTCGAATAAAACATGGCTCGATTACAACTCTGCATGATGTTACGAATACGCAGGTTGTCGTGGATGGATTTCATAAAGACCTACGGCGGTCCCGATCCTGCATGCAGAGCTTGATCCCAACAACCACCGGTTCGGCAAAAGCGATCAGCATGATCTTTCCTGAATTAGAAGGAAAGCTCAATGGCCATGCAGTCAGGATTCCTCTTCTCAATGCCTCCTTAACCGATGCGGTGTTTGAACTTGAGCAAGACGTCACGGTGCAGGAGGTGAATGATGCCTTCGAAGCTGCTGCCAATGGAGAACTCCATGGAATCCTTGGATACGAAACACGTCCATTGGTGTCGGTGGACTACGTCAACGACAGTCGCAGCGGCATCATTGATGCTCTCTCCACGATGGTGGTGAACAAGACACAAATTAAGGTTTATGCCTGGTACGACAACGAGTGGGGATACAGCTCCCGCATGGCCGATCTTGCCTGTCATGTTGCCGAAAATCTAGGGCTATGAATTTATCCCCGTTAAAGCAATATGGCATCGTCACTACAAATTATTGGGCATTCACGCTCACTGATGGAGCCATGCGCATGCTGGTTCTGTTCCACTTCCATGCCCTCGGCTACACGACACTAGAGATTGCTTTTTTATTCTTATTTTACGAATTTTTTGGTGTTCTTACCAACCTATACGGCGGATTAATTGGTGCTCGATATGGATTACGCCTAACCCTATGGGTTGGAACATGTCTTCAGATTCTGGCATTGTTGATGCTAATTCCAGTGTCTAGTAGTTGGCCAAAAGTATTAAGTGTGGTCTACGTGATGATGGCTCAGGCCATCAGTGGTATCGCGAAAGATCTCAACAAAATGAGTGCGAAGAGTGCTATCAAAACTGTTATTTCCGAAACCCCAGAGAATCTTCTAGTTGGAGAGAAAAGACTGTTTAAATGGGTTGCGATCCTCACTGGGTCGAAGAATGCCCTAAAAGGAGTCGGTTTTTTTCTTGGTGGCTTACTTCTCATGTCGATGGGATTCAATTCGGCCATGGGGTGGATGGCAGCCGGTTTGGCAATGGCATTAATCCCCACGCTGGTTCTCCCGGGGCAGATGGGCAAAATGAAAGTCAAGCCTGCATTGTCATCAATCCTGTCTAAGTCTCAAGGAATCAATGTTCTCTCCTTGGCACGTTTCTTCCTGTTCGGAGCTAGGGACGTGTGGTTTGTGGTGGCATTACCGGTGTTTTTGGAGGAAGCGCTGGGCTGGAACTTCTCGGAAATCGGCGGATTCCTGGGGCTTTGGGTTGTGGGGTACGGGATCGTCCAAGCATCAGCACCGGCCTTGCGACGATTATGGGGACAATCCCAATCTCCTGGTGCCTCTGCCCTGCAATTCTGGAATGCCTTATTAACAGCAGTGCCGGCTCTTTTAGCTGTTGCGCTCTGGCGCGAGGTGGATGTATCGATTGCGATTACCGCTGGTTTAACTCTGTTTGGAGTGGTGTTTGCCATGAACTCTTCGATTCATTCGTATATGGTTCTTGCCTACACAGATTCCGAAAGCGTAAGCCTGAACGTCGGTTTTTATTACATGGCCAACGCAGCTGGACGATTAATAGGAACGTTACTGTCGGGAGCTATTTTTCTTCTTGGAGGAATGCAAGCCTGCTTGTGGACGTCTTGTTTGCTGGTGGGCTTAGCTTGGCTCACAAGTCGTCGCTTACCACCAACTTTGAGATCATCAGCTTTACTACCAATTAGTTAATCCTTCTAAGAAAACACCCTTTGAATGGATATTGCAAATCAAATAGGCCTGTGATCCGGAGGCATTATTGGCCAGGCAACAAGAAAGATTTCCATATTAATCATGCTTAAGAAGCTAAAACACTTATATCTATCAATCAACTGCCCTCAATTTTCCATCAAAGATGTATGAATCATATCAATTGCAATAGGCTATTTCTTGGCGCAGACATCTGTTAACAAGCTGACAGCGACCACATGACACGTTATTAGCAGAATCTCTAGTGGCATCGTAATGGCTACTAGTAAATTCAATGCTTGTGGCAACAACAAAGAGCCCTACGCACAGTGTACGCAGGGCTTTTCTTGGTGTTTGTTTTAGAAGCAGATTAACTGTCGACTAAAAACAATAGTGAAATAAAGGAAGCTTTTTTTCAAAGCTTTCTTTGAGATCAATTATTTTCCAATCTTGTTAACAGCAGCTTTAGAAGCCTTCAAGATATCTCCCTTCAGGGGGACAAATCCCAGATTAGGAGCTACAGACTGTGCTTCAGAACTCAGCATGTAATTAAAGGCATCTTTCACAACCTTGGCATTAGCACCATTGCCGGTTTTATAGGCCAAGGCCCATGTCAAGGTTGAGATCGGATAGGCACCCTTTGCAGAAGGATTGGGATTTTTTCCGGCTAGGTCCTTATCCAGCGTAATCCCGTTCAAAGCACGTGATCCTGCCTCAACAGAGGGCTTGAGGAATTCACCAGACTTGTTTTGCAAAGCAGCTGCCTTGACATTTCCCTTGATGTAGGACTGGTTGACGTATCCAATGGCACCAACGCGATTCTGGATAACTCCAGCAACGCCGGAGTTACCTTTAGCGCCAACACCGGCTGGCCACTTCACGGATTTACCAGTACCAAGAGTCCATAGTGATGAAAAGGCCTCCATCGAATTGGTGAATGCTTTTGTGGTTCCGGAACCATCTGAACGATGGACCCAAACAAGAGTGCCAGGCTTACAGCCAAGTTCTTTCCAATTTCTAACCTTACCCATCGCCACTCTGACGGCTTGGGTTTGAGTCAGCTTTAAATCACAACCAGGCTTGTTGAATCCAAAAGCAATCGTGCCACCCACCATTGGGATTTGGACGACACCCCGGCCAACCTTGGCCATGTCTTTTTTCTTCATCGGATCATCCGATGCAGCAAAATTGACTGTTTGATCGATAAATGCTTTGCGGCCTGAACCAGAGCCAACGGATTGATAATTCACTTGTGGCCCACCAGATCTCGCCAAATCAGCGAACCAACGCTGATAAATTTTGGCAGGGAATGATGCACCAGCACCGTTGATTCTTGGTGCTGCAGATGCTGACATGCCTGCCCCAAGGGCGAGCAAAGAAGAAAGAACAAGAATCTTCTTAGAGACGCTCATGAGAAAATGATGCGAAAAACGCAATTGCGCTCTTTAATCATGCTTGATTCAATAACATTGAAGATCAAGGCACAAAGAAGATATGTTTAAGGATTGGTTAAGCAAGCCGTCGAGCAAGGCATGTTTATCGAGAGAAGCAAGGTCTTCGGCAATTCACAACTAAGCCGGAACTAACAAAGGTAAAATTACCCTTAAAATAAGGCCAACACAACTGAGTCGACAATCTATCTTGTGAAATAAACCCAGCAATATTATATGTGCATTTACTTAGGTCACATACTGGAGCAAATTGAATACTTTATTTACGAGGACTAATCTAACTTCCTGAGAAGCTATTGACTGATCTTATTCACAGCAGCCCTAGAAGCCTTCAAGATATCCCCCTTAAGAGGAACAAATCCAAGGGAAGGCGCCATGTCTTGGGAACCATCAGACAACATGTAATTCAGTACATCTTTGACAGACGATGTTTTATCACCGTTGCCTGTTTCATAGGCCAATACCCATGTGAGGGTCGCAATTGGATAGGCACCTTCTTTGGCTGGGTTTGGATTTTTACCGGCAAGGTATTGATCGAGTTGAATGCCATTCAAGGCAATCGCCCCAGACTCCACAGAAGGCTTCAAAAACTCACCTGATTTGTTCTGCACTGCAGCTGCCAACACATTGCCTTTGATAAACGACTGATTCACATATCCGATCGCCCCCTCACGGTTTTCAATCACACCTGCAACACCAGAATTTCCTTTGCCGCCGACCCCTACCGGCCATTGAACAGACTTACCCGTGCCGAGGGTCCACTCAGGCGAAAACGCTTCCATGGAATTCGTGAAGGCTTTGGTGGTGCCAGAACCATCCGATCGATGCACCCAAGTAATCGTTCCGGCTTCACAACCAAGATCGCCCCAATCCTTGATCTTGCCGATGGCAACTTGAACAGCTTGCTGTTGCGTGAGCTTTAGATCACAACCGGGTTTGTTGTATCCGAATGCGATGGTTCCACCCACCATTGGAATTTGAACCACACCCTGTTCAACCTTTTCACGATCAACTGCCTTGATCGGATCATCCGATGCCGCGAAATCAACGGTTTGATCCAAAAAGGCTCGTCGGCCTGAACCTGAGCCAACCGCTTGATAGTTCACCTGGGACCCACCGGATTGGGCTAAATCGGCAAACCAACTCTGATAAATCTTGGCGGGGAACGATGCACCAGCTCCGTTCAGGGGTTTCGCGCCTTGGTTGCCACTGCATGCGGCCAGACCCACGCAACACGCGGCCAGCGAAACGCGAACCACAACCCGATGCGTAGCAGTCATGAATGACATCCAAGGTGTTGAACAGCACCAGAGTATTTAATGCTGTTGCAAGCTCAGTAATGGATTGATTAAGGAGTCGTCATTGTTGGCAGAAATCCGAACTGGGGTCTGTCGCCACGGGTGTGAACCGTGTGGAGGTGGAGTAACAGTGCAGCCAACGGTTCACCCGTTGGCGATGCTCCGGGGGCACCTCTTCCAGCAACTGGGATAACTCGAGGGCTCCAATCCGGCGCAGGGCACGGACGTCGACATGCCAAAGCGCCTCTGCCTCACGAATCAGCCGAGCCCACGTCCGCACCTGCTGCCAGTGACGCAACCTTGAACGGAGCGGCCGTTGCTGATGGTGCCGGAAGCAGGTCATGCATTCAGATTGCTGGGGCTCGATTCAGTCGGCGCAAAACAACCCAGTCGCTTCGGAGTGATGAAGCAAAACCGGAGGAGATTGGGCGGTGGAGATCGAAAAGTGGATCAAGTTTTGCTCTCCCCGGCCTCCAGATCCACAGGCACAACGGGAAACGACAGCTCTTGGATCTCCCGCGCGCTCATCCGTCGAGACCAGGCCCCTTTGATCGGGTCATTCCAGCGAAATCCCGCATCACGGGCGAGCTGGCGGTCGTCATAGGACACCTTGGCGCGTACCAATGTCCGTGGCTCTAAGCCTTGGAGCAAGAGCTGTTCCAGGTCGTCACAACGGGCAAACACTTCCGCCAGGTAAATGCAATCGGTGAGAGCCCGATGGGCCGCCCACACGGGAACCCCGTAGGCCAACGCCAGATCTCGCACCGAAGGCCGTGAGCGCAATTGCCGATCCGCCGGCCAGCGCATGTCCTCCATGGAACACAACCAGGGCTGGGTCACCGCTGGCAACTCACCTCGCCCGAACCACTGGCGGTCGAAGGCAGCATTGTGCGCCACCAAAACATCAGCAGCATCTAAAAGGTTCTGGAACCAAAGAAGCGCTTGTTTCCAAGGCTGCGGAAGGCGGGTCACCACTGCTGGGATGCGGTTAATCGGCTCTGCGGCATTGGTCTCGGCTGGCAACAAAAAGGACTGCTGCGCCAAGACAGCCCTGGATTGCACATCAAACAAAATGGCGCCCACCTCGACGCAACAATGGTTTTCAGGCTCCAAGCCGGTGGTTTCCGTATCGAGGATTAACAGCGTCCTCGGGACGACGCTCTCTGGTGACGGTGCTTGGGATTCGCTCGCCTCAGGTTGGCTGTCCTCCAGTGGAGAACTCGGGGAGGTTGCACGCGGTTTGGAGCTGGGTGCACTTGCGCGCACTGTGGGTTGCAATCCACCCAGCAGATCCAGTTGATCAGCCATCCCCAGAAATCCAGTCCCGACGTTGATTCTGGAGCCCGGTGGACTGCAAAAGCTGCCTAAGGTCATTCACATCTCACAAACAACCATGGGCCTCGGCATCGGTGATCGCTTACCCAACTTCTGTGTTGAGGATCAAAACGGAGATCAACGCTCCTCCGAATCCGTGCAAGGCCGCTGGCTGGTGCTCTTTTTCTATCCCAAGGACGACACGCCAGGTTGCACGGCAGAAGCCTGTAGCTTCCGGGATAACAGCAGCAATTTTGTGGCGCTGAACGCCGAGGTTTGGGGTGTCAGTGGAGACGATGCGGTGAGTCATCGTCGTTTTGCCGAACGCCACTCCCTGTCGTTCCCTCTTCTGTGCGATCGGAACAACGCCCTCCGACGCCAGATGGGTGTGCCCAAGGCCTTAGGGATGCTGCCCGGGCGGGTGACCTATGTGGTGGACCCAACGGGGGTGATTCGCCACACGTTCAGCAATCTCCTGGACGGCCCTGCCCATGTTCGAGAAGCCGAACGTGTCCTCAAGGAATTGCAGTCCTGAGCGATGCAAAGTTGGCGACAGCAAGGAAGCATCTGGCAACTCCGGCCGAGGCAGCCCCAGGGACTAATTGAGTTCATTGGTGGCAGCTACCTCGCGGCCACGCCGCAGGTGAGCTACCGACGCATCCTCGAAGATCTCTGCGACGCAGGCCTCGCAATCCATGCTTGGGCCTATGTGCCTGGCTTTGATCACCAAAGTCAGGCTAAGGAGGCATGGATGGCCTTCCGTCAGTCGCGGCGTCAATTAGAAGATCGCAGTGGAGTGTTCCCCCCTCCTCTGCGCTTGGGACACAGCCTTGGATGCAAGCTGCATCTCCTTGCCCCAGATGGAGGCCGTGGCAGCCATGGCCTGGTAGCCCTGAGCTTCAACAATTTCCAGGCAGATCGTTCGATCCCGCTTCTTGGTGAACTTGCACCAAGGCTTGGGGTCGAAACGGAATTCAGTCCGAGCCCGCAGGAAACCCTACGGCTGATCACCCGTCACTACATCCAAGAGCGCAATCTCGTGGTGCGGTTCGGTCGCGATGAGCTCGACCAAAGCGATGACCTCCTTGAAGCTCTCAAAAAGCGCGGCGCCGACAACACTGAAGCGTTGCAGTTGCCCGGCGATCACCTCACGCCGGCCAGTGCCGGATTACGCCGGAGCCTGCTTGGCGCATGGGCGGATGACCCAAAACGGGTCGAGGTGATCCGCCGCCTCACGCAAACCATTGGCGAGTGGGCTGGTTAGGTCAGCCCACGACCGATTTTTAAGCCCGTAGTCGATCGAGCACGGAGCGATCTTCGAGGGTGCTGGTGTCTCCGGTGACCTCTTCACCAGCGGCGAGGGCACGCAGAATCCGCCGCATAATTTTTCCACTGCGGGTTTTTGGGAGCGCGTCACTGCAGCGGATTTCATCGGGACGGGCAATCGGTCCGATCTCTGTACCGACATGCTTCCGCAATTCAGCTTGGAGTTCCGCGGTGCCTTCCCGACCCGTTTCCAGGGTGACGAAGGCAACGATTCCTTCCCCCTTGAGATCATCAGGACGCCCCACCACCGCAGCTTCTGCAACGGCGGGATGGCTCACAAGAGCTGATTCGATTTCCATCGTGCCCAGGCGATGTCCGGACACATTGATGACGTCATCAACCCGTCCCATCACCCAGAAGTAGCCATCGGCATCGCGGCGAGCGCCATCGCCAGCGAAATACAGATAGGAGCCATCCGCTGGACGAATGTGCTCCCAATAACTCTCCCGGAAACGCTGGGGGTTGCCATGCACCGTGCGCATCATTCCCGGCCAAGGAGCACGCACCGCGAGATAGCCCCCCTCGTCATCTCCACAACTGTTGCCCTCAGCATCAATGATGTCGGCCTGAATTCCAGGCAAGGGCAACGTCGCAGAACCCGGTTTAGTTGGCGTTGCCCCAGGCAAGGGGCTGATCATCACGCCACCGGTTTCGGTTTGCCACCAGGTATCAACGATCGGACAACGGTTTCCACCAATCACGTCGCGATACCACATCCAAGCTTCTGGATTGATCGGCTCACCAACGGTGCCCAGCAGACGAAGGCTGGACATATCGAACTGATCGGGCACCGAACGTCCGCCCTTCATGAAGGCCCGAATCGCCGTTGGTGCGGTGTAAAAAATCGTGATGCCGTGCTTTTGAATCAGCTCCCAGAACGCCCCTGGCTTGGAGGGACGTGGGGCGCCCTCGTACATCACCGTTGTGGCTCCATTGGAAAGGGGGCCATAAACGATGTAGCTGTGCCCTGTGATCCAGCCCACATCGGCTGTGCACCAAAACACATCGTCGTCGCGACAATCAAAAATCCATTGGAAGGTGAGATGCGCCCAAAGGTTGTATCCAGCCGTGGTGTGCACCACGCCCTTGGGTTTTCCTGTGGAACCAGAGGTGTAGAGAACAAATAAGCGGTCTTCACTCGCCATTGGCTCAGCCACACAGGCATCGCTTTGGCCCGACACCAACGCATGCCACCACTGATCGCGACCCTCGACCATCGTCACGTCCTGCTTGGTGCGCTGAACCACCAACACGGAGTGAACGGTTGGGCAGGCCCCATCGGCCAGGGCAGCATCGACGGCTGGCTTCAGCGAAACAGGTTTGTCTTTTCGGAAGCCACCATCGGCGGTGATCACCGCCTTCACCTCGCCATCAATCAACCGATCCCGCAACGCTTCGGCCGAGAAGCCCCCAAACACCACGGAATGGGGCGCCCCAATACGAGCACAGGCGAGCATCGCAATCGCCGCTTCCGGGATCATCGGCATGTAAAGCGCCACCAAGTCGCCCTTGCCGAGGCCCATGGCCTTCAGGGCATTGGCAGCCTTACAGACCTCGGCATGCAGTTCGCGATAGGTGAACCGCCGCACATCACCAGGCTCTCCCTCCCAGATCAGCGCTGTCTTCTCGGCCGTAGGGCCCTGAAGATGCCGATCGAGGCAGTTGAACGACAAATTGGTGGTGCCCCCCTCAAACCAGCGGGCGAAGGGGGCATCGCTCCAATCCAGAACCGTATGGAATGGCTCAAACCAATGCAGTTCGCGACGGGCGGCGTCTCCCCAAAAGCTGTCCGGGTCAGCCTTCGCCGCATCGGCCATGGCCCTGTAAACCTCAAGGCTGCTAATCGAAGCCTCTGCAGAAAAGCTCGCGGGAGGTTCGAACACACGCTGCTCCTGCAGCACGCTTTCGATCGATGTGTTGGTGTTCGTCAAGGAAGGCTGAACGAGGCGCTTATCGCTCAGGGTAAGGAGCAGATCCATGGTTCTTGCAGACGCTTATCAATCCGTCGAATGCCGTTGAACCGCTTGACTAGAGAAACCGAACTTCCCCTACAGGGATGACGCATTCACCGGTGGCCTGTTTGTTTGATTTGGATGGGCTCCTGCTCGACACGGAGCCGTTCCATGGGATGGGCTGGCGTCAGGCCGCGGAGCAATTCGGTGGCGAACTGAGCGACGAACAATTACTGCAGCTCAGAGGGCGTCGGCGCAGGGACTGCGCTCAGCAAGTGAACGATTGGCTGCCAACCCCAATTGGAATTGACGCTCTGCTTGCGGTTCAACAACCGATTGTTCGAGCATTGCTCCCACAGGCCCCCGCGATGCCGGGAGCAGAAGGGTTGGTGCAGCACTGCTGCGATCACGGCATCAAAACAGCCCTCGTCACCAGCAGCAGTCGTGAGGCGGTGGCCTTTAAAACCAGCCACCACCCTTGGGTTGAATCGATCAAAGAACGCATTTATGGCGATGATCCGCAGTTGGCAGCAGGAAAACCAGATCCAGCGCCATATTTGCTGGCGGCCAAACGACTCAATGTGAATCCAAGCGAATGCTGGGCCTTTGAAGATTCAAACGCAGGAATGCGATCTGCCAAAGCTGCAGGATGCCGCGTTTGGGTTTTATCGAGTGACTCTCAAAAAGACCCTCTCACTCGAAATCCCTGCCGGGTTGAAAGTCTTGAAGTTGTCTTAAATCAGCTCGTTAGTACAAGCGGCTAAGGACGAAATCAGGCAGCTCGAGCAAGGCACGCTTTGAGGGTGAATCAGCCATCCAAGCAATCGATTCACGAGACTCGCGGGCAAATTTCTCGGCCAATTCACGAGTCCGAGGAATGGCTTGGGACGAACGGACGAGTTCAAGAGCCTGGTCAAGATCGCCAGCTTCGCTAAATTCACGGTCGATCAACGCTCCCAGCTCAGGATTTTCTTCCAGTGCATAAAAAGTGGGCGCTGTTAAATAACCAGTCGCTAAATCACTGGCAGCTGGCTTACCCAACTGCTGATCACTACCAGTGAAATCAAGAATGTCGTCGACAACTTGAAAAGCCAAGCCCAATTGGCGACCGAATTGATAGAGAGAATCCAACTGTTGTGGATTGCACTCACTCAAAACACCGGCAGCTCTCGAGCTATTGGCAATTAAGGAAGCTGTTTTGCAATAGCTTTTTTCGAAGTAGGTCTCAAAACTCTGGGACGTGTCGAATCGATAGAGCCCTTGTTTGACCTCGCCATCAGCGAGATCCATGATCACTCGGCTCAATAATTTGACGACATCGAGATCATCGAGGTTGGCAAGGTGCCAACTCGCCTGTGCGAAAAGAAAATCACCAGCAAGAACAGCAACGCGGGCATCGAAGCGACTGTGAACGGTGTCCACACCCCGACGAGTCGATGCTTCATCCACCACATCGTCGTGAACCAACGATGCGGTGTGGATCATCTCGGTGATTTCAGCCAAACGCCGATGGCGCGGTGTGAGCTCTCCATCAGCTGCGAGGGCTCTCGAGATCAACAAGACAATGCCGGGGCGAATTCGCTTCCCGCCAGCACTGAATAAATGTTCCGCTGCAGCTTGAAGGATGGGGTGGCCCGCACCAATCAAATTGCGCAAATCGCCGAGCAAAGTCTCGAGATCGGTCTCAACCGGTTGCAGTAGCTCGGTGACGGTGATCATGAAACCCCTCGGCGCCGAGATCCTAGTGGCCTCAGCTTCAGGATTGCAGCACTTCAAGCTGGACGCGTGGACGTTCGCCGAGCCAGGGGGTCGCCCGCGTCGCGAACCCATCCGGATCAGCCGTGACACAGAAACGGCAATCATCAAGATGGAGCCCTTCTCCAACGGATGGTTTCGGAGCTCCGAGAACCGAATCCAGCTGACGCGCCACACCCACCGCCGGATCAATCAACTGGACTGAATCCGGTAACAACTGGCGCAGCACTGGCTCCAACAACGGGTAATGGGTACAGCCCAGCACGATCGACTCCACCGAGGCTTCCAGCAGGGGATGCAAGTACTCCTTTGCTGTACGGCGAAGCTCATCGCTGCTCAAGTCGCCGGACTCAATCAGGGGTACAAACTCTGGACAAGCCTGTTCAATCACCAGGGTGCCGGGATGAAGCGCTTCAATGCTGGAGCGATAGGCCTCGGAGGCAACCGTCGCTGGCGTCGCCAAGACGCCGACCCGTGAGGTTTGAACCATGGCCGCCGCCGCACCGATCAAGCCAATCACCGGCCCCCCTGCCTGCCCCTCGGCCACATCACGGGCCAAGGCATTGGTGGTATTGCACGCCATCACCACGGTGGAGACCTGTTGATCGCGCAACCAAGCCACCACCTCCGCCGCAATCAAGCGAATTTCAGGGGCTGAACGGCTGCCGTAGGGGACGCGGGCCGTATCGCCTAAATAAATGCACTGCACCGGGCCATGACGTTCTAACACCTGACGAAGCACCGTGAGGCCACCGATGCCGCTGTCGAAAAACCCCAGAAGCGGTGTCATCGCACCTCCTGCTTGAGATAGTTCAAAGTGCCCGCCGCAATCGCTAAGGCCAAGCGGCGACGGTGATCGGCGCGGGCGAGACGCGGTGAATCAATGGCCCCGGTGACGAATCCCATTTCCACCAAGGCTGACGGCATGGTGGTTCGACGAATCACAAAAAATCGGCCCCGCCGTACGCCGCGATTGGGGGTACCCGGCGACACATCCATCATTTGCTGCTGGAGGTAGGTCGCCAGACGTCCCGAGCGTGGATCCGAGAAGTAGAAGGTTTCAATCCCATTCACATCCGGTCGTCTCATGCTCAAGGCATTGGCATGAATGCTGATGAAAGCTGTGGCCCCGAATCGATTGGCCAAGGACACCCGCGGCGGTAAATCCACATCGATCTCACTGGTGCGCGTGAGCCGAACATCCACACCGCGGGCCCTCAGCAACGCGGCAACCTGCAGCGATACATCCAGCACCACATCGGATTCGCGAAGCCCACGAATTCCGACAGCGCCAGGATCGGGGCCGCCATGGCCGGGATCAATCACGACCCGATAGCGATTTTTTGGAACGGTTGGGAGGCCCGAGGGGTCGACGGGGGTTCGCGATGGTGCGAACCGGGGGGAGGTTTGCCAGGCCGTCGCTCGTCCCGTGAGATCTCCTTCTCCCATGTCGTTGAGCCCCCGGATGGGTAAGCCGACAAAGGCCATTTCCCATCGATCCGGTGCCGTCCCCCGAAGCCGCAAATCCTCTGGATTCAGATCCACATCGGAGCGAAACTCCACCACGAGCCGGGTTGCCCCAGTCCGCGGTTTACCGATGCGGATTTCCTTCACCGCGCCCCTGCCAGCCAGACGGCGGGGAAAGCGCAATTCACCGGGGAAATCGATCCAGACCCGGGTTCCACGGCCATCACCTGCGGCCTGAAAAAAGGCTTTGAGCTGGGCATTGCGACTCGTACGCAGCTGCAAGACGCCTTGATCCGTCATCGCCCAAGCCGCCAGTGCACTCGCCGCTTGAGCGGGCATGGCAGCCAATAGACCTGGGCACTGCAACACGGCAGCAAGCAGCCAGGCCATTCGGCGTGAAGGCGCCGCAACCATCACTCAGAACAGGGCGGGCTTGCGGTGACGCAGGCTCGGCATCTGGTTACGAACACGGCTGAGATGGTCGGTGTTCACAGGGGCGATCGCCGCACCGGTCTGAACACCAGCGTCGGCCAAGACCGTTCCCCAAGGGTCGATCACCATCGCGTGGCCATGGGACTGACGACGGCCGTAGTGAACACCCGTTTGCGCGGGAGCGAGCACATAGGCGGTGTTTTCAATGGCACGAGCCTGGAGCAGAACATCCCAATGATCTTTTCCAGTGAAGGCTGTGAATGCGGCGGGAATCATCAACAAGTCAGCCCCGGACGCCACGAGATATCGATAGAGCTCAGGGAAGCGCACGTCGTAACAAATGGACAGCCCCACCCGACACAACCCTGGGATCTCCACCACCGGCGGAGGCGCCTGTCCGGATTTGATCGTTGCTGATTCCCGATAGGTATTGCCATCGGGCAGATCAACATCAAACAGGTGAATTTTGTCGTAACGGGCCAGGAGCTGGCCATCGCGATCCACCAACTCCGAACGGTTCAACGTTTGGGCACCATCCCCAGCAGGAACAGGAAATCCACCACCGAGCAGGGCCACTTGATAACGCCGCGCCATCGTCACCAAGAAGCGGCTGCACTGTTCAGACAGAGCTGAGGCCATCTCCAATCGACGGGAATCGTCGCCCATGAAGGCAAAGTTTTCCGGGAGGCCAATGAGCTCTGCCCCACGACGAACCGCCAGGTCGATCTGCTCCTCGGCGGCGTTGAAATTCAACTCGGGGTCCTGACCACTGGTGAGCTGAATGGCAGCAGCCAGAAAATCGCTCACAGAATTACGGCAGTCGTTGGTTTTTGGACTTTACGAGCGTCTATGCAGCCTTGAGAACTCCAGGTTCGCCTTGGATAGGAACCGTGCTCAGCTGATCAAGGCCGGCGCAACACTGAAAATCTGCATCGTGATTCCCGATGCGAATGAGGCGTTGCCCATGGGTCGCCGTTCGCAGGCAAGCCTCGGGGTCGTGCATCCACTGCTTCCACAGCGCCAGGGCCGCCGTGGCTTCATCATTCGCTGCAGCATTCGCAGCCGCATCCAGTTCCAGCAGACGATGAACCAAGGCCCCGGCAGCCAAGGAGTCTTCGAGCGAATACGACCCTTCCCAACCGCTGCCGACGATGGCAAGCGTGTCGGGCTTGTGCTGATGCAAGCGCTGGGCCACCGCTTCACGGTTCGGCAATGCGGCCGTCATTAAGAGGGGAACATCACGAACCCGATCAAGGGCACGGGTTCCATTGGTGGTGCTCATGAACAGGCGTTTACCAGCAACGATTTCGGGGCCCACGGTCACTGGGGAGTTACCCAAATCAAACCCCTCCAATTTCTGACCACCTCGCTCCCCCACCAACAGGCGTGCGTCCGCAGGCCAAGCCGCGGCCGCGGTGTGTAAAGCATCGACATCGGCGAAGGCTTGGATGGCCTCGGCGCCGTTATGGAGCGCCCAAGCGATGGTGGTGGTGGCACGCAACACATCAATCACCACAGCAGCACTGGGATGAACGCTCTGCGGCATCTCAGCTGGCACATGGAAGTAAGAAATTTGCATGGCCACGCTGTTGAGCAACGTGCGACACAGTACCGAGATCGATCGCGCCGTTTCTGTCCTCCCCATGGCTCTGTTCCAGTCCGGCCCGGCAACGCGTGATCTGAGGGGATTCCTCAAATTGCTGGAAGAGCGTGGGCAGCTCAAGCGCATTACGGCGCCCGTCGATCCCAATCTGGAGTTGGCCGCGATCGCTGACAGGGTGCTGGGTCAGGGCGGACCGGCCCTGCTGTTCGAAAATGTGATCGGCTCGTCCATGCCGGTGGCCGTGAACACCCTCGGCACCGTCGAACGGGTGGTATGGAGCATGGGGTTAGAACGCGCCGAGCAACTCGAAGACTTGGGTTCGCGACTGGCGTTGCTGCAACAGCCACGTCCCCCCAAAGGCCTGCAAGAAACCAAGCAATTTGCGCGGGTGTTCTGGGACTTGGTGAAAGCCAAACCCGATCGAGATCTCAACCCTCCCTGTCGTCAACAGGTGTTCCGTGGCGATGAGGTGAACCTTGATGCAATCCCTTTAATTCGCCCATGGCCAGGGGATGCCGGTGGCGTCATCACCCTTGGGCTGGTAATCACGAAAGATCCAGAAACGGGTGTGCCCAACGTGGGGGTGTACCGCCTGCAACGCCAGTCGGTGAACACCATGACGGTGCATTGGCTCAGTGTGCGCGGCGGTGCACGTCACCTCCGCAAGGCGGCTGCGATGGGTAAAAAATTAGAGGTTGCTGTCGCCATTGGCGTGCATCCCTTGCTGGTGATGGCGGCAGCAACCCCGATTCCTGTGCAACTCAGCGAATGGCTCTTCGCCGGGATTTACGCGGGGGAAGGCGTGCGCTTGGCACCGTGCAAAACCATCGATCTGCAAGTTCCCAGCCACAGCGAAGTGGTGCTGGAAGGAACGATCACCCCCGGGGAAGTCAGTCCTGATGGTCCGTTTGGCGACCACATGGGTTTTTACGGCGGCGTGGAGGACTCCCCGCTTGTGCGGTTCCACTGCATGACGCAGCGACGCGATCCTGTGTTCCTCACCACCTTCAGCGGCCGTCCACCGAAGGAGGAGGCGATGCTGGCCATCGCCCTGAACCGGATTTATACGCCGATCCTGCGACAGCAGATTCCCGAGATCACCGATTTCTTCCTTCCGATGGAAGCCCTCAGCTACAAGCTGGCGGTGATTTCCATTGACAAGGCCTATCCGGGCCAAGCAAAACGGGCCGCCATGGCCTTCTGGAGCGCATTGCCCCAATTCACATACACCAAGTTCGTGGTGGTGGTCGACAAGCACATCAACGTGCGGGACCCTCGCCAAGTGGTGTGGGCCATCGCTGCCCAGGTGGACCCGCAGCGGGATTTATTCACCCTGGAAAACACCCCCTTCGACAGCCTTGATTTCGCTAGCGAGCAGCTGGGGCTTGGCGGCCGCCTCGCCATTGATGCCACCACAAAAATCGGGCCTGAAAAAAATCATGAATGGGGTGAACCCCTCAGCCGGCCAGCCGATCTTGAACAACGGGTTTCGGAGCGGTGGTCTGAGCTGGGGCTCGACGATCTCGGCGATGGGGAAGCTGATCCGAGCCTATTTGGCTACGCCCTTGATCGGCTCATCCAGGGCATGAAGCTGGGCCAATAGGATCAAAGCAGCATTGCCTGAGCCTTGAGCGCGTCCGCATCCCGAGATCTCAAGACTGGGGGATGCCTCCAAGGGCGCGTCAAAGTCCCAGGCGACAAGTCGATCTCGCATCGTTCGCTTTTGTTTGGTGCTATTGCCGAAGGCACCACCACGATCGAAGGCCTCTTACCGGCGGAGGATCCGATCAGCACCGCTGCTTGCCTGCGGGCCATGGGGGTGAGCATCAGTCCGATTGAAGCGGGGCAACTTGTGACCGTGGAAGGGGTGGGCCTTGATGGTCTTCAAGAACCAGACCACATTCTTGATTGCGGCAACTCCGGCACCACGATGCGGCTGATGCTCGGCTTGCTAGCGGGCCGAGCCGGGCGGCATTTCGTGTTGGATGGCGACGCTTCCCTACGCCGACGACCGATGCGTCGGGTGGGCCAACCATTGGCCTCCATGGGTGCCGATGTGCGAGGACGCGACAGCGGCAACTTGGCTCCGCTGGCGGTGCAAGGAACCACATTGCGCGGAACCATCGTTGGAACGCCGGTAGCCAGTGCCCAGGTGAAGTCGGCCATCCTGCTGGCAGCGCTCACGGCCGATGGGCCCACCACCGTTATCGAACCATCGCAATCACGGGACCACAGCGAACGCATGCTGCGGGCCTTCGGAGCCAACCTGGAGGTGGGCGGAGAAATGGGGCGTCACATCAGCGTGAAGCCAGGGGCAACGCTTCACGGCCAAACCGTTGTGGTGCCTGGCGATATCAGTTCAGCAGCGTTCTGGCTCGTGGCTGGAGCCCTGGTGCCCGGATCGGATCTCACCATCGAGAACGTGGGGCTGAACCCCACGCGCACCGGAATCCTGGAGGTGCTGGATCAAATGGGCGCCAACATCGAAATAGTCAATCCCAGGGATGTTGCTGGGGAACCGGTGGGAGATCTCCGGGTGAAGCACGGCCCACTGAAGCCCTTCCAATTCGGGGAAGAAATCATGCCCCGCCTCGTGGACGAAGTGCCAATCCTCAGCGTTGCGGCCTGTTTCTGCGACGGGGAGAGTCGGATCAGCGGTGCAGCAGAACTTCGGGTGAAAGAAACCGACCGCTTGGCGGTAATGGCGCGTCAGCTCAAAGCGATGGGGGCCGAGATCGAGGAGCACGACGACGGGATGACCATCCGAGGTGGCAGGCCATTGCATGGCACGGCCTTAGACAGCGAAACCGACCACAGGGTGGCGATGAGCATGGCCGTGGCGGCATTGATGGCCAATGGCCCATCAACCCTGGCCCGAAGTGAAGCGGCAGCTGTGTCTTATCCCACCTTCTGGGACGACCTTGCACGATTGCACCGCTGATTCAGGCCATTCGACAGATCTGGGGGAACTCCAGGCCTTTCCGACTGCCGATGGAAGCTTCAGTCTTCACAGCGTGCGCTTTGGGGAGGCATTTCACAACTCCGCTGGTGCGGTAAGTGAAGCTCAGGCCAAATTCGTTGGCCCCGCCGAACTCGATCGTTTTAGGGGCGGTGAACCGCTGCGCATCCTGGATGTGTGCCTTGGGCTTGGTTACAACACCGCTGCCGTGCTGGGGGCCCTACCAACACCGGCGCCTGCCGTGCGTTGGTGGGGGCTGGAAATGGATCGTCGGCCTCTCGAAATCGCCTTGGCGCAGCCCAGTTTTCAAGCGCTGTGGTCTGACGCTGTGCTGCAGAAACTGGTTGCCGTCAGCGACCAAGGGGGCTGGTCGACACCAGGGAACGAGGGGCAACAACTTTGGGGAGATGCGCGCCGGATGCTGTCATGCATTCCCGAGGCGGTGCGCTTCGATCTGATCCTGCATGACGCCTTTTCCCCGCAGCGATGCCCTGAGCTTTGGTCGGAGGAATTTCTTGGAGCTCTAGCCCAGCGGTTGGCGCCGGGGGGGCGACTGCTCACCTACAGCCGAGCGGCCGCGATCCGGGGCAGCCTGAAGCGAGCGGGCTTAGCGCTTCGATCTCTTCCAGCCGCTCCAGGCGAACGGACGGGATGGAGCAGTGGAACCGTTGCCATCAAGCAGGACAAGTCAGTAGTGGGATGCCGTCCGCTTTCGGCGATGGAACAGGAGCACCTGCTCACCCGTGCCGCGGTTCCCTTCCGCGATCCAGACCAGCGGGATCTGGCCCCCATCATTTTGGAGCGCCGTCGACAAGAGCAACTGCACTGCGGCCTCGAAGCCACCAACAGCTGGCAACGACGCTGGCGGGCTGCTGATGCGAACGGGGGCATAGGCAGCACCAAACTCTCCCGGTAGATTCCGCCGGACCCATTCCTGCTCCGCATGCTCGCTGTTGCCGTTCTTGCCGCTGGGAAAGGCACCCGCATGAAGAGTGCCCTACCGAAAGTGCTGCAACCCCTGGCGGGGGCAACGTTGGTGGAACGGGTTCTCGCCAGTGCCAAGAACCTGCAGCCTGAGCGACGCCTGCTTATCGTTGGTCATCAGGCCGAACGCGTCGAACAAACGCTTGAGCACGTGAACGGTTTGGAATTTTTGCTGCAGTCGCCCCAAAACGGCACGGGCCACGCAGTACAACAACTCCTGCCAGTGATGGACGGATTCGAGGGAGAACTTCTGGTTCTCAACGGTGATGTGCCGCTGTTGCGGGCCGCAACGATCGATGCCCTCGTGCAAGGACACCGCAGCAGCGGTGCCGATGTGACGCTGCTGACGGCGCGGCTGGCCGACCCAACCGGCTACGGCCGTGTTTTCGCCGACCCGGACGGCCAGGTGAGCAGCATCATTGAGCATCGCGATTGCAGCGAAGAGCAACGCGGCAACAACCTCACCAACGCCGGTATTTATTGCTTCAACTGGGCAGCCTTAGCTGACGTGTTGCCCCAACTCAGTACAGACAACGATCAGGGGGAGCTCTACCTCACCGACACCGTGGCGATGTTGCCCCGCGCCATGCATCTGGAGGTGCATGACCCCGATGAGGTGAACGGCATCAACAACCGCAAACAGCTCGCCCAATGCGAGGGGGTGTTGCAGCAACGCCTGAGGGACTACTGGATGGATGAAGGGGTCACCTTTGTGGACCCAACCAGTTGCACCCTCAGTGAAGACTGCCGCTTCGGTCGTGACGTGGTGGTTGAACCACAAACCCATTTCCGTGGCTGCTGCTCGATCGGAGACAACTCCAAATTGGGGCCAGGAACATTGATCGACAATGCAAGCTTGGGCGATCGCGTCGAGGTCGTGCAGTCGGTGGTGCGAGAGGCAAAGGTGGGAGATGACGTGAGCATTGGACCCTTTGCTCACCTGCGGCCCGCTGCAGACGTCGGCCATGGCTGCCGCATCGGCAACTTTGTTGAAGTGAAAAAGAGCAGCTTGGGGGCCGGGACCAAGGTGAACCACCTCAGCTACATCGGCGACGCCAGCTTGGGCGAGAACGTGAATGTGGGAGCAGGAACGATCACCGCGAACTACGACGGCGTGAACAAACACCAAACCGTGATCGGAGACCACAGCAAAACCGGTGCCAACAGTGTTCTCGTCGCGCCAGTCACCATCGGTGATCACGTCACGATTGGAGCCGGTTCAACGATCACCAAGGACGTCCCCAGCAAGGCGCTCTCCATTGGCCGCGCCCGTCAAATGACCAAGGACAACTGGGCGAATCGCTCGACCTAGATCCAGAGGCCTAGAACGACGGCAACAGGGGAAGCAGCCGCTCAAGGGCTACACCGCGGCTGGCCTTCAGCAACACCACATCCCCGGCCCGGAGCCATTCCTTTAAAGGTTTTGCAGCGTCCTCCGGAGAAGACACCACAGCGAGATGAGGCAAGCCAGCGGCAGCGTTCGCCATCGCCCGCCCCTCAGCACCGCCATCCACCACCACCAGACCATCCAGCTTCAGGGCAGCAGCCAGAGTTGCCACATCAGCGTGAAGCTGCAGGCTTTGCGCTCCCAACTCGAGCATCGTGCCGAGGACTGCAAACCGCCGACCGGGCTGGGACGACAACAAAGCAAGGGCAGCCATCACCGCTTCAGGAGAGGCGTTGTAGGTCTCATCGAGAAGGGTGAGTCCCCCTTGAACCAAGCGGCGATTGCGGCCACCCGGCACCGACACCTCCATCGCGTTGAGGGAGGCGCTATCAACACCAAGCTGGTCTGCCACCGCCAGGGCCAGCAAGAGATTGCGGGCGTTATGGCGCCCCTCCAAGGGCAACGGCAGGCGATGCGCGCCAACCTCAAGGTGGCCAGCGTCGATCACCCCGATGCAATCAGCCGCCACAGGTGTGTCGTCTGCCAACCGAACCCGCACAACCCGGCCACTCCACACCTTCGAAAGGGCTGTCTCGAGCAAAGCATCACCGGCTGGGATCACCACCACACCATCGGGTTTCAGGGCCGCTGTGATTTCACATTTCGCGGTGGCGATCGCCTCCCGGCTGCCAAGACGACCGATGTGGGCTGTGCCGATGTTGGTGATCACCGCCACATCCGGCTCGGTGCAGCGCGACAAGCGTTCAATTTCACCAGGACCGCGCATGCCCATTTCAATCACCAAGGCGCAATGGTGAGAATGCGCGGACAGCACGGTGAGCGGAACGCCAATGTCGTTGTTGTTGTTTCCCTCGCTGCAGTGCACATCACCCAGAGGGGCCAGGGCGGCACGAATCAATTCTCGGGTGGTGGTTTTTCCCGCTGAACCAGTCACCGCGATCAGGGGCTGATCCAAGGAGCGTCGATGCAGCAAAGCCAACTGCTGATAGGCCTTCAGGGTGTCGTCAACCCGCCAGTGCAACAGATCCGATGGCACGGGGTTCGACCAGGACTGCTGCACCACAGCGGCCTGGGCTCCGAGAGCCGACAACTGGCCTAGGAAGCGGTGGCCGTCAAAGTTTTCACCAAGGAGGGGCACAAAAAAGTCACCAGGTTGGAGCGAGCGACTGTCGGTGCAGATCCGACCGAGGGCCATATCAGGATCTGGAATTGGCCCCAACGGAGCTCCCCAGCAGGCGATCAGCTGACGAACAGTGATGGTCATCCCACTGAGTTGGACTCAAACAAAATCATGCCGCTCCCAACGCGAGCCGAGCGCCCCAAAAGCGACTGCCGACCATCAACAAGCTGCAAGCTGCTGTAGCCCAAATCCCGAGACCGCTGCTGCCAGTCTGCGGCGATCGAGGTTCGCACCGATGGACCAAGGCTGTTCCAGGCATCCGAAACCTGGAGCACCAATCGGTTTTGTGCCGGTTGGGGGGTGGCCGATGCCAACAACCCTTCAGGGGCCGATCCATCCAAGAACAGATCCAACAACGGGTTGAGATCGAGCTCGGGAAGGGGTGGATCCTCGAAGTCGAACAGCGTTGGTTCCTGCTCCAACGCTGGCTGCGGTTGCGGGGTGATCAGCGGCTCTGGGAGGAGTGGTTCCGGGACAACCGTTTCCGGGAGGACGCCATCCGGCACAAACCCATCTCTGGCCACAACACCCGGCGCTGGTTCAGGAAGGGTTGGATGGGCACTTTGCCACCAGCGCAGACCGGCCAGAGGCAAAGCCACCACCAATAAAAGAACGACAGGCCAAAACATCGAAGCGAGGTTCCGCGGCCAAAAGCCTGGGATGGAGAGGTCCCCCTCGCCGTTTCGCCGCCAAAGCTCCTGCGCCCGTAACTGCAGATCTGCGAACAATGCCTGCAGATTGCGGGCAAACTCCAACCATGGGCTCACGTAGGGAGCCGGGAGGTTGCCTGGCTCCTGACGGGGATCTGATTCGCTGCCGACCTGCACGCTCAAGGGGAATTAACCAGACCGACGGCCAAACAGTCGGTTTAATGGATTTCGTCCGGGAGGCGTCATCGGCTCGGGGCTGCTGCTGGACGGTTCCATATCGATCTGATCAGCGCGTGACGGATCCGCGTCTTGGCCCCGGGAGAACTGCTCAAGCAACGCTGCGTCGGGAGTGGGCTCCTTGATGCCACAAACGTCTTTGTACATCAAGTCGTACTCCACGGCGGAACGATCCCAGCTGTAGTCCTCTGTCATGCCGCGTTTCTGGAGGTCTTGCCAGCTACTGCGATGGCGGTAGGCCTCCCAAGCACGCACCAGGGCTGTGTAGAAGTCGACTGGCTCGAAACGGTCGAAGCAAAATCCAGTGCCGCGATCCGCATTTGGATCGTGGGGGGGAACGGTGTCGACCAAACCACCCACGTTCCGCACCACAGGCACGGAGCCATAACGCATCGCATACAGCTGACTAATGCCGCAGGGCTCGAAGCGACTCGGCATCAGGAACGCATCGCTGCCGGCGTAGATCAGACGGGAGAGATCATCGTCATAGGTGAGAAAGACAGCGCACTTGCCGGGGTAACGGGAGGCCAGCTGCCAAAGGCCAGATTCAAGGCCACGATCGCCCGTTCCCAACACCACGATTTGCGAGTCGGTGTAGGAGAGCAAGCGGTCGGCGACCTGCAGAAGGAGATCAACACCTTTCTGATCCACCAGACGGGTCACCATCCCGAGCAGGAATGCGTCATCGCGCACCTCCAGCCCCATTCGCTCTTGAAGCACCTGTTTGCAAACCGCCTTGCCGGTGAGGTCTGCGGCGCTGTAGTTCGCGGGGAGCGCCTGATCGGTGGCGGGATCCCAAGCCTCGAGATCAATGCCGTTCAAAATGCCGCGCAATTTGCCCGACACAAAATTGAGCAGGCCATCGAGATTTTCACCGTATTCAGCGGTGCGGATCTCTTGGGCATAGGTGGGAGATACCGCATTCACCCGATCCGCATTGATCAGGGCAGCGGCCATGGTGTGATCCCCCTGCATGTACCAAGGGCACCAGGTGATCCGATCCAGCTTCCAGCGCCACGGACCTTGGTATTTGAGGTTATGGATCGTGAAAACGGTGCTGATCTCTGGGTCTTGATGCATCCAGACCGGAATCATGCCGGTGTGCCAGTCGTGGCAATGCAGCACCTGGGGCTTCCACACGTTCCATGAGAATTCCGCCGCTGCGCTGGCAAAAAAGGTGAAGCGCCAATCTTCGTCTTCGCCGCCGTAAATGCGCTCTGGATCGAAAACGGGATGACCCACCAGATAAATGGTCATGCCATTGGTGGGGTGCTTTGCCTCATAAACGGCAAATTCCGTTCCCATGGTTTGAGCCCGCCAGATCGGCTCATCAGGGATTTGAAGCTTGCTCCAAAGCTGGCTGTAGCCCGGCATGATCAGGCGTACATCGTGGCCGAGCTTGGCCAGGGCGGGGGGCAACGAGCCCACCACATCGCCCATTCCACCCACCTTGATCATCGGCGCGCATTCCGCGGCAGCGAACAGGATGCGCATGGATGAGATACAGCGTTAGCGCGGCGACTTTACGGGGGATTTGCCGATCTGGTCCCGTCTCAAGGCAGCACAGTGACTGGCGTTCCCAGCTTCACTTGGCCGTAAAGGGTGCTCACATTTTCATTCAGTAGACGAACACAGCCGTGGGACACCGCCCGACCCACCTTCCAACGGTGGGGTGTTCCATGAAATCCAGTGCTGGTGCAGCCCTTAATCGTGATCCATTGATCACCGTCATGGGCATCACGGCCACGGCAATCGCGGTGAAAGCCAATCCAGTGGCTGCCGAGGGGATTCGCACTGCTCTGATCGGCAACGCGATCACCGGACACCGGATGCACCCACACCGGGTTGTCGATTTTTTCCAACACCTTGAAGCGACCGGTGGGAGTTTCCCAGCCGGGCATTCCAATGGCCACAGGGAACGCTTGTCGCAAGGCGCCACTCTCGAGCAGCAACACACGACGGCGGTCGCGCAACATCACCACGTGAAGGCCTGGCTTTTGACGCAGCTGCTTGGGCACAGCCACCAATACGGCCATCACGGTGTCCATCGACGCTGCCTGCAACAGCGGTATCGGCTCTGGCAATGGCGACGGAATCATTGAATCAAGGTAACCAGCCCGTTTGGCCGAAGTCGGGAGGACGTTTTTCAAGAAAGGCATCGCGCCCTTCCATCGCCTCATCCGTTCGATAGAAGAGGTGGGTGGCATTGCCGGCCAATTCCTGAAGGCCAGCCAGGCCATCGGTTTCGGCGTTGAAGGCTGCCTTCAAACACCGAATCGCCGTCGGGCTGTGTTGCATCACCTCCCGAGCCCAGCGCACCCCCTCCGCTTCGAGCTCTTCAAGGGGCACCACAGCATTCACCAAACCCATCTCCAAGGCGTCCTTGGCGCCATAGCGCCGACACAGAAACCAAATTTCCCGGGCTTTGCGCTGACCGACCACGCGGGCCAAATAACCAGCACCAAACCCCCCATCAAAACTTCCAACCTTTGGGCCGGTTTGGCCAAAAACGGCGTTGTCGGCCGCCAGGCTGAGATCGCACAGCAGATGAAGCACCTGTCCACCACCCATGGCATACCCCGCCACCAGAGCGACCACCACCTTGGGCAGGCTGCGAATGATCCGCTGCAAATCCAAGACGTTCAGCCTCGGAAGGCCATCGTCACCGACGTAACCACCATCGCCACGCACGCTCTGGTCACCGCCAGAGCAAAAGGCATAAGCGCCATCCTCAGCCGGACCAACCCCTGTGAACAGCACCACACCGATGGCCCGGTCATCGCGGATGCGGGTGAACGCATCACAGAGCTCATTCACCGTCTGAGGGCGGAAGGCATTGCGCTTGGCGGGGCGATTGATCGCGACCCGGGCAATCCCTTCCGCGGAGCGGTCCACCAAGATGTCTTGGTAGGTGCCCCACGGCTGCCATTCGGTCAACGACGCCCCGGGTAGAACCTTTTGCGATTCGGCCATAGCTCCTAAACCCCAGGCTCAACATTCTGGGCAGCCAAACGAAGCTTGCGGCGAAATGCAGCATCGGCATGGCGATCCGTGCACACCCGCAGCAACACCGGACCTTGCTGAGCCAAGGCCCAGGAGAGCGCCTCAGGCAGATCGTCGATCGCTGCGATGGAGCGACCTGGCACACCGTGGGCCGCCGCCAGGGCGATGGGATTCACCCGCTGGGGCATGGCAAACAACGCATCAAACCGCTGTGGCGAATCTTGTTCAATCGGGAGTTGCTGGAAGATGCCCCCCCCACCGTTATCGATCAGCACCACCACCAATGGCGGGCCATCCGATTGGCCGTGCAGCCAACCGTTGCTGTCATGAAGTAAGGCTAAATCGCCCGTAACCAGGAGCATCGGACCCGTTTCAAGGGCGAGTCCCATGGCCAACGACAAGGTGCCATCGATGCCGGAGGCCCCGCGAAAACTGAAACAGCGGCGGTTGCTGCCGGCCCGGCCGCTCCAGGTGAGCCAATCGCGCACGGGAGAACTGGCGGCAAGCATCACCGGAAGGTCCGGCGGCAACAGGTCTGCCAGTTGAAACGCCAAGGCGGGTTCAGACACAGGACCCTCGGGCAGCAACTGGTCTTCCAGCCAAAGTCCCAACGCCTGGTCGCGTCGCAACCAAGCCAAATGGTTTGCAGAGAGTGGCCGCGAAGCTTGATCCAACGGCTGCGCAAAACACCACGCCGCGAGTCCAGCGCTCCACTGCGTAGCCAACCCCAGGGGATCCAAGTAACGCGGCTCTCCCTCTGTGATCAACACTTGATCACCTGCATTGCGCTGGAGCCAGACCCCTAAACGTCGGCTCGCGGGCAACGGGCCCAGCCGTAACACCTGCAAGGGCTCGGGGCTGATGATCTGCTCGAGCTGCAGATCCCAATGGTGCAATCGTCCTGGCAGGTCGACGGGCAAAGCAGCCAAGGGATCGGCCAAAAGAGGCCAGCCGCTGCACACCAACCAAGCGCGAACGGCCTGCTGATAAACGGAGAGATCTTGAGACAGACCACGCCATGGGCCAGCAATGACGACACCGGGCCGCGATGGATCCAATCGGGGGACATCGCGATGGGATTGGGTCGTCGACGGCCGGAGGGGGAAAAGCAATGCTTCATCGTGGGCTAAGACTGCATCCAGCAGTGGCTGATGCTCTGCCAGCGCTGCATGGATCGGTTCCTCCACGGGAAGGTTGAGATGCACGGGGCCCGCTGCCGCTTGATCTACCGCTTGATTCGACCCGTGGGCCTGGCTCCAGGCCAGAGCCGCAAGCTCAAGCACGGCAGGGGAGGCCATGGCATGCAACCCCTCAGGGGCACCATCGCCAAACCAACGACAGGCGGGACGCAAAAAGTGCTCCTGATTCACCGTTTGATTGGCGCCACACGCCTTAAGTCGGATCGGACGATCAGCGGTGATAACGAGCAACGGTTGACAGGAGCGATCAGCTTCAATCACCGCGGGCAGCAGATTGGCGACCGCCGTTCCCGAGGTGGTCACCACAGCCACGCCGGTGCCACCAGCGGTAGCCAGCCCCAATGCCAAAAACGCTGCCGACCGTTCATCAATGGCAGTGTTGAGCTGAAGCTGCCCAGACGACGCCAGCAAACCAGCTGCTGTCGCTAACGATCCAGAACGACTCCCAGGACAGAGCACCAAACGGCGCAAACCAAGCTCGATCAAGCCCTTCAACAGGGTTAGAGAGGCATGCAGGTTGTCGCGGGCAATCGACAGGGGAACAGGCCAAGCTTGTGTGATCTTCGGTCAACGATGACCAATCCCACGCCTCCTTCCAACACTGATCAGAACAAAGGCTTCTGGCGCAGCTTGATTCTCTGGGCCGTTCTTGCCCTGTTGTTGCGGTGGTATGTGCTCGAACCCCGCTGGATCCCATCCGGATCGATGTTGCCCACGCTGCAGTTGCAAGATCGAATCCTGGTGGAGAAAGTGCGTCCACGCGTTCAGCGGATTCAACACAACCACCTGCATCGCAATGATGTGGTGGTGTTCGAACCGCCCGAGGCCTTGATTGCTTCGGGCTACGACGCCAAAGCGGCTTTGATCAAGCGTTTGGTGGGCCTCCCTGGAGATGTCGTGGCCGTTGAGGGGGGCGTGCTGATCCGCAATGGAGAGCCCGTCAATGAACCGTGGCTGTCGGAACGCATGGATTACGCCATGGCAGCGATCACCGTGCCGGAGGATCAGCTTTGGGTCATGGGAGACAACCGCAATGCCAGCCTGGATTCCCATCTGTGGGGAACGCTGCCGGAACAGAACGTGATCGGTACCGCGATTTGGCGGTACTGGCCGCTTAGACGGTTCGGTCCAATACGGTTCTCCCCCACCTCAGATCGCGGTTGAAACCAAGGGCTTGGGTTAGTGTCAGGTCACGGATGCAGAGCACACGGGATGTTTAACCCCGAGTTCCTGGCCACAGACAACAGTGACGGACAAGCGGGAAACAGCCTGATTCAGTATCTGCAGGATCAGTCTCCCGACACCCTTCAACGTGTCGCGAAATCAGCCAGCAACGATATTCAAGACATCATTCGGCACAACGTTCAAGGGTTGTTGGGTGTGTTGCCCGGTGAGCACTTTGAAGTGAAGGTGACGGCCAATCGCGACAACCTCGCGAACATGCTGGCCTCCGCAATGATGACTGGGTATTTCTTGCGTCAAATGGAGCAGCGCAAGGAGTTGGAAGAAACCCTGTTCGCTGATGAGCAAATGGCCGTCGACGACGACGAACTCAATCTTTGATGGTTTGCCTTTTTTAAGGCAACCACATTCAAAGCTCGTTTGAACCTGGGAGCGCTTGGGCAAGAACGGTTGTAAGGGCCGTATCAACGCTCAAAATTCGAGTGCCGAGATTGATGCGTTGGGCGATCGTTGTTTCCGCCAATTGGATTTCAAACGGAACAAAACCACCCTCCGGCCCGATCATCACCACCGCTGGGGTTGAAGAGCAATCCGATAGGGCGATTGGGGCCTCCATATCAGCAATCCAACAGGGGCGTCCGGCGCAAATCTGCGCTAGCTGGTCTTCCACAAACGGTCGAAATCGGGGGCACAAATGAACACGAGGCGCGATGGTATCCCGCGACCGTTCCATACCAGCGATCAAGGCTTGATCAATTGCATCGACTTGTAATAACGGACTCTGCCAATAACTTTTTTCCACCCTGGCGCTGTTGATTAGGTAGAGATTTTGGACACCAAATTCGGCAACAGCGCGAAAAATTCGGCGCAACATTTTGGGCCGAGGCAGGGCTAAAACAAGATCAAAACGATGGCGAGGTGGAGGTGAATCGTGGAGTTCAACGCTTAAAAGCACCGCTCCATCCTGGATCGAGATCACCTCGCCTTGGCCTTGCAGGCCATCTCTCAAACCAACACGCAGGTGGTCCCCCACAGTTGATTTCAAAACATCGCAAATATGGATGGCACGTTGATCACGAAGCAACACTGAATGATCATCCAGCCAGTGATCCTTAGGTGAGAGCAGAATGATATTCATCAGATTATGGAAACACGCAAGTGATCACTAGATCTGTTTTGGAACAACCCCTAAATCAAGGAGTTGTTGATCAATCGAACCCAGAAATTCCCAACTACCGGTGCTGGGAGCCCAGTCGCGTTGGATTAATTGGCCGCGTAGTTCTTGGATGCGCTCAGGGGTGAAACTGAGCGGAGCGCTGTAGTGGGCGGGCACCAGCCAGCGCAGTTCAGAGCGTTGCGACAGTTGATCCAACCAGGCCAAAAGCGTGGCCCGAGCCCGCGGCAACACCAAGCGCTCAAGCACCGGCGCCACCTGGAGGTGGGGTTCCTGCTCACCCATCAACGCGTTGGCGGCCGAACGCCAATCGGGCTCCCATTGGAACGGATACAGGCCGAAATGGGTGCGGGCGGACCGCAAGCCAGGCTTCATCGCATGGCGTAAAACATCCGCAAACGAGGGAACCACCAAGGGTTCGGGCCTCAAATAGGACGCAAACAACACCAACCGAGCCCAGCCCCGGCGACGGGCCTCAGGGCTGTCTGCCAAGGGTTCATCGCCTCGCTCGCGGGAATGAAACAACAAGGGGGTTGGATCTCGATCAAAAATGGCGGGTGGGTTCGCCGCGATGCCAACCAAGGCATCCGTCACAACCAGGGCAGCGGACGGACAATGCAAACAACTGATCTCCTGAAAGCGACCCACGCCGAGGTCCAGAGGACCTAGCGAAATCCAGTCGCAAACGTCGGGGTGGGGAACACCATCATCGAGAAGCACTCGAGTTCGTCCCGCAGGAATACCAAGCCAACTCAGTGGCAGTTGCACCGGAAAACTCCACTGCCCAGGGCACACCCAAAGTTCAGCCTCAGGGAACGCACGCGCCAGTGCCGGCAACGGCAATTTGTGCTCCAAACCAGAAGCGGTAGGCAGAACAATTGTGCAGACGGGGCCATGCTCGGCTTCGAGCTCTGTGATGGCGGCGCATAACTCAACCGTGGGCGGCAACGGGTTGATCAACATCAAGCCACCGGGCACCTTCACCACGGTGAGTCGGATCGGCACGGCCACGTAATAAACGCCTTGGAGCTGCTCAAAGCTCCACACCTGTCCGGGGATCAGTTCTTCAACATGGGTGGCGCGCTTGCCGTAGGGGTACAACGGCAGCAGCGGCCACCAAGACCAACGTTGATCAGAAGGTTTTATTCCGCTTGCAGACAACCAACTCCTCCGGCACAGATTCCTTAATTCTGTAGAAGCAACGATCAAGTGAAGACCAAGCCGCCCACCACGGCACACAACAGCACCACTCTCCATGCTGGTTGCTTCCAGCAGACCAATAGCAGAAATGCAGTGATTGCAAGGCAGAACTCAGGGCGACCAAGAATCGCCGATTGCCAGATCGGTTGAAACAATGCGGCCACCAAAATGCCAACAACCGCTGCATTGATGCCGAAAAGAGCCCGACGCATCATGCGCAGACGACCGAGGGCACTCCAAAAAGGCAAAACGCCTCCGATCAACAAAAACGAGGGGAGGAAGAGAGCCGTTAAGGCCATCAAAGCGCCAGCGAGGCCATGAAGACCATCCTGCAGATCGAAACCAAGGAATGCCGCAAAGCTGAAGATTGGACCTGGAACAGCTTGCGCCGCGCCATAGCCCACCAAAAACTGATCCAGTCCGATCCAACCCTGGGGGACAAGGGAGTGTTCCAGCAACGGCATCACCACATGCCCACCGCCAAACACCAAGGCTCCCGTTCGCAGAAAGGCACTGAGCTGCTGCATGACAAGCGGCCTATCCGCATCCGAAAGCCAAGGCAGCGCTAACAGCAAAAGCAGCAAAAGGCCAAGAAAACCCAGACCAGCAGAACGACTGAGTGGAACAACGAGACGATTCGACTGCAATGGCTCGTGATCGGGAGGCGTTAGGGCCAGAAGACCGACGATTCCACCAAGCAACAAGGCCAGCATCTGCGCCCAAGCATGAGGGACCAACAGAACCAGAACGGCAGACAAGGCCAGCAAGGTGGTAGCCGAAAGCCAACTGTTTATTGGTCGAAAATGGCAAGGCGTTGCAGACAAACCTGCTTACAGCGGCCTTCGAATCGATATTGAGTCTGGACGCCCCCTCAGCATTCGATTAACACCACTGGTGTGTATCCGCGACGGCTCGACCTGGAACGACGTTGACCCTGATCCAATCACTCTGGTCCCTTGAACCGAAGGTTCAAATGGGGGCACCTAAAAGCAAACCTTTTTCGCCGTTACAGAAACAGCCTCCTTCTAGCGATGTTGCATTAAATGGCCTGCCCGCCGTAATGCTCGGCATTGCTGACCTGCGCATTTGATTCAGAGGCAAGAATCATTTGAACGGCCATAATGAGAATGATTCCCATTCCGGCCTAATTCTGAGGCGGGGCGCTGACTTGAGCCTTTCACCATGCAGCAGACCTGGTTGATTACGGGCCCGCCTGGCTGCGGAAAAACTAATTGGATCCGCGAAACCCTGCTGAACCATGGCGGCGCCTGCGTTTATCTCCGTCTCGACGGGTCGACCCATGACGGCCTGGAACTTGGCCATAACGCAGGTATCGACCGCAGCTGGCTGATGGACCAGATCCCCCAGCTGGAGGATGGGTCCGAGCCGCCCTCCGATTCACAGCTGTCTTCGGATGACCGCTTCGTGCTGATAGAGGCCCAGCAATTTTCTTCACCCGCCCAGAACGACGACGAACTTGATCCGCAAATCAAGCGGCAATTGCAGCAGTTCAATCTCACGCCAGATCGAACCCTGCATTTCGGGGTGGACCCGGAACTTCCCAAACAAGACACCCTGGACTTCTCCAAACTTGAGGCCTGGCACCTGGATCTTCAGGGTTGCGTTTGGGATCCGAACAGCCTCAGCAGCTTCTGGTTCGAGTTGGTGAACGGAGCCTATGGGGATGTGTATCGCGCCAAGGCACTGATGAACATGCCGGATGGGCGATCTTTTTTCTGCAACTGGATGGTGAGCCAATCGGGATCTCAATTTCTTCCTTTGCAGTCGGTGGTTCCGCCAACCGGAAGGCCCAATCGTCCATCTCACCTTGTGATCCAGGGAAAGGGCTTGATTCCGGCAGGCATCGAAAGCACGATTCACGACTGCTTACTCAGCGACGACGTGCTGGAGCTTCAGCAGGCTCCGCTGCGGGACCAACAAGCCAATCTTCAACCCACTCTTTAACCGCTCTACTAATCACTCATCAAACCGCTGCTTAACGATGGCCCACGCTGTGATCTCCTGCCTACACGCCAACCTCGCGGCTTTTGAAGCCGTGCTGGACGACATCGACCAACAAGGCATCAAAACCATCACCTGCCTGGGCGACCTGGTGGGCTATGGCCCCCAGCCCAATGAAGTGGTGGAACTCGTGCGCCAGCGCGCTATCCCCACCTGCCAAGGCTGCTGGGATGAAGACATCATCGATGGCCTCAACGCCTGTGAATGCAGCTATCCCTCCCAGTTGGCCGAGCGGCGGGGCCATCACGCCCATCACTGGACAGCCGACCATTTAACGGACGACAACAAAGCATTCCTCGCCCAATTGCCAACCACCCTGCGCAGGGACAAGTTACTGTTCGTGCACGGGAGTCCGAACAGTCAGCACGAATATTTGCTGCCAGAAATGAATGCTTTTGCAGCCTTGGAACGGGTGGAAACCGCAGGAGCCGAAACATTGTTCTGTGGGCACACCCATCAGCCCTATGTACGGGAACTGAGCGGTGGGTCCATTCGCGTCAGCGTGCAGCAACGCGGCAACGAGCAAGCCAGTGAACAGGAGATGACACTGCCGATGCGTCGCATCGTGAATGCTGGCTCCGTCGGAGAACCCAGGCACGGCAGCACCAAAGCCACCTACGTCGTCCATGACGACAACACAGGCGACGTGAGCATTCGTGAGGTGGACTACGACGTGGCCAAAACCTGCCGGGCCATTGTGGAAGCAGGCCTACCCGACGTGTTTGCCTGGCGTTTGAGCCATGGCTTCGAATATGCCGAGCGCGCCGAAGATGCCAGTCACGTGTGCGAGCGATGATTGAACGTTGGGCGCTAGTGAGTGGACTTTGCGGAGATCTTGATCTCTACGAGCGGATCCAATCCGACCTCAAAAAGCAGCGTGGGATAGCCCACCTCTTTGTATTGGGCGACATGATTGGCCCAGATCGGAATTGCGATGCGCTATTGACGCGCTTACGCCAACCGAAGCGCGGCGATCTGCAGCCCAACTGCATCTATGGATGGTGGGAAGAACAGCTATTGGTGGCGTACGGCTACCGGGGGGAACCGGCACAAAGCACCCAAAACAGAACAACATCGATACAGGAATTGCGGAAGGCAGTAGACCCAGCACACGTCAGCTGGCTGGCTTCGCTGCAGTTCGGCTTCATCGAACTTGATTGTGGACTCATCCATGGCAGCTCCGCCGATGTGGGTGATCCGTTGAAGGACACCACATCGCCACTCATCCTTTTGGATCGTTTAACGCGCCTGGATGTGAACCGACTGTTCACCGCTCGCAGTGGCCAGCAATTCCGATTGCAACTCACAGGGGGGCAAATTCAGTCCAAAGTGAAAGATCCCACAGGCGAACAACAACGCGAACAGGCAGTGCCCAAACGCAGTGTGATCGGAATCGGTTCTGGAGAGAATTACACCTTGTATGACCCGGCCAGTGATCGTGTTGAGTTTCTCAGCGTTGCCGTGAGATCACGACTATCGAACCCTGGCTTTGGCTGAAACCGAACACAAGCCTGCTGAACGCGATGCGACTAAGCGCAACGATCTTCTAATCGCGAGACATTCCAACCGATTGGCATTGGAATGACTTTCCGATGCGGCATCAGTAATTCGATCTCATCACAAGCTTTCGAATAGGCATAAAACCCAGACATCCGTCGCCGATCAGAACGTCCATTTTTAGTAACGGCACGATCAACGGTGACACCCTCCGTTTCCGCATTTTCAAACGCGTTTAAGAGCGGAATTTCCGTGCGAAGAACCTCAATATCAAAGCCTTGCAAGATTTCTCTAGCAATTTGAATGGATGATTTTTTCCTTGTATCGGCCTTCACAATGAGTGCTGCATAGGGAATATCGAACTTATTCAGCATGCATGCCATTTCAACAGTGAGCTCAATAGATCGGCTTTGTGCAGTCGTCGGAAGAACAATAAAGTCCGAACCCTCAACTAAATTCTTCAACTCTTCTTCGTTGCTACTGGCTTGACCATCCGTCACCACAATATCGGCACTTCTTGTTGCTTTTGCCGCTGCTTCCATCGGAACAACTGGATAAGGAAGCAAACCTCTTGAGGCATAGGCGGTGGCTGATCGATTCCGATCAGCATCTACCAACACAACCGACCGGCCAGCATTCGCCCAATGCGCTGCAAGGTGAATGCTGGTACAGGTTTTAGCTACGCCACCTTTTTGCCCAAAAGTTGTGACAAACACAATGAGACTTCACAGTGATTACCTCTTCTACCTCATTATTTGATGAGCGCAAGAGTGGCGATAAGAGGATTCAAAGGACACGGCACATTCCCCGTGGGATTGAGACCTAGAGAATGAAGGTGATGTTCACCTTGATGGCACAATTTCAAGGCGCCATCAATCCTGGTGGGTCTTTACGACCCGTTCAGACGGTTCTCCCCATGCTCAAAACCAGTTCTTTGAAAGAGAGTTAACCCACGTCATGAGAGGGCGGCCAAGACCTCTGGGGAGTGGGTTCCCCAGAGGTCTTTTTTTGATCTCCTAACCCAGCAGCAATTTTGTACTCATCCCTACAGGGGTTCTTGACGCAGTGCATAACAATCAACTCGTCACCGCAGGGGTGACGGCGTCGAGCGTGGGGAGGTCTGGGGAGACCTCCCTTTTTTTTATGAGCAAGGCACATTGTCCCGAGCGTTGACAAACGAAGCTTCGGCACAATTCAAGCAATTGTTCAAAAAAACCAAAAAGGGAGCGAAGTGCCCCCGTGATTAGCAGATTCAGTTGGTCTCGGTGACTGCGGCTGGCGCTGCACTCTTACCTGACATCTCTTTGAGCGAGTCAGCGGCGCAGAGGCTGGAGAGAGCGATCACAACGAGGGCAACTGTGTTGACAACGTTGAGGACAACAGGCAAGTGCGTGTTGACCATGTCACGGACATTGGACATCGGAAAAGTTCAGAACGAACATTCTCATAGTGCAGGGTCCGTCAAGACAACCAAGAAAACACGAACGAGATGAAGCCTGCGGCAAGGCCAGCACAGACCAATCGAGGATCAGTTCACTTGTGATCCTCTATAGATCGGCGCTTTGTACCCGTCCCTACAAAAAAGTTCAGAGCGATACATAACAATTAGCAAGTCCCTGAGGGAACGGGGATGCGTCGTACTTGGGGAGGTCTGGGGAGGCCTTCCTTTTTTATGGGCTGAGCCCTATCGCGGCACACCAACCAACTAGCTCGACAGCCAGGGCCACTGAATTCCGAGGGATTCGATCGGATCCATCACCAGTTTGTTGAGCGCACGGCCAAGCACCACTTGCGGTTCATCGGCTCTGATCGGGAGTACTGAGTGCTGACCAGCAGATAAGTGCGTGCCTTTCACGATCCCGCGGCGAAGTAGTGAGTTACCTGCTTCCAGCCCGCACACGTAGGCACGCTCTTGGCAAAGGCCCTTAGCTCCGTGTTCTCTCTCGCCCATCCGTACCCAATCTCCAGCGCAGACCACGGACGCCAAAGAGGTTTCCAGTGGAGGCCGCTGACTAAAGCTTCCTGGCGAAAAGAGAGACACCGATCTGGGGTAACGCCGCACCTCGTAGTCCACAACCACAGCTCCATGGAAGGCGGGCTGCGCCATCGGCAGGAGATCCTGCATCAGGCAATCGACAACCTCCTGATCACTGAGTTCAGCGATGGCGGAGGCGTTATAAAAGTCGCTGGCGATCACCGAACCCTGCACGGGCTGATCCCCCCAGAGCGCCTGCTCCATTTCATGTTGCAGTTGATCCAGCATGAAGAACGTGGCTCCAGCTCCCTTCAATGCACTGAACCGCGAGAACACATTCGCGGGGTCGGCGACCGGAACGGTGCGATCCAGCCACAAACGCACCGACACCACATCGATCGCATCGAGGTTGCCGGCCCGCACCAACTCTGGGGTGAGCACCGCACACTCCGGCGAGTGGGCCATCAGCCCCCCCATCCCCTTGGCACCTACCGCCAACACCACGGCATCGACGTTGTCGATGACACCACGACTTCCAGTCGCTATCGATCTGGTCTCAACTGACCGAACGCTGCGGGTGTCGGTGGACATGTTGAGTGCTGTAGCCAATGTGCCGCCGATCACCTGCAGCTGATACTCGTCCTGAAGCCGCTCACTCAGGGGGGCTAGCAACTGCTCCGCAATGCTCTTGCTCTTGATCCAGCGCACATCAAACGAATCCTGATGCGCCAGTGCGTAGTAGTAGAGAAGCTCCATCGTCACGGCTGCCGACAGCTCCTCAGGCGGCTTGAACAATCCCACCAACAGAATCGGCCGCAGAAAGTCATCAATCATGCGGTTACTGATGCGGAGCTGCTGGAACAGCGTCAGCGCACTAATCGCGTCGTACTTGCGATAGACCGCTTCGCTGCGATTGAGATCGAGGATCGCGTAAAGCAGGCCCGCAATACTGAGTCGATCTTGAACGGGTAGGCGCTTGAAATTATTGACCGTTGCAAAAGCCTGCCCCAAAGGACTCGGCAACGAAGCGGCATCCCCGAAGACAGGAGCCGTCGCCTCCAGACCCTCAGGCGACCAGAACGCGCTGGTTGTGAACTCGGTAAACACGTTGCTGAGACCCAACTCGGCAGTGAGCGCATTGATGTTTGGGTAGTCCTTCCAAAAACCTCGAGTACCGGCCTCAAACGGCTTGCCGCTCGCGGTCGTGACGGGCTCGCTGCCGGTTGGATCAGGCATCCCATCGATCAAGGTGACGCGAACACCGGATTCACAAAGAGCTTTTGCCGCACCCCAACCTGCCCAGCCTGCCCCGATAACCATCACGTGGGATTGCCCGCTGCCGGAACCAACTCGATCGGCCATGGAGCTGTATTGCATCAACCCAAGCTAAGGACACTGATCAATGGTTTGATACTTAAAAGCAACCAGTTAGCAATCGCTTTGGGCGCCATGACGATCGCGAAGCAACGACGGTTCAGCCGCTTCATCAACCCGTACACAGCAATCATCGTTGCTCTGATGGTTGCCCCAGCAATGCCATCACCAGCCCAGGCCCATGGCAAAGGGATCTACGCAAGCGAAGCTGAAGCCCTCACGCAAGCTGAAAAAATTGGATGCACTGAGGTTCATCAAAACAATGGCCGCTGGATGCCCTGTGCCGATGAACGTCAATTGCATCAACAGATGAGACGCCAATGAACGGTCGATCTACATCCACCCAACGCCGAGCCAGGCGCCTCCACCGATGGGTGGTTCCTTTAGCCGCAGCCCCCTTGGTGATCACGGCAGCAACAGGATCGCTATACAGCCTTCTGCTTGAACAAAATATCGACGCCTTTTGGTTACTCAGAATTCATACCGGACAATTCGGATGGTTCAACCTTCAGCCCTTCTACCCAATCGTGTTAGGGGTCCTCACAATCCTTGTGAGCATCTCAGGCCTTGCCTTACTCCTGAGACCCAACAACTAAGCCCGAAATTCTGAATCACAAAAATCATTAGACCAAAAGCCAAGGTTCAATCAAAAGGCTCATAAAGATTGAGCACAGCCTGCAAAAATACAGCAGGCTTTTTACAAACATCGGCCTCAGCTTCCGTACTGCACCCCATCAGCTTGAGCATGGAGACACTCACCGCCCTGAGCCTGCATCAATGCGATTTTGAGCAGTTTGGCGCTGCGATTTTGCCGGTTGACGATATGACACCACACAGCAGCTGTGATGCCGAACTGAAGTTCAACGGTGACAATTTGCGCTACTACGTGATGCGTCTTCGTCGACGAGCGGCAGTACTCGGGAGCATGACGCGACACATCCAGGCCACCCAATGTTTGGGATCTGCGGATGCCCAGCCATGGTGGCTAGCCGTAGCTGCAGCAAAGTTTCAATCCGAACAACTCGACCACAGCACCGTGAAATTGGTGAAAGTCGAACCCGGTGAGGCCGTGAAACTGCATCAAGGCACTTGGCACGCGGGTCCATTCTTTATTGCCGCAACTGCCCTATTTTTCAACCTTGAATTAAGCGACACTAGTCTCATAGATCACAACTCTCAACCCCTTAAAAAGAAACTCAAATTGAATCTCAACGGCGAATAAGATGGCCAAACAAATGAGAACAAAGGAAAACTGAATCAATCTTATTAACTAGACTGCAAATCATTTTCAAACTCAAGATATAATGCACGAGCATCCTTTGGTCGCTTTTCATCCACTAGTAATTCGAGGCGATCTTTCCACCAAAACCCGATCTGCTCATCACGCTCAGCCTCAGGAACCTCACCAAATGGAATCGTCATGGGCAATTTCTACGATGAGTTGATATTAGAAAAAAGAAGCAGTCGCTGTGAACAGCCTCATCGAAATTCAGTAGTTATCACTACAAGATTCGTGCTAACTAGGGTCCGCTGTGATCCACATCAGCTTCAACTCCAAAGCTCTGCAATGGATCTGGTTCACCGAGGGAAATCGCACGAGCTCTTTGATAAAACATCGTTTCTGTCAAACCAGCAGCCTCTAACTGTGCTGCGACCCGAATCCAATTGTTGATTTCTGATTGATGCATCACAATCCCAGGAATTCAATGATTGGAATGAAACCAAGAACACAACCAACCATCAGTAACACAGGCAACACTCTCTCCTGTAAATCAGCATTTCGAAAAATAGTGCCTCACAAAAGTAGGCCTTGAAACAATTTCAAGGGGTAAAAAATAATGATCGATGGATTGTCAATCAAGTGATCATCGATACGGTTAGGGCAATCTTTCCATTAGCTCAGGGTGAAGGGTCGACTCCTGTTGCTCCTCTTAATTGCGACACCATCCGTCGGCAGTTCCTCTCGCGAAGGATTCGTTGTCGAACAAGTCATGCATCAATCACAGCCAATAGCAGAGCGGATCCAATCCAAATCATCGGTAAAAGCTATTTTTCAAGAGTCTTATCTCCAAGAACAAAACCATCCAGCATTCAATTTCAAACATCTCGGCGTTGGAATTGCGAGTTGATATGGGCCTGGTTTTTATGGACGTCGAACAGCAAATGGTGAACTATTTCGGAAAGGAACTTTAACGGCCGCACATCGCACTCTTCCCTTTGGAACAATTGTTCGCGTGATCAATTTAGAAAATGGAAGATCCGTCAATGTACGAATCAATGACAGAGGCCCATTTAAATATCACCGCGTGATTGATCTCGCCCACGGCGCAGCAAGTGAATTAAACATGCTGCGTGCCGGCGAAATCAACGTCAGACTTGAAGTGATTGATTAATTGATTAGGAGCCCAACAGGCGCCTTCTCACCAAAACATCCCAGAGCCCTGCAGGCACAAACGGTTGAAGCAGCACCGCCTCAGACTCACTTCCGCACAAATAGCGCGATTTCGGCTGGTTGGTTTCAAGCGCCGTTGCGATGGTTCGTGCCACCAGCTGGGGGTCTGAACCCTTGCGGAAGCTCTCAGCCCATCCGGCGGCCACCCGTCGCATCATCTCTCCCCAAACAGGATCCTCCCCCCCCTGATCCATCGACTCGGCCGATGCCTGCTCGAATCCGGTGCGGATTAAACCAGGCTCCACGAGCACCACTTGGATACCAAATTGATGCAGCTCGAGACGCATGGCATCACTGATCGCTTCCACGGCGTGCTTACTGGCGCAATACCAGCCGGCGCCGGGAGTCGCGAAGCGACCAGCAATGGATGACACGTTGACAATGCGGCCACGACGGCGATCTCGCATGGCGGGCAACACCAACTGAGTCAGGCCCATCAACCCAAACACGTTTACTTCGAACATGGATCGGGCCCGCTCCAACGCCATCGTTTCCATGGGTCCCACCTCCCCATAGCCAGCGTTGTTAACCAAGGCATCCAGCCGTCCACTGGTTCTGTCGTGAATCTCTGCAGCGAGATCTTCCCGGGATTGAGCGTCAGCAACATCCAGGGGAAGAACGACAGCGCCACGACGTTGAAGCTCGTCCATCGCACCCTGACGCCTTGCTGCAGCAAACACGTTCCAACCTTGATCCAACAGCAGATGCGCAGTGACACAACCGATGCCGCTGGACGCACCGGTGATCAAAACGGTGCGGCGGGAATCTGCCATAACAACCCATGCAAGCGATGCACTCTGGCGCGAGAACAAGAGGTCTGACGACTCCAACTTGATTTCCCAACGCCAAACCCGAAGGATTGACCCCTTGACGCCCCAGAAGGATTAAGCAGAGGCAAGGTCTTCAATGGAGAGTGGTCCCAACCATCTCTTTAAGAATTGGCAAAATTTTGGCTAGGTTTAATACAGACAGAGCTCAGCGATTGGGGCTTTTAGCAATATACTAACGAAGCATAAAATACAGTTCAAGGCCAAATCAATCCAATCAATTAGAACTCAAGCCAAAGATTATTGGCCAATTGAATAGATCAATTTAACGCTCAGTTCGACCCATAAAAATCAAATTCAACCATCGTGCCGTTTTTAGCAATCGAAAAAACAGAAAAAGGATCGGCAGTCATCCCATCAACCTCCATTCCAGGAGAACCCATGGGCATCCCTGGAGCCGCCAGACCCTTGATCTCAGATCGCTCCCTCAGCATCCGTTGGATTGATGCCGCAGGAACATGACCCTCCACGACATAACCGGCCACGCTCGCCGTGTGGCAAGAGACCGAATCTGCCGGCACTCCCATTGCTTCTTTAATACCATCGATGTCGTCGGCAATATGGTCTTGAACCACAAAACCTGCCTCAGCCATGTGGGATTCCCATGCTTCACAACATTCGCAATAGGCTGAACGAAATACCACAACCTCCTCACCAGTAGTGGCAGCCATCGCCACAGCAGGACACCCAGAAGCCACCACCAAAGTTGCAACAATCCAGATCACACACTCTCGTAATCGTGTTATCACATAATTAGTCAAGGCTGGGATAGACCAGGGAAAAAGCATATTTGTTTGACTCAATACAATCAAATCAGCCATGGAATTTATTGCATCGGACTGCTGAATCTCTTTTGGGATGTTCAGGATCAAAGACCATAAAAGCATCGAACAAACCAACAACAAAGCCAGTCATTCGAGCTCCTCTCCACCCATGGGCCTTGCATGGAAATTCCAGCTTTCACCATCTTCAAGCCAAAGCTCCCAAGCGAATTGTGAGCCATCCTTTAAGAACAACTTTCCGCCAAAGCCCGCCGGTGATGGTTGATATAAATCTTCGATGGCCAACGCAGTTATTCCATCTCTCGTGCAGAGAGAGTCGACTCTCTTTCCCAGGCGA
>QCVC01000004.1:0-45343 GCA_003210515.1 Synechococcus sp. AG-683-B21 | reverse complement strand
AGCAGGCGCTCGTACGCATGAAAACGTTGCTGACGGCAGCACTATTGGAATGTTCCTTTGATCAAGACGGACAGCGTTAATACGTGCTGATTCTTTACGCCTCTTCATACTTATGCAGACAATTGCAGCCCTTGGACTTAAAAAAATAGAGAGCAGAACTTAAGTCCATGGAGCACCAACAAAGTCACCGCGACTGGGATGCCGTTGAAGCATTCATGGAGTGCGTCACGACTTGCTCAATCGATGATGGTGAATGTGTCACAACATGCGTTCGGACTCATCTCGGACCGGATCAGGAGCTGTGGCAGAGCAGTCTCTGCCTTTAATAAGTCGATATGGGTTGGTTTGTTTTACTCCTGATCTTGCTTGCGCTGTCTTGGTTGGGCTGGCGTTGGAATCAATTCGAAGTTGTATGGGCTGATTCGGGTCGTCTCCCATACGTCAAACGTCTTCGTCAGCGCATTAAACGCCGCAAGCACCATCACTAGGAACCATGTTGGCGGTAGATGTGTCCATCTCTCCAACTCCAGATCCACGGTTCACAAGCGTAAGCATCCTGTAAATCGGTTCGATCCCGCAGGCTGATGGGATTGAACTCTGTACGAAAATTGAAATCTTGGTCGCGAATGGATTGGTTTAGCACCATGCTTCCTTCATCGCCTGATACAGAGCGATGAAATGTGCCTGTCGGGATTTGAAGAGCACCCATCGCCCGCACGAGATAAACAACATGGTGTGGTTTATCCCAGAGGGGATTCAACAGGGTGAAGACGCGTTGTCCTTCGAGCACCAGGTTGTGATCAACCTGGTGCTGATGCACGTAAAACCGCTCAAACTCCTCGTCGTCAGGTGGTGATGTAGCTGCTCCGTGGTGAGCCACCACATCGGTGCCGTTGCTACCAGATATTCCGGCATCAAAGAATGTGACCGACGGTGTTTCCCTGAAGACATGAATGGGCATGAAGTGGAGTCTCATGCGCCGCCTCATCGAGTGTTGGGTTCTGATCTAACCCCTTTTCACCCGAAAAAAACATCCTCAGCTCCAGACCAGATCAATCGTTATCGATGGGTCCAGATTCCTTTTAACAGGACAGTCATTGACGACATGCTTGAGCACCCTGCGTTGTGCGTCTGTGATGCTCATTGGCAGGCTGATCACCACTTTTAAGTTTTGGATTTGTCGTGGTGCTTGCCTCGTCATTGTTTTTTCAACAACGGCATTGGCCTCGCCAATCTCCCAGCCTTGACGCTTAGCCGCAATTCCCATGATGGTGAGAACACATGTTCCGAGCGCTGTCGCAATCAAATCGGTGGGTGAAAAACTCTGACCTAAACCGTCATGGTCGGTGGGTGCATCCGTATGAAGCTGGGTCCCAGAGAGAACATGTGTTGCATTGCAATGGAGCTGCCCTGTGTAAGAACATTCAATCACTGTCAAAGGATGACCTCTTGATGTACAACGAGTCTGGTCGCCTTGAGGGTTCTAGATCATTAAGTTTGTTGGTATTGTCGATTGACTTATTGTCTTGAGGAGTAATTCTTCATCTCTCGATCATCTTTTTCTGAGCAGATCTATTGTTGAATGATCGAATTAAAGTTAACGTCTATGCCTGTTTATTCTTGCGTTGTTGATTCTTACTCTTCTCTAGAGTCGTCACGATGGGGAAAACGACCATGGGTGGCGATAATTTGTCGATAATGCTTTGCAAGTGTAAATGTACGCGCGTCTGTCCAGCGCTCAAAAAGAGTTAGGGCATGGTTATGAACATCGAGCTGCTCGCTATGAAGCCGTGGCATTAACCAAAATTGACGTTTCACTTGTTCTGGTTCGTTCTGGATCCAGCCTTGCCTTTCACCCTCGAGACTAAGGCTGAGGGCTTGCGGGTCACCTGAAAACGCTTTGGCCTGTCCACGCCATAGATGTCTTGGGAATTGATCCAAGAGCAGTACCAGTGCAAGCGCTGATGATGGCTTGTATGACCAATTGATTAAGCTCCCATCCAAAGCTTGATCGACTAAATCTTGAAATTGATTGGTGATTAGTTGGTCGAGTTTTTGATTAACACGGAACCACTGTGCTGGCCTTAATTCGTGAAACCAGAAATGCACAACATCTTGGTGGGAAGGATGATCTGCCATGTTGATGTTATGTACGCAATTCGTCTTAAAAATGGCAGGCCTATCCGCGCCCCCGGCGACCCAATTGAATGCAGCCTTGACCGATTAATCGGCCAAGGCGTTGTGCTGCCGCCTCCTCAGTTCGGTTAAAAGTATTTTGCTTGGCAACCCCCAATTCATTTCGCTTCTGGTGATCATGCCCGTTGATAGGGCTTCAAAAAAGAGTGTTCCTAGGCCCATATTGGTTTAAAAGTTTCATCTACATTGATTAGATGCTTTTGTTGGTGCAGATTCTCTTACCTTTCTTCATGTGTGGCCATTGCTAACTCAGGTGATGATCTGGCCTCTGGATCGTTTTTTGTAATGACTGGAACTCTATGGTTGACATCCCGCAAACCGTCTGGGGCATGACCTTGATTTGACCTTTGTCTTGCTTAATCTAGGGAGACGTTGAGCTCGGCATGCTGAGCTGCAGTTTGAATTCATCCAGGCAACGGGGGATGGGTCGCTGCTGATTGGCGAATGTCATCATTTGTTTTTGCGCAATATGCCACGCAATTTGAGATGCGAAATGGGTTGTTAACCCAATTTCCCGTTGTTAAGGCCTTGCCTACGCATAATCATTCTCTGAAGTCTTTATCTCACAAGAGCCTTTGTGCAAAAGATTTCTTTGAGTTGTTCAAAGATAATTGGCATTAATTTACCCTTCGCAGCATCCTGTTTTGAAGTGTTTATGCTTGCCAACCCATTTTAGATTTTGGATATAATCTTAGAAAGGTCTTCTATGATTCTCCAATCTGGAAGTAATGTAATTTTTAGTTTCTTTGCTTGTCGGATTTGATCAGGCTACAAAGCGTTTGTAGAGCCAGCGAGTAAAGTTCCCCAGGATTGGTACGGGTCCGAATGTTGGCCCTACGAAGTCAAAGTAATCACGATGTTCGATGATTTTCCTGTCGGTTCCGAAGGTCATTCTGGTTGCTCCTGGATAAATAAATTCAATCCCTTGAATTTTTAACCCCATCGTCCATTCGATGAAAGCCACGTCTTTGTTAAATGCTATGGAATGGGGTTCTAGGAAAACATCATCACATCGCTGGAGTAAATTATTTTGAGCCAAAATATAGGCATCTATACCTTTGCGTTCCTGAGTTGGATCAATAAAATGGACATTGTCGGCGTAAACCGCCTTCCATTGATCAGGCGTAGGACCAGGTTGTCCATAGGCTTTGGTGAAGAGTTGTTTGATCTGTGCTTCGTTAGGTGACTCTTGCATGCTTTGGCTCATCAGAAATCAGCTCCTAACTGGATTGATGCTGAATTGTTTAGTTCTGGAGTGCTCATGCTTTGGTAGGTGGATGTGTATTGAAGAGATGTGAATAACTTCGAATAGATTGATGGATAAAATTTTAATTTTGCAATCAAAGAATTTCCGGGCTTTAATTTCGGGGTTATGGCTGTTGAAAGAAGATTGTTGAGTTCTAGCTTAAATGGCTGAGTTGGTTTCCAGGATAAATCGGTTGCAAATGAAGCCCCTGCGTATGTATTTCCACAGTAAATGTCTTGCCCACATTGGTTCCCGCCATTAGTCCATTGAATGGAGGGCCCAATGGAGAGTGTGAATTCTGTGGTTTTGTTTTGAATGAGGGTTGTGCTTACTCCGAGACCAGTGAGAAGGCTATTCACTCCAGAATCATTTTTCCCGTCATAATTGTAATCCGTTAACGAATAAAAACTAAAGTCATCATTTAGCCGGTAATTGTATCTAAATCCTGCTGATCCTTTTTGAGTTTTGATGTCCAAGGGTTCACCCTTGTCTTGGCTTTGGTTGGTGTTGAGTCCGGCTTTGAACACAAGGATATTCTTGTTATTCTTATATTTACTTTCGGCATTCAGGCTTGTCGACAATGAAGAATCACCATCTTTTTCGTTGCCAATTAACCCAGCGGTAATGGATGTGCTCCATGCAGGTGGGTCTAATGTTGGCTTCAGTGAGCTTGCAGGAATGGTGAGTCGTCCAAGCTGCGGGTGATCCAAGATCTTTTCTTGATCATCGCTGAGCTCTTCAATAATTGTTCCTGTGATGCTGTCGCCATTTAGCAGTTCAAGGGTGACAGTTTCAGCTTGAGTGATTCCCGCTGTGAACAGCAGTGAAAATAGTAAGAGATGCTGTTTCACGACAACTATTAATTAAAGAATCCCTTTGATTGCAGCCAAATTCCAACTGCGAGCAGTGGACCTAAACCAGCGACAAGCAGTGTAATTTTTAATCGAAGTGGTGAAACCTGTTGACGGTTTTCGCGAAGGGACATAGAGAAAACGACCAGAGCTGGCTGACCTTAAGGGACTGGGTCAACAGTTTCGTGGGTCTTTGCTGCGTTTAAAGCTCGTAGTCCTCCTCAAAATTTTTGATGAGCCCTTGGTAGAGGGCCAGAAGACCCTCGGTTTCTTCGCAAAATCCATCGGTCGTATATTTGGCGATCAGGCTCACCACGGCTGATCGAATTTGTGTGAAGGCTCCGAGGTACTCGCCTTGGATGTCCTCATCGCGGATGTCATTGATGAGGGCACCGATCAACTCGATTTTTCGTTTTGCTGCGGCCATATCCGCTTCCATCTCCTTGCTGAGCTTGCGGCGCTTTTTCGGCATCATCCGTCCCTTGCATCCGTGAGATTACGGGAGCCGCCCCCCCTAGCCTTAGACCCGGCGCATCCTTCGGTATGAATTCAACAGTTCGAGGCATTGTTTACGTCTCTGTCTGTGTCGTGATCTGGGGAATGGTGGCCTCACTCATGGATTGGATGCTGTTGGTGGAAGAGGTTTACACCGAGGGAACGTCTGGCCAGCTGTTTACATTCATCGCCTATGGGGCCGCCACGGTTGTGTTGGCAACGCGCTTCTCAAGCCGGTTCTTGGGAGACATCAATTCAGAATCAGATCAGAAGGCCTCGGGCGAGGAGTGAAAAGCCCATGATGAGGGCCAAGATTTCGAAGGCTTGTTTCACGACCTTGTCGCCCTGTTTGATCGACCAATGCGCTCCGATATATCCGCCGATCAGTGAGCCAATGATGAGGGCTGGGAGCCACTGCCAGTGGATGTCACCTTTTAGCCCAAGGGTGAGGGCGCCCATACCGTTCCAACCCAGTCCGACGAGAATCAACGTGTGGGCGACAGCTCGGGTGTAACTCAATCCGAACCATCGCACCAACCAAAGCGTCACGAATAGGCCCGTTCCTGACGTCAGAGATCCGTTGATAATCCCAATCGTGAAAAGTCCAAAGGCACCTACCCAGAGTGTTGTGCCAGTGAACGCTCGACGATGTTCATCGTTTCCGAGCCGTGGTCGACGCGAGGAATACAGGCCCAAGCCAAGGGTGAGAAAAGCGAGGCAAATCGTCGCTGTGTTGTCGGGTATCGCCAGAACCAGGTTGGCTCCGATAACAACCCCTGGAAGCCCTGCGCAAAGCACGAGAGCCGATAAGCGTCGATCCAAGCTACTGGCTCGCCAGTGGCGACCAGCGGCCCCGACTCCAAGGGCCACACTCGCCACTTTATGGGTGGCCAATGCCGTCGAAAAGTCCAGTCCCAGCAGAATTAATGCTGGAAGCTGAACCAAGCCAGCACCACCACCAGCAAACGCCGATAGACCATTGGAGATCAACGCCACCACAGCGAGGGCGAGTTGCACCGGCAGGTCTTCCGTGATCATTCGCTTGGATTGGTCAGGAAGGCGATTGGTACCGAAAACGTGACGATCCGATGGGGTTCTCCTTGAAGAATCGCGACGCAGGCCACTTCCCGATCAGCGTGGGCTTCCTTTGATTTCAAGACGAATGCCGTTGCATCTTCGACACTCCACATCGGTGCCTCGCCATTGCGTCGTTCCTCCCGATAAGCCTCCCAAACCTCGTTGAATGCCTCGGCTTGCGCCCCTTGCTTCATCTCGGTAAGGGCTTCCTCGACGCCCGCTTCTTCAAAACGAGCGAAGAACTGCAGCATTAACGGATGGCCGATCGTGGCTGATGCTCGCAATGTTGAGTTAATCGTCCCCACAGACGTCACCACCAGCTTTGGAGCATCACGTCTTGCATCGATGACTCCAATGGGCAAACTCAAGTCCCAACTCGATTTTCCACTCACAGCACAGGCCAGATCAAACAGACCTAATGCGCATTTCTTGATCAGAGCCTGAATAAGTTGTTTCTCCATCACGGTTCTATTGAGGACGGTGCCGAACGTCGATTGTGGAAAATTCTTGCCAGAGTTGCCTGGCTCTTCTGCTTTGGCGATGTCGCTCGTAAAAATTTATCTGGATGCTGTGACCCACCAAGTGATCACGAGCGAAGAATTAGCTTATTTGGCTGGGAACCAAGATTGTTTCGATGGATCTGAGCTCAAACTGTCTGCTCGACTTGAGAGTTTGATCAGTTCTGGGACCATCAGCGTTGGTTCACGCTGAACTGCGACTCGTACCAAACAACAATTTTTGAACGTTTTTAATCACCCAACGCATTGATTTCGACCTCAGGGTTTGACGACGAAAAATATCTCGCTCCATCATCATTCCTACCCTTAGATAGCCACCTGATAGTCAGATTTTTAATGTTCGTCAACCTTTTATGGCATTGCTACAACACCAGACCAGCTTTGTAGGACGTCTGGTCCCCCCTGGATGAGCGATGCCATTGTTGTGAAGGAACCAATTCCCACACCCAAGACGAGGCCCATCGCGAAGAGGATGGCTCCCGTGAGTGCGATTCGATCAGTAAAGGGCATGGTTTAAAAGCTCGCCATCGAACTCTCCACGGGATTCATCGTTTTGACGATGAATGTGTCACAGCTCGTGATCTATTCCGATTGATCTTTGAGGTGATGTGTTCCTTTAGCCATAAAGGTAGAAATACTTAGTGAGTATTGGAGTGTGCTGCCGCTAAAAAATTAGTCGACTTAAAGGTGAAGCTTGACCGATAAAAACAACGGATAAAATATCCAAAAGGTTAAAAACGAATTTCCGCAGGCTGTGTCCGAACACAATGATGGAAAGGTTCGGCTACTAAAAGAAGAGCCGCAGTGGCTTCTCGCTCAAATCAATAAATTATCCAGCGACTCTCGCGACCCCCTGTTACGAGCTGTTTTGTGAGCAAAACATCGATGAGCCTTTGTGGCTCGTTGATGACGACTGAATCAGAAAGTGATCTTCTAACTTTTGAGGAGTTGGGGTTGAGACATGTCACGGGTTGTCGCCGTTAGCGGTGCTTCAGGAAAAACCGGATATCGGATTGCAGAGGAGTTGTTGGCCGCAGGGGTTCAACCGCGTCTATTGCTGCGTCGTGAATCTGCTGTTCCACCATCCTTGTCGAATTGCGAGCAGGTGCGCCTGAGTATCGAGAATGATTGTGCGCTCGATCAAGCGTTGCTTGGGGTTGAGGCGCTGATCATTGCCACCGGTGCACGACCATCGATTGATCTCAGCGGCCCGATGCGTGTCGATGCATGGGGCGTGAAGCGCCAAATTGCAAGTTGCCAACGGGTCAACGTCAACCGCGTCGTGTTGGTGAGTTCGCTCTGTGCAGGACGTTGGCGGCATCCACTCAATCTTTTCGGACTGATTCTTGTGTGGAAAAGGATCGGTGAACGAGCGTTAGAGCGAAGTGGGTTGAATTGGACTGTTGTTCGTCCTGGGGGTTTATCTGAACGGGAGTCTGGTCTCGAGCAGGAGGGTATTCGTCTGACTGGCCCGGATCAGCAGGACAAGAATTCCATTCCACGACGCCTTGTTGCTCAATGCTGTGTCGATGCACTTGAGACCCCCGGCTCGATCGGACGGATCTTGGAAATCACCAGTGACAAGAACGTTCCCCGGGTTGCCTTGGCCGAAGCTCTGCTCTCAGCAGTCCTCTGAGTAAAAATACTTATTTCGCGCCAATAATGCCGAGCTACTCGCACAGCTTCACGAAAGTTTTTTAAGTTATGTGGATATTGCCTTGGGTCATGATCCGCGCTGTTCTCACCCGCCCTCTGTTTGCCGACCTGGGCTTGCTCGTTCTTCGGGTTTTGACCGGTGCGCTACTCATCCATCACGGATACGAAAAACTAGCCAATATCGAAAACTTCGCTGACGCGTTTGTTCGTCCGCTGCACCTTCCGTTTCCGATCGTTCTTTCGTACGTCGCTGCGTTCTCTGAGGTGATTGGCAGCTGGTTGTTGATCACCGGATTGCTAACCCGGGTTGGCGCCGCAGCAATCGCAGGAACAATCACAGTGGCGATCTACCACGCCATCGTTACTGCGGGTTTCAACATTTACTTGCTCGAATTGCTGGGCCTTTATTTGGCGGCGGCAGGAACAGTTTTGGCTTGCGGTCCAGGACTTTTCTCGATTGACGAATTAATTTCTCGTCTTGTCGAGCCGAATATTGAAATTGATTCGACCTCAGAATCTCTCGACGAACCCGCAGTCGTTTTAAGTGAGGCAACAGCAACTCGCTGAGTTTTTCAACTCTGACGTAGGTGGTTTCTCCAACCCTTTTGGTATCCAAGCCGGTAGAAGCGAAAGCCACCCTCGTGTTCGCTCATGGAGCAGGCAGTTGCATGAGGGAACCAATGTTGAATTCCCTCTCAGACGGTTTAACTCATCAAGGCTGGAGAGTTGTCCGCTTTGAGTTTCCCTATATGGCTCGGCAGTCCTTAACAGGCCGCAGGACGTTCCCAGACAAGGTGTCGGTTTTGCTGGACGCCTACCGATCTGTTGTTGGAGCTGTGAATAAGGAGATTCAGCAACCACTCCTCATTGGTGGAAAATCAATGGGTGGGCGAATTGCGTCGTTAGTTGCCAATTCCTTGTACAACGATGATTTGATCCAAGGAGTTGTCTGCCTTGGTTATCCTTTCCATCCTTTAAAAAGGCCCGATCAATTAAGAACCGAACACCTCGGATCCTTCTCAGCTCCAATGTTGATCGTTCAAGGGGAGCGTGATCCGATGGGTGGACGAGAAGAAGTTGATAACTATGTGCTCTCCGATCAAATTCAGATTCGTTGGATTGCCGATGGAGATCACAGTTTGTCGCCAAGAAAGCGCTCTGGCTTCACTGTGAAGCAAAATCTCGATCAAGCCATTCGCTGCGTTGACGTTTTCATGAACGATGTTTGCAATCGTTGATAGACCAACTGCACCGCATGACGCCAATGCTTGCGTCCACACGGCACAATTAGGTGGCACGTCCTATTCGCATGAAAGAAGTCAGTCTGCTGGAAATGATCGGCCGATCTTTTGCCAAGGTGGCGGCCGGCGCTGGAGTTGCAGCGCTCTTGATTTGGCTCACCTACGTGATGCTCGATATCGGAAATATGCAATCCGGCTTCACGTTGCCTCAGTCCACCTACTAACCAGTCATGGACTGGAGTTCTCCCACGCCCAGCTTGCTCACCACAGCGGGATTGTGTTGTCTCGTGCAGATTGTATGGATCGGTTTCCTGTTACGCCGTAATCGACGTCAAAGAGGAGCTTTCCCGCTTAGTCGTGATGAGTTTCGTCGAGACCTCGACCGAATCCTTAGCCAAGATCTTTGACTGTTGGAGAGAAATGTTTTCTGAGCATCGACCAAGGCCAAACTTTCGACGTCTCTGCCAGGTCTGACTGATGCGTCAGCTCCCAGGACGGATGAAGCCGCAATGGTTGCGAACGCTTGCGACGGTTGCCATCAGTGCGGTGGCAACCATTTGGTTGTTGGCCCTGCTCCCATGGCTGTTGCTCATGGCCTTACTGCTCGGTCTTGCCCTGATACCTGTGTTGAGGCGTCTACGAAAGGAGATGGATGCCACTGCATTTGATCTTGAGAAGCCCGTGGTTGACGTCACGCCCTGGCATCAGCAGGTGCGTAATGCTTGGCAACAACCTTTAGGCCGTCCTTGGGGCTCGGGCTGGGGATCAGCTGGAGATCGAGATCCTGATCGCCGGCAAGGCTGAGTTGAACACGTTTCAGAAGTCCCACCACCATGAGGCGGATTTCAAGTTCAGCAAGCGCTTTCCCCAAGCAAACACGCTCACCGCCTCCAAAAGGCAACAGTGTTGGTTTGTTGGATCCATCAAGATGGCGTTGAGGACGAAATTCGTTTAATTCGCTGCTTCCAGCACGATTGGAGGAAGCCAAAGCGACTTGCACCACATGACCTTTTGGAATGAGAATATTGGCGAGCTCAATCGGGCGGCAGGTGCGGCGAAAAAATCCCCCGACAGGTGGCGTCATGCGCATCACTTCAGTCACGACGGCTTGAAGTCTGGGAGCGCGGTTCCCATCAAATGCAGTGGTTGCATCACCCTGAGGTGGCCACTCCAGGCCATCCAGTTCCTCACGCAGCCATGGCTCAACATGAGGCTCGATTAGACAAGCCCGCATCAAACAGCTCAATGACGACGCAGTTGTTTCATAACCAGCGAAGAGCAATAGAAGTAGTTGTTCGACGATGTCGTCTGCTGTGAGTGGTTGTCCTGCCTCATCGAGACCACCAGCGAGTAAATCCAGTCCGCCACGGTTTTGATCCGCTTGCTCAAGAACGTCTCGAAGCCTGTCGAGTAGGCGACGTCTTGCCGCTAAGGCATTCGCAAAGGGCGTTCCTGGAATGGCGATGGGCACAGAGAACAAAGCTTGTGTCCAAATCTCAAAATCATGAAAGAGGGCATCACGGTCTGAACCCTCTAACCCCAGAACTGTCGTTGCAATCACGCGAAAGGCGAATCGCCGCATGCGATCAGCAAGCCGTATCGGCTTTGTTTCTTCAAGCAACTCTTGGCTGAGCTCATCCACCAAGCCAATCATTCCAGGGGTGTAGCGCTTCAGTGCTGCACTGGAAAACAATTGACCCACGACTCTCCGACGCGCTTTATGGTCGGAGCCGTTTCGGTTCGCAAGGGATTGGCTGCCAAGGAGTTGGCGAACACTCTCGGGCCACCAACCTTCAACGGCGTCACCTTGCGCCAGAAGATCGGCAATGGCTTTGTCTCCTCGGATGAAGACGAGTCGCTGACCGATGAGCGACGTTTCGAAGATATCGCCGAACTCGGTAAAGCGTTTGGTCGCGAAATCCGGGTCCCGAAAAAAATTAATTGCTTCAACAAGGCCGCTAACCGCTCCTGTGCTGGGCAGAGGACGAGACATAAACCTGTGGCTATGGGCTGATATGGGGGGACACGAGGCCTAGTGAATCCATCCCCTTAGGTGGACTTGTTTTGCATGGCGGCATAGGCCACTGCTCCCCCGGCTACCACGGTGAGGATTCCTGAGCTGATCAGAAAGCTCACGAGCAGAACAAAACCGATCAATGAGCCCAGAAGGGACATTTTGACGCGGAGAAGCTGAGACTTCATCAGCATCACCAGCAGGAGCAGAACCGTTGCTTTCAGTCCAGCGATTTTTGCTGCACTGATTGGGCAAAGCGGGTTGATGAGGAACACGGCCAATCACCAGGGTTTGAGGAGTCTGGCGAAGCAAGGCCATCGAACGCGACAGCGATCAATGCCTCCACGAGGTTCGTGACATTAAAAAACCCCCGATGGAGGGGGGAGGAGGTATCGCTTAAGCAGCTGATTAACGGCGGCGATTGCGTGAACGTTGCTTCAGTTTTCGCTTGTATTTTTCAACCGGAGTTTCGTGGTGACGGATGCGACGTAGGTCGGAAAAGATGCCGGCCTTGGCGACAGAGCGCTTGAAACGTCGTAGTGCGGATTCAATACCCTCATTTTCGCCGACTGTGACCTGGCTCATCCGTTCTCCGAAACAGAGCAAAAAATGACTTTACCAGCCTCCGTATCCCCTTTGACGGGATTGATCAGGAATGTCCTGACAAAGTTCCAAACATTCGACTCAAGAACGAGGAATCCCACGTCGGATGACATGGCCGCTCCGCATCAGCTAAAAGGTCAAGAAATTCAACGCAGTTGTGCAGTACCCCCAAACTCCTGTGAATGTTGTGGGATGGGAATCACTCATTGCCCCATCTGCATCGGCTTGGCTGTGCTCTCAGCATGCCGTTTTATGGCCCATTGCGTGATGGCTTTTCAACTCGAGCGTGGCCACGCCGGACGCACAATGCATCCAGCAACGCTGCTAGGCGTTGTATTTGAGCTCTAGGCGCCAGTCCTTTGCTTTAAGGATCCTTCCGATTGATGAGGGCGAGGTAGCCCTCATCAATACAACGCATGGCTTCATCGTCTTCAGGGGAAGCGCAGCAATACAAAAGGTTGATGATGCGACCAAGGTCCATCTCACGACTGGCAACGTCTTGCCAAAGACGAGTCGTTAACTCCCAATCCCTCAGGACGAACTGGGCTTGCACCAGTTGCCGACTTAAGGCCACGTAGCTCTGTCGGTCGTTGCGGAGACGACATTCATCGAAGCTCTGAACCCCAGGAGTCCGGAGTAGATCGAGAATCGACTGCGATGCAGCTTGAAGAATGGGGGGCATCGAAATCGCGCATCTAGGGTCAGTCTGTTCTGTTCGGAAGCCCTGACAACGGTGCTTAATGCCTAGAACATCACGCCGTGCCACTGCACTGCCACTGCACTGGCACTGCACTGGCACGGCGATCACGATTTAGAAATGAAAGATGAGTATGTTTGCTCATCAAATGAAGTGCGTATCACCGACAACTGTTTGTAACGTCGTATGAACTAACTTTGCGCAACATTGCGATGGATTCATGGAAATTCTAGTAATTGCAGCTGTTGTCATCCCGTTCTCGGCTTTGGTGATGAACGCATTTGCAGGTGAAGACGACTTTGATTTTCTGTAAATGGAAACTAAATTGTTAGCACTGATGGCTTTTGGAGCTGCAGTTACGACTCTTTGGGCTTGGTTGATTGCCAATCTCCCGCAGACGGAGTCTGTCCAGCGCAAGTAAGACAGCCACCATTAATCCTGTAAGGGGCCAGGTGACCTCTCAAACACTTTCGTCCTCTAAAAAATTGGGTTTGTCCTAGTTCTCGTGCATGGGCGTCGGTCAATGGAAGTTTGAGCCAACGATCGGGAACCATGCCTACCAATTGCTCTCGATCGTGTTTGGCCTGCTTGCGACGCTCACGCTCCTCCCGATCGTGCTTTAAACAGACGGCTTCAATTTGATGCTCTCTTGAACACTCCTCGCAAGCTGTCACAGTCGGTTTCCGTCGAGCGACGTTGAGAGAGAGTTTGTCTCCAGCGACTTCTCGTTCTCTCCCACAGCTACACCTGCAGCACCAATAGGCATTGCCCGACTTAGTGCGACGGTCAGATGGAGCAATAACGGTGAGCTGTCCGTACACGTCTCCGACACGGTTGCGAGGAGTCGAAGGCATCGAGCAAGGTTTTGTATCTCATCATTATTTTGCCCGGACATCCACGAATAGATCGCTGGCGCGTACCCAAAATCAAGATCTTGCTAAGAAAGGGTGTTCGTCTGCTGTTGTCATGTCTCTTTCTTGGAAATCAAAAAGAGGTTTCGCATTAGTGGCCGGGCTTGCCTTGTGGAGTCTTGGATCTGCTGCAGTAGCTCATACCAGCTCAGGTGAGGCTGCTACTGAGCAGATGGCAAGGGCGCAGGCCGTGCGTCTTGCTCCGAAGGGAGCGACGATTACATCTGTGGATTGTAAGGAGAAAGATGTTGGTTTCTCATCACGATTTCGCTGCACCGCCCACTGGACGCAAGGAAGCTAATTTTTCACAAGAAGTTATTGATCAGCATCACTTTTATTCTTGAGCTCCATAAATTTGTTGCTCATAGTTGGATTGTTTCTTGTTAGTTTTTTTACAGTTACATCTTGTGCTTTGTCGTTTGCAAGGCGCAAATTACGGTCGGCTCCCATAAGAGCATCTTTCGTTTTTTGTAGGTGATCAATTGACTTGTCGATTTCATCAATTGCCGTTTGGAAACGCCGTGAGGCTAAATCATAGTTTCTACCAAAAGCACTTTTGAATGATTCAAGATCCTCCTCGAAATGAGTCACATCAATATTTTGCGCTTTGATTAAGGCGAGTTCGGCCTTGTACTCAATCGACTTAAGAGCAGCATTCCGAAGGAGAGTGATAAATGGGATAAAAAATTGTGGCCTGATAACGTAGCTTTTTGCGAAACGATGAGATACATCTACGATCCCAGAGTTATAAAGTTCACTCTCTGGTTCTAAAAGTGACACGAGCACTGAGTATTCGCACTCTTTCTCGACCCGATCTTTATTGAGTTCCTTAAAAAAGTCCTCATTTTTCTTCTTAGTTATTGTTGTGTCAGTTTCGTTTTTCATTTCAAACATGATTGATATGATCTCGTTTCCGGATTCATCAAAATCGCGGAAAATATAATCACCTTTGCTGCCAGAACTTGCATCATTGTCTTTTTCGAAATATGCCCTTGGAAATGCTGCCGCTCGAAGACGATTGAATTCGGTCTCGCAATGTTGCTCTAAGGTCTCTCCAACCATTTTCGTGGAAAGCCTAGCTTTCATGTCACGAAGTCGGACAATTGCCTCATCTCGATCATAAATTTGAGCTTCATATCGATCTTTGAGTGATTTTGATTCTAATTGATGCTTCAGTTCAGATTCACTGAGCTGATTCCTGAGTGCATCCCTCTCCTTTTCAATGGTATTAACTGCTTCATTGATCGCGATCTTTTTTTGCATGCTACTAGCTTCTAATTTGGACTGTAGATCACGCAATTCTGCTTGCTTTTGCAATGTAAGAGTTTGAATTTCTTGGGCAAATTTTGATTCTGTAAATCGACGCTCTTGCTGTTGATTCTCTTGATTTTGTTGAAGCTCTTTGGCAATTAAATCACGTTGCTTTTCTGCCGAGAGAACAGCATCTTTTATGGCAAGCTGCTGTTTTAAATCTCGATCTCTTAATTCACTTTCCAACCTTTGGAGCTCGGAGGCTTTTTTAGCCATGGCAAGCTCAATTGCATTTTGCTTGTCCTTTTCAGCTAGATCTAAACGTTGCTTCAATTGTTGTTCAAAATCACGATCCCTGACTTGCTTTAAAATATCTGCGTATCCTGATCCATCCACTTTGAATGCGGTATTGCAGTGTGGACAGATAATGTCGTTCATTTTGTAGTCGTGACAGTGTGATTTGGATCGGTGTTTGGCTGTTATCTATTGAAAGCACTTTCAAATAGGTTAATGCTTAATTTTGATCCATCTCATTGATCAGAGTTTGGAGTCTGTCTAGTCGCGCTGAATTCACACCAAGATCAGAATCGCCGAGACGCGAAATGGATCGTGCCTGAATCATGCCAGTATCTTGTTTTGCGAGCAATTCAAGGTCGTCTACAAAGCCAAACAAAGCACTGCTTGCTTCCGCATGAATGTAGCCATCTCTCTCCTCAACAATGATGGTACGAGGTGTTTCACGTACTGCAGCAATGATGGTTTCTAGGTCTGATTGAAGATTGGCAGTGGACCAATTCTGCCGTGAACAATGTGCTGAACTTACACACGGACTGAGTTCGCCTCCGTGAGTTCCCAAATCAACCGGGATTGGTCCAACGAAATGGAACAACATGAAAAGTGGGACCAAGAGAGTTGAAACGATGAACATGGTGATGATCTGAATTGAGTGCTTTGACCTCTATCGTCTCTTAACGTCGGACGATCGCCATGATTGCAGCGACCACGGTGATCAAAATGATCCCCGCATTCCAAATCGTTGTTGAGCTTGGTCGCTGGGGGTATTTCATTGGCAAGATTCGAATTGTATCTTTAAGCGATGCTTTAGCGATGGATTTCCACGTCTGATTGGAAAGATCGTCATTATGGGGAGTCAGCGTTGTTTGGTGGATGGGAAATCCTGGTTGGTTTCTTCTTGCCTGGCTGGTAGTCGCCGCTGCAAGTGCATGGAAATTTTGGCGTTTAACCGGTTCATACCGTACAAAAATGCGATCATCCCAAAGCAGCTCTCTGCAGTTTCGGCTCAAGCTTGAAAAATCCTGGCAACAAGATGGTGGAAATAAAAATGATCTAAAGATGCGATGATCCTCATTCAACCTTTATTCTGATGTCCATATCTAGTTATTAGCTAATAATCCGCGTTCTTTAAAAATAAACACTATTGTGAAGTCTGGGATTTTCACATGATGGACGGTTCTGGCCAATCTCTTGAACGTCGATATCAACTCAATATCTGGGTTGAAACGGAGTATTGGGTTCAAGACCGTTATTCGACTCTTTTAGAGATGGATCGCAAAGTCGATGCTAATTGTGTCTTTTCAGAATTTAGGCTCAGCGCTCAACCCTGAGCATGCAAACAAATTAAGTGGTTTCCTCTCGTACTGGTAGCGATACGGCAAGTAAAAGTGCCAGAACGATATCTGCGGCCGCGATTATTAATTCAATTTCGATTCCCATAACCTTGCCAGTGGAGCATTACGGCCACCAGTTGTCGACAGAGGACTCCTATTTTGCCACAAGTGTAACGATTTGTAAACCATGCTTAGTCTGAGCTTCGGCGCTGGTCATGCAAAAGTTCGAGCTGTCCATGGACTTCGCGGAGCTGCTGAAGGATGTCTGTTGTTCCCTCGAGCTTCCCAAGACTTAAAAGCATCGTCTCTATTTGCTCTTTGCTAGTGATTAAAACTCGACATTCGCCCGAACCAGGTTCGTAAGACATCCAGTTGATACCAAGAAGATCCTTATGAAAGGTGGTAATTGGTTGTTTGACGAGCGAATGCCATGAGTTGCAACAAATTAAATCGCTGTTGAAGGCTCATTGAGGAGAAATTCACCCCTTCGATGGATTTCACGTGCATAGTCTGTCCATATTCCCTGGCCCCAGTAGCGGAAGCAACTGGTTTCACTGAGTAGTAAATGAACTAAGGCCTGTTGGTAATGCTCTGTTTGTGTTATTTCAGGGCTGTCAGACACTTGCTTATCGAAGCGTTTATGGAATCGCGCACTTAGTTGATTAATCGGCTCGAGAATATTTTCATAACCTTCTACCCAGCTTAAATTGTTTGTCCATGATGCTCCTTCAATATTGAACCCAGTATCGGAACTTTTGAGGGATGCAATGGCCGCAGACAGTGCCTCACGGCCTAAATCTTCGCCCATTGCATCCCAAATTCTGTGTTGATGCACACCTTGAACGGTTGGGAAATTTGATTCATGAATGCCAGCTGCTGCAATCATTTCGAGATATTCAGATCCATTCACGGCCATAACAGATTCCCCGTTGTCTCTATTTCGTCGATTCGCTTGTAAGTAAGCTTCTGGAAATTCATTCATCATGACCCCACCATTTTCACCATCTGCAATTTGTGATACAAGCGATGGGATCGCTGTGTTATTAATTTTCTGTCGACCAAGACCCTGTGCCTCGTAAAAAGGTTGCATTTGTCCAACCAATTTTGTATCTGATCCTTGGGTTTTTATTAAAGCGGTGATATTGATAGTCTCCCCAAGTGAATTTTTAGCAATTAATTGATTTGGTATATACTTCTGCTCATGATTTAGTGGTGAGCCATTTAGATTCTCGACGCTATGCTCCTGAACTAATACCCATTGATATCCACATTCCTTCAAAGCTTTTATAAATTCGTACAGAGTATCAGGATGGTTTGGAAGATGCATTTCCGGAGGAGAAAACCCTTTTACCCTCTGCAGTGCGTCAGTTCCAAATAAATTTGCAAATTGATGTTGCCATGCACTGATCTGTAGTTTCAGATCTGGAATAGGAGTGGATGGTGCCACTGCATGACTCCAGAAAGTACCAAGCCACTCAACATGATTCTGCATTTGAGAATCACAAGCAAGAAATTTAAGGGACTCAGTGATATCAGTCCTTCCCATTTGATTAACACCCCAGAGCAAGTTCCCAGAGTAATCAAGCATGATGCGAGGATTACATCCTTCTTTAATTAAGTTGGGAATTATATCGGCAAGGCGTTTATAACATTGTGCGAATGGCTCTGCATTGTGGTTATCGCCATCCTCTGAATGATTAAACATATGCTGAAGATGCGAAATTAACTCGCCTTCATTTCCAGCAGGAATAGTTGGTTGGTGCATATGTAATGCACAGGCATAACCAGATTTGAGTTGATCCAATTTGATATTGGTTGACTCTTTCCAATGGTCTGTGGACTGATTAACCTTTGCAAGTAATTCTGATTCCCGACCGCTGATCGCAGGACAACCATTGAGGATCGGTAAAGGTGCGGCGAAACCCAATTTGGTTAGAACATTGACATTGCTTTAATTTTGGCAAGCTTTTTCGGATCTAGTCCATTCAACTCATCCAATGTGATCAATTGCTGTTTTAATAATTCCGCCAGGGTAAAGAGGATATTGCCGTAGTCGAATTCTGATCTTCCTTCAAATAGATGCCGTTCCGTGCTGAGATAGTCATGCATGTTCCATACCGACTCGTCAGTGCTCAACTCCTGGCATTTTGCCTGGAGCGTTGAAATTAATGACTCGATAGACCGAGTCCTACCATTGTTAAATGCGTGGCGTGCCACTTGTTCTTCTTGGGATGACCAGTCAGCGGGCGTCATAAAAAGCTCTGGGGATTAGTGAGAATGTTTAATCTTGGCTTGTTCACGTTGTAGTGAAGCGACGCGCAGATTAGGAAGCTTGAACCAGGGAGTGTTTGGATTCAAATGATGTTCCAAATGGTAGCCAAAGTGATAGCAAGCTGCGAACGAAAGGAGCGGATGTAATGAAAGACTTCTAGGCCTTTGACGTCCTGGTTCCTTTCTCGTTATTTGGTGAGGGAGGCATGTGCCAACAAAAAAAAGTTGAATTGAACTGATGATTAATGGTATTGGGCAAAAAATAATAATATTTTCTGCAGCATTAGGATTAACACTGCTTGTTATTTGCAGCAGTAGCAACCAAACAATGGTCAATACGCAAAACTGTTTGGCATCAAGATAGTTACTTAGAAATCTAAAGTACCAATTGATTGGTTTTGAGTTTTGAATTGAATGGAAGTCTGGATCAGCTGCAGACTCTGGATAACGATGATGGAGACTATGATTTTTTGAACAAGACTTGTAGGAAAGTCCTGCATACAAAAATAGGCAGAGTCTTCCAATATTGTTATTCAGCTTCTCGTTGAGTGGAGCCAAGCTGTGATGCATGGCATCGTGAGCAACGATGAACAAACCGGTGTGTAGGAATGATCTCAGAAGAATAAAACCGAGAATCGCGGAGCTAGACCATAGATGAACATTGATCAACATAGATATCACGAACGTAATGATCCATGCTGAACCAATCAAGGCCGCCAATATGAGGCTTTGACGTTGATGTCTAGCTTGCGCGGCTTTAGTTGCCACCAAGCTTCAGTAGTTCAGCGGGCGAAGCGAGTAAGTCAATCGCTACAAAATAGATTTTGTCGTTCTCATCCAACAGGAAACGCCAAGCGACGTTCATTCCTACTTCTTGACCAAACCATGGAGTTTGAACTTTTCCCGTTACTTTGATTTGGTTGAAACCGCTATCCGCTGGTTCTCCAAAACCACCCTGAGGCATCAATCTAAGATTTTGACAATCGCGTCGGAAGAATTTCAAGATGGCTTCGCGACCAACAATTGGACGTTGAAATGGTGGTTGCAATGCACCGTCTTCAAGGAATAATTCAATTAATTGGTCAAAATCATTGGAGTTCAAGAGCTCCATGTAGCTCAAAATTGTCTGGTTGAGAACTCCGGGGATAAATATTTTTTCCCGTTGCTCTACTGGTGTAGGGGCAACAATAGGCTCTGCAACCAGCTGATCATCAACAACGTCTGGATCGAATCCCATATCGGATACGAAATTGCGTAGCAAACTGATTTGTTGACCTTGCTCTACTTTTTTAACCGCATCCAGCACAGATGACGCGTTGGCTGAGAGTTTGTAGCCAGGTGGGATGGGTGCCACTTTCCCTGCACGCATGAGCTCACCAAGCTCGTACCAAAAACCAAGCTTCACATTGATCGACCAGAAGGCGTAGCGCGTCGAAATGGGTGCGTTGATTTTGCTGGCCAGGTCGCACATCACCTTTGTCTGCTCGTCGAAGCTCAAAGCGACGATTTCGTCGAGCGTTGGTTTGGCCAAAGCCATCCTTGCTGCTCCAGGGGCGGCAACAGTGATGGTCTGCCCCATTTCGAGATAGGCAAACCAGATCAGTGCCAGCTGGTCTTCCGCGCTGAGCAGCTTGAAACGGGCTGTGATGGCGGGTACAGCGTCTGCCGTTTGCGTATCAGGGAAAATTTGTCGTGCTTTATCGATCGTGTACATCGCATCCCGGTACGTGGTGTGATGAGACTATCACCATGTAAAAGCTTGTGTCTTCTTCTGAGTTAATTCTGGCGTTTGCGCGCAAACTATGCTAGGGGCGAATCGAATCAGCTTTCGACCCTTGCGGGTTGCGACCGGCGCGTGATCTGCGTTGTTGACGACCGATGTTGAAAGTGTTGTGCCGTCATGAAAATATGACTAATAAGGTTTTATATCGTCTACTAATTTTTTTAATCCTCTAATCCTTAAGCCGTTAATAGTTCTTTAATGAATACTTTGTTCTTGAACGCGAAGTGCTTCGTAGGCTTGCCAAAGTCCAACGACTTCGGCGCATTGCGATTGTTTGTTGCACACTCGATACCGACCATTGCCCACGGCATCAATGGTTGATCCCTTGGAGGTGGAGCAGATTCTGCTGATAAAAGACATGAGACGTTGTGCTCTGTCATTTGGTTTACTCCCGATTGGCGGTGACTCGCCAGAAAATGTTTTAGTTCGATATGACTACCATAAATAAATAAAAATTTTTCTCGACTCTCCTGTTTTTGCTTAGGGTTGATTGGCTATACCCTCGGTTTCGAGTTCTCGCCACATATAACGAGATTCTTTCCTAACGATCGGCTGTTCTCGTCTTTGATTCATTGTCATGACTGATGCCTCTAGTCAGGAGCTCGGACGGTTTCTTCGGCTGTTGGGGCGTGATTCACGGTTGCAGGCGCAAGTTCATGCTTGCATCACAGCCGATGAGGTTGCTCTTATTGCGCAGGACTATGGCTTTGCAGTCACTGGTGATCAACTCTTGTTGGCGTCGGGTCGACATGAGTCCGGCGTCACAATCGAGCGAGTTGATCATCCGGGTGAATATCCTGGCCGCTATTATTAATTATTGAAAGCCTTTCTTGGGATGCGTTTGATATCGGAATCATTGAACTTCTCAATATCCTGTTTAATTCTTGACCCTGGATTTATTTTGTTTAATAGCCTTCATTTAATTGATTCTAGTGCGGCATAATATAGATGGCAGAAAGTAAGGGGATGCAAACCTTGCAGTCGCCTTCACGGTTAGTCTTGATGAGATTTATGCCTGTATCAGTAACTCTACTGAGTAATTAATCCATGTTTTTGCGGCTATTTACTGGCAAAATTTTCAAGGCTGCTCCTTGTTTTTGTCTGCATATTGACTGTTCAATCGATCCGTTGTCTCAACTTTTTGGTGGTTGATTGGAAAGGGTTTCTGAAAATTCTCGTAGGGCTGTCGCTGCTAAATCCGGCGTTGTTTTGTACTTGGTCGACCAATGGTCAATGAGCTGGTGAAGGTCTTGCCACATGTCAATCATGGAAAGCGGCTCAAATCCACTCTCTGTTCCTGCTTCATCCTCTGATCTGGCCATCGATTCATTTCGATCTGTCCGTCCATGATCGCAAGACGTCGTCAGGAGAGGATATGGCGAGTTCAGGCGATCAGCCATGGCAACGGTTCTCGTAACGGGTGCAAATCGAGGCATTGGATTGGAATACTGCCGACAACTCGCTGCTCGTGGTGATCATGTCATTGCTGTCTGTCGTGAAGCTGGTCGAGAACTCGACTCGTTAGGGGTACAAATCGAAGCCGGGATCGAACTTATCGATGCGTCAGCGATCGACGAACTGATGTCCCGTCTCCATCGTCAGTCTCTGGATGGCGTCATCCTCAATGCCGGAATCTTGCACTTCAATGGTTTGGATGATTTGGATGTTGAGGCCATCCGCCAGCAGTTTGAGGTCAATGCTCTTGCACCCTTACGCCTTGCCAGCGTTTTGACCTCCAACCTTTCTGTTGGGTCTTGGATTGCACTCATGACCAGTCGTATGGGATCCATTGCTGATAACACCTCCGGTGGATCTTATGGATATCGGATGTCGAAGGCTGCCTTGAATATTGCTGGTAAGTCATTGGCGATCGATCTCAAGCCGAGGGGAATTGCTGTCGCCATTCTTCACCCAGGCTTGGTGGCGACCCGGATGATCAATTTCAATCCCAATGGAATCAGCCCTCAACAGTCGGTTGAAGGTTTGCTGGAACGGATTGATGCTTTAACCCTTGAAACGTCTGGCTCGTTTTGGCATGCCAACGGCGATGCTCTGCCTTGGTAGTTCATCTCAGCCTTAGATTCAGCGTTGTGGCGATTAAGGCAGCCCATGGGCTTTGATCCCCGGCAGTGGTCTTCCGTTCCCTATCCCAGCCAACGCCAACGCGTCACCAGCAATCTGGAGTCTTTGCTGGTTGAAAACGATGCTCTCCGTCAAGAAGTGCGTCGGCTTCGGGCAGAGCTTGAACGCCTCCGTTCACGTCAAGATCGACAACATCGGCATCAGTCATCACAAGCGGTTGACGACACGACCGAAGTTTCAAGACTTACGGCCTCTCAAATTGCTGCTTGGGGCCAAGTTCTGACTCAACAGGTCGGGTGGGGGGATCTCCGTCTTCGTTGCTTAACCGCATTAGTCGAGCGATTGAACCGCAATAGTTTTCATCCCCAACTGAATCTCTATCAGCGTTTAGATCGTCTAATGCCAGGTTTTGGCACCGAACTACTAGCCGCCACAACCGGTTCATTGTCCAAAAAACGTGCTGCGGTTTTAGCTGCTTTTGCCTTTTATGGTGTCCGTGCGAGTGAATGGCTGGATGAAGACCCACAACGCGTTGTCCAAGAACTTTTAAGCCGTCAGGAGACAACGCGAGCGAGTCGAAGGACGAGGAGTGATCGACGTTCTTCCGATCGGAAGCGACCAGGATCATTGGATGCGCGATCCATTGCCTATGAAACTTTGGGACTTCAGCCCGGTGCCTCGCTGCAGGAAATTAAGCTGGCCCACCGTCGTCTTGTAAAGCAGCATCACCCTGATTTAGGGGGTTCAGCGGAATCCTTTTGTCAGATCAATGAGGCTTACCAGCTGTTAATGCGCTAGGGCAAAATGAATGATGAAAGGTTCCTTGATAGATGCAGATTAAGTGATATATGTAGATCTGAATGCAATACGATTGTCATTTTATTGTTGAATGCTGAATAGTCTTTGTAATGCAAAAACTTCTAAAAGAGATCTCTCGATTAATTTTTGATGTTATTTATCTTTGTTTTGGGAGGGTAAGTCGGATGGTTGAACCAAGACGTAGACGACTGCAACGGTGAAGACGATTCCGACAGCGACAAGGGCGATTATGGCTGAAGAATAATCTGTCATTGTTGTTTGGTCTCAATTTAACCATTTTAACACTTTCAAAGAGCGATCATCAAAATGGTTATAGATCGAAATCGTTCAAATCATCATGTTGAATAGAGATCAGCCTCTGACGCTCAAAAATGAGCTGACGTAATTTTTCTGCATTTTGCTTGTTTTCTCCTTCTGTCCAGTGATGCGGATGAGCTAGCCGCGATTCGAGCTCAGCTATGTGGTTTTTAAGATTGCGCGCTTGGCCCTCGGAGCCTTAGTCCATCTCCATTATGACTCTTTTTTGAATGGGATGGTGTTGCGAATCGTGTGTCAGAGGCAATAGGTGCTGGGTTAATAATGTGTTCGTCACAGAGTTGGGGAGCTTCGTCTTAGCAAAATCACAACTCATTAATCGTTGACCGCACGTTCCAGTCAGGGTGGATCAGTTTTGATGTTGTTTTGTGATCAAAATCAGCTGCAATAACGAAGTTGAAGCTTGGGCGTCTCGAAAGAAGGCCATGGTTGAGTCATGAGCATGAGTCTTGAACGAGTCGTCGCGCGTGGTACAGCACGCAGCCTGATTAATGGTTCGTCCGCACCGAGCTACGAGATGGTGATCAGCCTCTACAAACTTTTGATGCTTGAAGGTGATGCCGTTTTGGCTGCAGGTTTGTTGGACTTGGTCGCTTCCAAGGATCTTTCAGAGGCTGAAGCCAGTACCCACATCTAGTTCCAATGGTTTCTACCGGTCGACTGAGGCTTTCATACGCCTGCTCAGAGATACAGTTCGCCGCACGCTTGTCTCCCCCGTTACTGCTGAGTCTTATCGTGAGACCAATGCTCTTGTGAGGTGCAGCAGTGGTCGTTCTTGCATGGGCTAGCGCGATGTCGGTGATCCCTTTACTTCCAAGTGCGGATCTTGGATTGTTTCGGCAATTGAACCAGGAGCTTGGGGCGTTATGTCAGGCTCCGCCTTCGCAAGCTGTGAAGGTTGTCGTTTGCATGCTCGAATCGTTCGTCGTTAGCAAAATGGTTTAAGAATTCTTCCCATCGTCTTCCTCGTCTGCCACGGGGTATTTCAGTGAGACGTAAGATAGATAAACGACGGATAGGAGTTGTTGTTACAAGTTTGCCTTAGAAATTATTGTTAATTTGTGGGTCGAGCAACCATTCTCGCCATTCCTGCGTTAAGGCATAGCTTTCTTCGAATTGCTCGAGATTATCGAGTTTAAGTATTTGCTTCCAGACGTCTCTTGTGAGTTGTTGTCTAAGCGCTATCTGCGAGGTTGTTCTTTTCATGTTGCGTGAAGCAAAGTGTAAAAACTAAATTCATTTTTATGCGATTGAAAGAGCTGCCTTTCATCTTTCCTGCTGGGTTGGTTTTTATGGGTTAACTTTTTTGGACTTAATTTCGCTTTGCATGATTTGCATAAGGCGTTCCGGCGATTTGTATTGTCTAGGAAGTGAGTGATGTAATTTTTCCAGCCGTTCCCAGCACACTGTCCTTCTAAGTCGCTCTGGCTTTTGACCATCTCGAAGCAGAAGCTTCATCGCTTTGCAATACAAAGGATACTTCGCTTCAAGTTCCCCGATTGTCAGTGTTGCTGATTGCATGCTTTAAACCTTTAATTTGTGTACTGTCTCCCAAACCTTGGATTGTCTCTCCTCCCAAAAGGGGACAGTTGACTTTCCCCTTCAGGGGATGAACGTATTTATCCTACATTGCTGTGATACCCACTGGTTCTGGCTGGGGTTATTACAACTATCGTGCCCCTTTTTTTGAGGCCCTCATCGCTGTTTGAGGTGCCCTCATTGATCTGGGGACTGTTCCATCCCCCTAAATATGCCCTGCTTGTCCGGACCAAAGTCCTGCCGGAAGCACGAGTTTTTCAAGTATATATACTCAACATTTTTTGGTCGCTTGATGTTTTGTTGTTCCTGCTGTTCCATCCTGTTTTCTCTATGACAACTAACAACGTCATCTCCATAACAGTCACGGTTGTTGTAAGGATGGTTGCTCGGCGTATTGAGACCCCATGGACCTCACGCCATACCTTCATGATCCATCGTCATCAGGTTTAGATGATGCACTGCTGTCTGTAGCTGTCAACGGCAAAATTGCATTGGCGATGCGAGGTCGTTTTTTTCTACGTTGCTTTTGCAAGAGTTTTAGTGAAAAACCTCATATTGGCTGCGCGGTAACGGATCAAGATCGATGCTTGGAGTATTTGCGTTCTGATGAGTTTGAATTGTTGATTTGTACAGATCAACTTGAGCGTGGAAATGGTTATGAACTCGTGAGGAGAGCCAAGGAACAACATTCAAATCTCAAGGTTGTTGTTCTTGCTTTGAACGATGAGATCCCAGTTGAATACGACAACGCTCCATGGCTCGAAGCTGTTGTTGCTGAAGCAGACATTGTTGAAGACCAAAAACCCCTCGAAGCAGCTGTCTTGGCTGTGATGGGGCATCATTCCTATCGCAGTCCATCGTTGCGTGGCAGGGAATTGCCCTATCTCAGCTGCCCGCGTCTTACCCCACGTGAGTATGAAGTTTTGGATCGCCTCGCTCGTGGCATGACTGACAAGGAAATTGCAGAGGCTTTGGTGGTTAGTGAGCAAACATCAAGGACTTACACCAAGCGTTTGCTCAAAACTCTTGAGGTGAATAATCGCGTGCAGGCTGTTTTGAAGGGAATGCGGTGCGGCATGGTTCAGCTGTAATCGTTCATCGATGGATGAATGACAAACTGAATTCTTCAGGCTTTCCTTTGTGATCCCAGTTCCCGATGGGATTTGTCGTGTCAATTTTGGATGAAACGTCCCTTCGTTCTCTGTCATTGTTGTCTCATTCTTAGCCCCAAGCGAAGACGTCGCCTCCCTTTGGGCTCATCGATCTGCTCTCGACCTGACGTCACCATCGCAGCCCCCAAAGCTGGTTTTGCTCTCTGCACTGCTTTGTTGATGTCCGCTCACCCTCACCAGAACATGTGCTTACTGCCAAAGCTTGTGGCGATGTGTGAAAATGGTGGTATCCCTTTTGGATTAATTTTTTGACGATTTTCATTGGTAATCTCTCCTGGGACGCAGAGAGAGAAGACCTCATCCACTTGTTCAGCCAGTACGGAGAAGTCAGCAAGTGCTCAATGCCCCTCGACCGTGAGACCGGTCGTAAGCGTGGTTTTGCCTTCGTTGACCTCGGTAATGCTGAGGAAGAAAAAAAAGCCATCGACGATCTCCAGGATGTCGAATGGATGGGACGCGCCATCTCTGTGCGTGTAGCTGAGCCGCGTCGCTGATCAGCGCAGACCAAAGAACTGCGTATGGGTTCTCGACTCTGAAATCTGTTCTTGCTTTTCAGAGCTTTTCCCATCCGCAGTTTCTGCGAAATTCATGTCATCGATCGATGGCGCCCTTTATTTTGTGTGATCTCGGCTGCTCCTGAGCACTGTCGATGGACGTTGCAAAATAAAATTTTTTCCTTGCAGCTCGTACCTGCGTTTTCGTGGAACAAATACCCCATAAGGGGGTATTGGGATGATGTTTTGTTTGTCTTAATGGTTGTTGCCCGCCAGTTCGGCGATGTCAAGCATTACCTTCACCAACCAACCGTCTCTTGCTGAGTTGCAGCAGACATACGACGTTTACGTAAAAGCTCTCCGATTGCTTGTCGCTGATGGCGTCAAGGAGTCTGAAGCTCGCAAAAGTGTCTGCTGGAAAAGACTGTCGAGTTTGCATGACGCCCTGCCTAACGTGTATGGCACTCCCCAGTCGATGTTTTTGGCGCTTCAAAGGCGTTGAAGTGACATGTACCGAAGCCGTTCAGCCAAAAATTTTTAAATTGGTTGATTGATTATCGAAAAAGTTATTCATAGTGATGCTGTTTAAATCATATGCGATTTGTAAGAATAATTCGAGTATTTTGCTGACTATTTAGCTTGTATTGATGCCTACCGATTACCTGATTCGTTGATAACTTTGTTTTACGCAGTTATTAATTGACGACACCGCAGGCCACACGCGCTCCTCCGCCTCCTAATGCTGGTGTATCGCTGTAGGTGTCACCCCCTGCATGAACAATTAAGGCATGGCCCTTGAGATCGTTGGTTATCAGGCGAGGTGCAACGACGCTTGTTTTCGTTGATTCATCCGCATCAACGATTAATTTGCTGAGATCGCCTCGATGTCCACTTCCAAAGGGACCAAGGTGCGTTCCGCTGTTGTCTGGATCCCAATGACCACCTGCTGCCAGCCCGGCCACGGATTCACCCTCTGAGTTGAGAGCTGCCTCACAACTTGGATTGCTGTGAAGATGAAACCCATGGTCTCCACTGGTCAGGTTGACTAAATCGGGAAAAATAACAAGCCCTTGGTCGCTATCTTTCGCCGTGACTGATCCGATCACGTCCCCAACTCCCTCGGCACTGATGCTCCGCATCGTGATTTGAATCGGTTCCGCGTTGGCCATCGGTGCAGCGATGAGCCAACAGATCAAACAGACAATGGTGAGGAATGGCTGCATGGGGGGTGGGCCAGGCGGATTCATTGTGGCGTCATCATTCAGATTCTGTTGTGTTGCCTCGACGATCGAAATGCCCACTGCATGGGAGAAAGCCTGATCCTGTTGATTTTTCTCACCTTGGCGGGTGCTCGGCAGCTGATTGAGTTGATGATCTGGGAGGATGCAGCTCAGATTGGCGTCCTTGATGCCCCCTTGTGCCATTTATGATGTGGGAATACACCCAATTGCGCTTTGTTCCAAGAGGTAAGTCTTGGACGGGTGAAATTGAGGAGCTATGGCTTGATGATCAACAACTGATTTCTAGAAGCCAACCTCAACGAGATGTCAGTTTGATTGGTCTCATGAATGAACTTGGGCAGCAGGGTTGGGAACTCGTGGCTTATGCCCAGCCATTTACGGGCTATCACGGTGGGTGCTACACATTTAAACGACAGAAGTAAACGTGTTTCTTCTTGTGTTTGTGCTTTCTAAACTAACGTTATTGATCTATTAAACATCGTTTTCTAGAAAATATCGATAGTTATCAGTGTTTTTGGCTTTTGCAGACCAACGGATGTCCAATCACCATTTCAGTAAAAAGCTCGAGCGTGAGTTTGAAATGGCCAAAGACCAGGGCCGTTGGCTTAGCGATGATGAACAGAAAGTTCTTGATCAACGTAAGGAGACTCGCTCCAAATTAATCGTCTTAACGGGGGTTTGTTGTCTGTTGCCCCCTCTTTGGCCTTTCGCCTTTGGTTTAACGCTTTACCTCCTTTTCCCAAAAACAATCTCCCGAGTTGGAGTTGTTGCAACTGTTTTTTTTCTCCTAAGTTCTTTGGTTGCAATGGGAATTCTTATCTTCTTGCTCTTGGGGCTGTTTAATGCTTTCTTTTAGTACGGCTACGTCTTAGCCGGGCTTTCGTGGATCGGCTGGGATTGAAGTCGCCTCGCTTGAAATGCCCGATAGCAAACCGTCATCCATCGATGGGGAGCCAGACCGTTTGGCCAAGCAGGCTTCAAGCCCCTGTTTCGAACGGATAAAGCGCACAGGCCCCAACTCACATCACCGGTTGATGCGCAGTTCCTGGATTCTCTTCAATAGGCGTCCCTCAACGGGGGCATCCATTTCGTTAAGTTGTATGAAAAGCGGTTGCTTTCCTATGGCTGGTTCCTTCGGAGTTGTTGGCTGTGGTTACGTAGGAGCGGCTGCAGCTCAACATTTCGGCCAAATTGGCTTTGAAGTAACAGGGACGACCACATCGCCCTCGCGATTGCAAGAGCTCTGCTCGATCGTTGATCACCCTCGGATCTATCGGGCAGGAGCACCTCACTCCGACACGAGCTTTTTGGATTCCCTCGATGGTCTTTTAGTCGCCATCGCACCCACGTCCGTGAGCATGGAAGAAGACCAATACCACTCCGTTTATGGAGCTGGCGTTTCTGCGTTGGTTGAGGCCATTAAATCCAGGCAATCGTCACGCCCTCTTCACGTGTCTTACTTGAGTAGCGCCGGTGTGTATGGCAATCAAGGGGGAGAGGTTTGTGATGAGTCAACGCCTGTGGACCGTTCCAATAGTGCCAACGCACTCTTGGCTGATGCTGAAAGTGCTGTCCTCAGCTTGAACGACTTCGGCACGTCTTCCTGCGTGTTGCGATTGGGTGGTATCTATGGCCCCAATAAAAACATTGCGTCTTTCATCCGAAGCGCTTCTGGACAAATGGTTCCCAAAAATGGGAGTCATATCAACGCATGGGTTCATCTTCATGACATCGTTCATGGAATTAATTTTGCTTTCGATCAACGGCTGCAAGGTCTTTACAACTTGGTTGATGATCTTCAGGTCTCCCGTAGAGATCTCTCGAACATGCTTTGTGATGAACATGGGTTGGCTCCGGTGATTTGGGACAATCACGACAGACCTGATGCACGTATTTTTAATGCTCGCGTTAGCAACGGGAAGTTAAAGGGTTTGGGTTTCAATCCCTCTGTTTGCTCCATGCTGGACCCAGTTGCCGCTGTTTAGACCATTGATCCGGCCCAATTTTTGACGCAACGATTGACCTGTTGGTTCATTGTCGTTGGCTTGGCGGTTTTAACCCACTGCATGTCGACGACGCGAATTCGCGTTCGTTACAGGTTGGTGCCGTTCACTAACCCGCCTTCAGCACCAGATGCGCCCCCACCCAACAGAGATCAAACAGACGTTTTTATGATTTGAGCCCCATCCAGCCAGGGGCATTTTCTCGCTTTGTATCATTGCAAACATTTTGCTTGCGTCAGTTGAGGCCTAATGGACTCAATCGGAATTCGGCGGCTGTGGATTTGGTGACGACTCCTGGTGAGGTTTTAGGTCTTTACCGACTTCAAGCCCAGACAATTCATGGAGTGCTTTGGTTGCAAACGCACTTTCCTGCCTCGGAATGGGATGCGTTGTTGCATGATCAAGCTTGTTTTAGTGGTGATTGCCTCGACAATTTGTTGGCCGACGCTCTGAAGGCTGGGTTGCTGGTGCACCAGCCCGTCGCCGCATAGACAGATCAAGAGTTGATTGTTCGTGATTTAACACTTCATATATTGTGTTTTGAACACCAAGATTTTGCAGTTATAGGAATGGATCTCGGCTTATTTCCTTTGCATCCTTCCCCTAAATCTTTTGGTTTGTAAACCCACGTTGCTGAAAGCCACGTTCATTGGGTTTGGTTGATTAGAACAAATGAGTTCCGCTGTGGAATTCTATGACGGAAGATTTTTGTATCGAGTTCGCCTCTTCATTGGCAATCATGTTGATTGAGTTGAATGCGGAATTAGAAGATTTTGCTGAGCAGATCGATCAAACCCCCATGATTGAGCTTGAAGGTGCTGTCTAATCGGTTTCCTTCTTGACCGGATTATGTGATTCTCTATGCCTTTGCGAGATGTTTGGTGGGCTACTGATCTTAGTTTTTAGCGTTCTGCATATTTAAGTGCTTTCAAACCCATCGCCATATGGGTTCGAAAACTTCCAAGTGCCATCAGTTGCTTGGGTGATCTCGTGGTCCCTAGGGAATCACCCCTTTTTTCGATCCAATGAATCAATTCCTTGGTTTGGTCTGCCCAGGCGCTTAGCGCTGCACGGATTAATTCGTCTTCGTCGATTCCAGGCCAGGCCAATGATTGATCGTCAATGGCAGCCTGCAGAAGGTCCTTGAGCTGGTCGTAACTCAGGGCATCTGGAAAAGAGGGTTCGGTTTCGATAATTAAGAAAATCTGAAGACCTTCATAGACCGTAGTCCTGGACCTGGCCTTTCTGCCACCCCCTATTCATCAGGGTCGACGTTGAGGCCGCGAATGTTCAGGGCAACACGTCGGGCCAAAAGCAAGGCTGGGTAGAGAATTTTTGATCTGGCGTCATCGCGGAACACCCCTTGGAGGAGTCCTAAAAGTTGATCACTTGGCTCCATACGGCGACACAATTCGGCAATCGCTGCACTGCCGTGCCATATCTTCTTGCCTTCGATTAGTACAGCTCCCTTGGCCAGGGGAAAACCCTGTTCTCTGAGCTGTTGTCTTTGGATGTGGTCGGCTCGACCATCAACGATTTGAAGTCCATGCACTCCACTACTTAATTCGCTCCGTGCCGCGAAATTGCTGCAAAACGGACAGCCGCCGTCGTAGAGGAGGGTGAGGGTCATCGATGAATTCTGCCGTGCGTTTACTTGTGGTGGTGGGCTTACTTCTTTTGATCAACCTTGCTGGGGCCACAACGGCCATGGCATCTTGGCGGTGTGAGGGGGATTTGCTCACGGTTGAACGAATTTCAGGAGCTGTGGATCCCCGTGGCTTGGTTCAGGACATGCCCAATCAGCTGGATGGAACCCTCCCTGGGGATGGGATTCTGCTCCGTTGGCGAGCGTTAACTCTGCAGCTGCCTCGCACCAATAACGCCGGAACGCCGAGCTATACAGATGGACGATGGTGGTGGCGTGAAGAGGATTCCCAACATCCGGAATTTTTTGAACGGCGTGGTGAAATCAAGCGTTATGTCTGCGATCCCGCCTGACGCACCTTTTTGACCGTTTGTCCCGCTTCGATCGCGGTGACAATGCCAAGGATGCTTAGGCCGAGCAGACCGATCAGTTGTGTTTTTGGATCCATCTCGGTGGTGCTCCCTTGGCTGAACAGGGCACCTGCGGCCAGCCAAGCCCCGTTTCCGACCGCTGTGATCCAGTAAGCGCGCCAGCGCCGTTGGTACAGGTAGCCAGTGCCAAGACCAGGCACAACATTCAGCGCAACGGCCACCCACGCCGATGAAGCCGCCAAAATCTGGTCACGCGTCGGCGTTTTTGGATTCAACGAAGTCACTTACAACACCATGACGAATTGGATCGTATCGCTGATTTGCCTGGTCCTAACAGCATCATCGTGCCTCGGACTGCTCATCCTTTGGGTTGGTCTAATGCGCGTGTTTCAGCAGGCCCCGCAGCTCAATCCATCTGTTCCGACCCTTCCAGTCGATGCTGAGGTTGTTGATGGTGAGGGCATCAGCCTCACCGTTGTGATTCCCGTGTTCAATGAATCTCTGAATATCAGACGCAGCCTTAGGAGTGTTTTTCAGTCGTTGCCTCCCTGTGGGAATTGGCACGTGGTGGTGGTCGACGACATGTCAACAGATTCCACGGCGGATATGGCTCAGGAGTGCGCCAAACAAATGGATCAGCTGAACCGTTTCACCTTGATTCAAGCCGGTCCTCGCCCCGCTAATGAACGATGGGTTGGTAAAAACTGGGCCTGCTCAAAAGCGATGGAGCAGTTGAAGAGCTCTTGGGTTCTCTTCATCGATGCCGATGTGGAGTTGCGGCCCACAGCCCTGCGTCGTGCCCTTGTACAAGCCATTGATGAACGTGCTGATTTATTCAGCGTGGCTCCCCGCCTCGTCTGCACATGTCTTGCTGAATGGATGGTGCAGCCGATCATGGCCAGTTTGTTGGGTCTTGGATTCCCGATTGTTGAAGCCAACGATCCCAGCTCGGATGTTGCGTTTGCGGCTGGTCCGTTCATGTTGTTTCGCCGTTCTGCCTACGACGCCATTGGTGGTCATCGAGCCTTGGCAGGGGAGGTGGTGGAAGATCTTGCGTTAGCCCGAACGATCAAAACGTCAGGTTTTCGTCTTCGTTATGTATTGGGGCTGGATGCTGTTGATCTTCAGATGTACCCAAATCTCTCGGCTCTTTGGGAGGGATGGACAAAAAATTGGTTTCTTGGCCTGGATCGCAATATCCCAAAGGCTTTAGCTGCTGGAGGAGTGGTGGTGCTGATGTTTGCTTCTCCATGGATTCTGTTGCCCACCTGCGCTGTTTTAGCGGTGGTGTTATTGGGGCCAACGGTGATGATCGTTGCGTCGTCTCTGCTGGCAGCGATGGCTCTCGTTCTTCAAATCGTTCTTCGTTTTTGGATTCAAGATCGTTTTGGAGTGCCGGTGAGGTTCTGGTGGCTGATGGGAGCTGGTGGGCTTTTGGTTGGTGCGATAGCTCCTGTATCTGTATGGAGAAGTATCACCGGACGTGGCTGGACTTGGAAGGGCAGATCGCTTGCCTGAACTAGCGCTTGTTCGGTTTTTTGCGTTGTCGTCGGTTTGACTTTCGCGTTCCTCCGTAGCGATATCCAAGGTCTTGAGCCACTGAGGACCAGCAACTGGGGCAGACAAACAACCAACCTTTTTGCTTGTCACTCGTCACGCGGAAGTGAGTCGCGCCAGAGCAACGACAAACATCGCATTGGTGTTCTTGGTTTTCCACAGTTTTATGGCGATCTCCACCGGCTGTCGGACCAGGATTGACCATCGAAGATAAGGCTCATGGGTCCAAAAAAAACACAACATGAGGCAAACGATGCTGCACAGGCTTGGCCTCGTCCAACTTTTAGAGATGACCCAATCCGCAGGCTGTCACTCAACTGTGATCAAAGATACAGACTTTGAATCTTGCTCGAGATACGGATCTTTTTGATGCATCACCGAGCCTGTTTTATCGGTCATGGAGACCCCCGATGCCCCTGCGGGGGGCGGCTGTTTTGCTTTGTGGAAAACCTGTGCAAAAGCCCTGTCGCAATGGGGCTTTAGGGATAACTACTCACCATTTTTGTCGTTCTTTCGGTGCCTGATGGAGGTCACAGCCCTTACCCGATCCACCAGGGTCAGGAGACCCCTGGTGGCTGCCTATTCACTTATTCATCGCTTGGTTCGATGAGCTGAATCAAGCTTGATCCGCCCTTCAAGGCGTTGTGCATCACAACTGACGAATCGGTCCATCGAATAAGACCAGAACCTCGATCACCAGCCATGAACCAACTGATCGATGGCTCAAGCCAAGTCGTACGCCTGGAGAACTTGGAGGCGGATACCACCGAGTTTTACCCAAGCGTTCACGGCTTGCTGCTTGGTTTTGTAAGGAGCCCAATCGTCTTCTCGGATTCGCCTCTCGATGTGGGAAGCAACTCTTTTTGCTACCGCCACATCGCTTTTAACGCTGATTTGGACTGACTTCTTATTGATCTGAAGATCCATCAGCTAACCACCAACTGATCGTTGGCTCCCAAAAGGAAGTCCTCCACTTGCAATTCGAGCATCATCTGGTGGATGGCCATACCGAGCCCGAGGCGTCTGCTCTCCCGTAATGGAGCTCTGAATGTTCATAGCGATAAAAATCTAGCGCTAGATCCAACGCCAAATACTTCTGCAGCGATCAGTAGATCCCCTCTATTGAAGGGCTTTTGAGGCTGCAAGAGCGGCCATCTCATGGGCGGTACGTCCGGGTTCAATGGAGTCTGGTTGATTCTCGAAATGGGCAAGCCAGCTCCGGTAGGCCTCTTGTTGGGATTGCTGTACCGAATGGTCTGCATCTGTAAAAAAGATCCCAACGTCCTCTTGGACGCCTTGGCTTGTTGCTAGCGCGCTCTCGACCTTGCTCAAACGCTGTTCAATTGCGGACAAGCGTTTGAGCAGATCTTCCTTTTGATTCGTGCTGTTGAGCGCCCGTCGAAGCGATTTGGACGGCTTGAGTTTGATGTGGTGCTTTTTTCCCATGATGAAAGTTGTTCCTCTGCCATGGTGGATTGGCTTAGCGGAGGTTTGCCATGGAAGGACTCCCCCCAGTGACTCCCATGACGGCCTTAATCGTGGATGACGATGGTCGCTTGACCTATGTAGGTGCCGATGGCTGTCGACGTGTGATCGTTGGGGACTCTGATCTGCTCCAACGCCTGCAACAGCTCCGCAAACAGCGGGGCGATGAGATGGAGGGGGGGTGCGGAATTTGAACTTGACGGACTAGTACAAGTGCACTAGAACAAGTGTATTAGTCGCTCCAGTGACATGTTGACCAGTTCTCCCTATGCGCCCTTTCAAGCTGATGCTTGGATGCGGCAATCTCTGATTCGTCCTCGGAAGGTTTTTGCTGCTTCGGTCGCCTCGCAAAGTGTGCGCTCAAGAGATGTGCCCCGCCATCGCCCTTCGCAAGTCGTGCAAGGAGAACTTTTTCTGTTTCCTGTTGTTCTTCCTTGCTGAAGAGTCTGCAACGAACGTTTGCAGACTGGTGCGAATGCCCTTGGATCTGCCAATGTGATCAATGGTTTTTCGCTGTCCCTCCATGCTGCTCTTCGCATCCCAGACGGCTCAGGGTGGTCCTTCTGTCATCCTCCCTGCTCTGTTAATCACAGGATTACTCATTGGCGCATCTCAACTGTTTGTTCCCAAAGGTGGTGATCAGGATTGATTGCTAAGGAGTCTCGTTTGGTTGAAGCTCCTTCTGAGGAGTGAGTGTTGACAAAATCGAGGCTCCAAATTTGTTGGGATTGAAGCTGCTTCGTTGCGGAGTTTGTCCCAACCGGACAATCACCGTTTTGAAGCTGGGTACGACAAGGATGAGCTGTCCTTCATATCCTTCCGCTGAGTAACTGTCTCTTGGTAAGTCTGGCCTGCGGCGTTTAGAGCTCAGCCACCAATGAGCTCCGTATCTTTTTTTTGATCCTTTAGAAGCAGTTACAGCATGCTGAACCCAGCTTTTAGGAAGTATTTGTAGACCATTCCAAGCCCCTTGATTGAGGTATAGCAAGCCAAATCGAGCCCAGTCTCTGGCGCTAGCCCATCCAAGAGATGACGCTACAAAATTTCCTGACGCGTCTGTTTCTAGGTAAGCCGATTCCATTCCTATCGGTTTGAATAGTTCTTCATAGGGATAGCTCCAGTAAATGGGATCATTGTTAATCGCTAAACGTAATCCTCGGCTAATAATGTTAGTTGTTCCTGATGAATACGACCAATCTCGCCCCATCCTTCCAGTCAGTTGTTGTCTAGACGCGAATGTAGCTGTGTTGGCTTCTTGAGTCAGCATTTGTACTAAGTCTGAATCCAAGCTCCGTGTGCGTTCGTCAAAGTTCAAGCCACTATTCATCCTTAAGAGATGATCCAATGTGATTCTTTGGCGCGCATCGTTGTCGTTGCTCCACTCCGGCAACGACAAGGGTGCATTAAGCCGCAATTGAACATTTTTAACGGCAATTCCAATCAGTGCATGGGTGAGGCTTTTGGTCATCGACCAACCGATTAATGGCATAACCGGTGTGATGCCAGGCGCATAGCGCTCAGCAATGACCCAACCGTCTTGTACTACAACAATGGCGCGGGTTCGTTTTGGTGCCGACGGTTGTGAGTCGTGAAAGGCCTCGCTGATGGCTGCTTCTAGTTCATTTCGGTTAATGCTGGGAGGTGTGTCTGATGCATCGGGTGAAATTTTCCAGGGTGCTGTTATTGCTTTTGGTTCTGAAACTTGACCTTTTGTTTGATTGGGCAGTCTGACGACTTCGCTGTTGTTAATCGCTTGACTACAACCAAGATTTCCCTGTCGAACAGCTTTGCCTCGCACAAGTCCAAGGAAAGCCCAAGCGTGTACGACTCCACGAGTTGTATCGATTTGGGTTTGGACCAGTCCTTTCGCGAGGGCTAGTTCTTCACTTTTGAGCCGGTTTGCATCCATTCCGGCCATCAAAACGCCGGAGCAGAGCATCTTTGCGCTGTAAGCCGTACCTGCCCGGGCCAGGTTGAATGTTTTGTGGGCGTAGGGAAGGGTCAAGCCCGCAGCAGCCAAAACAACGAAGGCGCTTCCAAGCGTTTGCCAGTGCACTATTCGACCAAACAACCGTGGCAACACCGCCTCCGCATAAAAAAAGCGGGAGTTAACCTCCCGCCTTCATCATCGTCTTGATCCAGATCTAGTAAACGCCGTAGCTCACTCCGCGATAACGAAGATTGCGTCCGCCTGTGGCTTCTTGTTGTTGCCCAGTCGGTTCGTAGGCAATGCCCCGATACCGCAATTGTGATTTGTTGGGACGGACTAACGGTGTGTGCTGGTTATCGGTGTAATCAGCATTCCGAAAGGCACGGACCATGGCGGAACGTGCAAGGTCAACGGCCCGACTTTTCACGGCGCGGGCTTTGATCAGTTGAAGCGTGTTCATAAAACACTCCTTCATTGCCCACGCCCCCGTTGCTTGGCATGGGTCTGACTGCAGCTTCGGTTGGAAGCTCAACGTGAACCTAGACTACCAGTTTTGTATCAACCACTACTAAATGCAAGCTTTCATTACGTGTTCCGTTATGCGGGCCTTCAGGTGGAGGGGAGAGGGGATCGATTGCACGCCAACACTCTTTTTGGTTGGCCAGCTTCAGGGATCCGTCTGATCCATCACATCGCACACCATCGACTGCTGTTAAACCATCCAAATCTGAAGCCCCAGCCCCATGCAGCACTACCTCATTGTCTGGAACTTCCCAACAGTGCAGGGGTCTTGGGAAGCCTGCCCTTCATTTGCCGGATATATCAATTCGGGTGGGCCCGGCGATCACTTCGAAGGTTTTGAACTGAAGTACCGCGTTTGTGATCCCATCGGTGGAAAAGGAATGGCGATTGCGGTGGCTGCAGACATCGGCAAAGTGTGGGCCCATCTCGCACCTTGGATCGAAGGCTTTGGCATCCAATTCGATGTCACCCCGGTTGTGTCTGATGCAGAATTCGCTGCCATGTGGCCTGGCGTGCAGGCATCTGCAGCGTCTGCCTGATCGCTTGGACAACACTCCACTGGTGCACTGTTGAAGTCTGATGGCAACGATTGGAGACCAATCATGATTTTGAAGACAGTTGGAATTGCTTTTTCTGCGCTGTTGTGTTCGAGCCATGCTTTGGCAACACCACAGCCCATGATTGAGGAGCTTTTTACTGCAAGTCGTACCCCTGGCGGCCAGGTTGTTTCGTATCCAGAAGGGACCCCCGAAATGCGGGTGTATCGGATCACTATTCCTGTTGGTGCCAAAATTCCCTTGCACATTCATCCATCACCCGTGGTGGTTGTCGTTGAGAAGGGGCGTCTCAGCAACGTTCGCATCATTGATGGTGTTGAAGTCTCTGAAACCCTTGAGTCAGGTGAGGGTTTTCTGGAGGGCCATCCAGCAGAGCCGCACTACGTCATCAATAGAGGTAAGAGGCCGGTTGTGAGCTTGGTCACCTTTGCCAGTGTCGAAGGCATGCCGAATCAAATTCAATTGAGGCCTTAGCATTTGTGGAATCAGGGTTATCTGGATAATGAATCGTTTATTTTTATCTGTTATGGCAATTTGAGGGTGTCGGATTATTCGCAGTGAACTAGCTATCAAATGAACTCATTCTCAGTTTGAAACCATCCTGCTTTAGCCCCCTATTGTTTTCAGTGATCGGGTTTGGTTGTCATAAATACATTGATTGTTCGCAAATAAATTGTATAATTTGTGCTTAAGTGGTGTAAATGCTGTTGATCAACCAAGTATTCCAATGATTAAAAGACAAGTGATGCACGTACTTGTCTTGTTGTTTTGATGATGATAAACATGACGTTTCTCGTTCACCAGTGCTCATTTTGCTTCTTATTAATAAAAGATCTCTAAACCAAGCGTGCAATAGTCTTTGCTGCTTTGGATAGCTTAAAAGTGATAAATGATCAATACTGTGGTTTTTAATGATTCCTCCGGAGTGCTATATATTTGAACTCATAGATCGATAGTTGCATGAATGATACAAACTTCAATTGTTTTGAGATTTATAATGTCTTCTCATTTATTCATTTCCCGTCGTTACGCCGATTGGTAGCGAATGAGCCTGTTGCTTTTTCTTGAGCTGAATATAACCAAGGAATGGAGACACCAACCTGGCTTTTTACAGTCGAGCTTGTCTATTCGGTTGTTGCCGTCATGGGCTTTGTCCAGCTGGCTGGTGTGTTATCTCGTCGCTCGAGGCGTGCCAGGTTTCGTAGACGCAAGTCCTAATCGTTGACGCTAAGACGTTTGAATCCGTTTCTTTGGCGACGGTACAGAAAGATCCAATTCTCAATAATCAACCTTTAATTTCAAGTCTTTTCTAAACACTCTTCTGATCAGGCAAGCATCCAGTATGCAGAAGTAGTAGCAATGGTAGTAATGGCCTGAAGAACTTCTAAATCTCTTGTTTGCTTTGCAAGACCGTTAGCCAAGGAATGGGTGAATATCCTAAATCAATTTTATTGATTTATACTTACCACAATTCTTCTTCGCACTCGGTTTTTATCGTTAGATTTGAGGTTGCGTATGCTACGCAGAGTAATGAATAGCCTTGCTCGATTTGATCATCATCCAAAAAGCTTTGATCGGATTGATCGACCGTACCTTCTAATATTTTTCCAACACATGAGCTACAAGCCCCAGCTCTGCATGAATATGCCATATCGAATCCCGCTTGTTCTGCAGCATCAAGAATATATTCATCATCCTGACATTCAAATGTTTGCAATCCCTTTGGGGTATGCATTGTGATCTTGAAAGCAGACATCATTAACTACAAGCCACATAATTATTGATGCGCAAGAAGGATCGATAGATGTTTATGCTGCTCTTCGTACGATAATTTTATACCACCCAGGGTTTTGTCGGTGATAGTCAGCCCCAGCCTATGTGTATCGTTTGATGTATTATTCTGGTCTTTATTAGCGCCTGGCTGTTGGAATTAATCAGCCATTCGGACTGATCAAGATAATGTGTTAACAGTTTGGAATTAACAATGACAATTTCAAATCCCATTTCGCATCACTTGGGTCCAATAAAGGGTTGGAGGTATAAAAGATTACACATAGCAGTCGCCTTGAGAAAGCAAGGCTGGTCGTACACAAAAATAGCAGATTATTTGTTTATGACACCCAAAACAATTATGCGAGATATAAAATGTCTCGCGATTAAGGCGCATTGCAGTAAAAAATATAAGTTTTACTCGAAGCTTGAAGTATGATAAAAATTCTACCAATCACTTTTTGACTGCAAAGATTTATTCCTAAGAAATTGGGGGTCGGGTCGAGAAATTTATATCCAAATCTCACCAGATAATCACGTCGCGTCAGGAGAAGATGTAAAGCATTTGTTCTGCGATTAATAATATTTTTCCAAGTCGTCAAACTTCAAATTAGCTATTGGGAACGCAGTCTCCATAGCTGAATATAGTGATTCCTTCAAAAAAAAACGACACAGTTGATTGTGTCGCATAATCTGAGGGGTTACAGATTGATTGGCTTGTTAAGCTTTCTTCAAATCAAAACCTAAATCAGGTTACTTAGAAGAGTGCCCTTTGAGTATCAGCCAGTACTTATCAGAGGAAACGCCTAGAAGTAGTTGTTCATGGCCTGAATCGATGCCCAAAGATAGTGACCAACCGTATTGGCTCCCACCCCAAGTGTTGCGATGAAAGATCCAAAGAAAAAGAGTCGGTAATAGCCAGCAATGTTATCTGGTGCCCAAACATCGGGATCCTGCATGTACTTACCCAAGTCCAATCTGATGCAGGATGCTTTGGCCAGTCAGCAGCTCAGTTCCGAGGCCAATGATGAAACCCATCATTGCCAGACGGCCATTCCATTGTTCGGCAAAAGAGGAGAAACCAAATTTTGCGTCATCCATGATTAAGGAAATGCATTTTCAATAATGTAACGGATTATGTTGTATGCCTGCGATCTGCTGTGATATCCGATACCAAGGGAATGAAAAATATAACATTCACAGCACATGCTTTAGATCGCTAAAAATCATTGATCAGCTGGCCTTAAACGTTAGATGCCTTTGTTCTACTCGGGTGTCCACAGCAACGAATACAAGACAATCATCTCCCACCTGTATTTAATCTGTATCTGCGAGCTTTAAGCACATATGTAACGCTTGTTGCGAACGTTTATCACTCTTACTAAGCCTGTGTTCGTCCATTGTTAAATGGTCGTTCTTAGACGGGATCGACAGGTCGCGAACACATCTCCCCCTGCTGGTGAATGTAGGGGTGGATGGGCCTGCAAGTCTTTAGACGGCCTTCACGACAAATTCGACTACTTACTAATGCGAGGCAGAATGCTTATGCTTACCATGGTTTGGGCTATAAGGAATTATAATCAAAAATTACATTTTTTTAGTTTCTATTTTAATAATTCAATGATTCTTTCTGATAACACGATTATGTATGCGTCAATCTCATCATAATTGTTGTTCTGTTATGGTTCAATAAACACCAATGCCAGAGAAAAATCCCTTGCTAAAAATAATTAGAACAAAGATCGCAGTAAATGAAATCAAACTTGCATTGACTAGTCTAAAGATAATCGGACTTCTTTTTTTCTTCTGTTGATCTTCAAGACTATCGTCTAGGTTTCCCCAATATCCGTAAACGACTAGTTTTTGTGGCTTAAGATTCTTGTCAACTGAAATTGAATTATATCCATTATTCTGAATTTCACATAATTGAAAATCAATCTTTTCTATTTCTCTCAGGAATGTATCCATAATCCATGATGCATGCATTCTAATTCCGATCAAAACCCATACTGCAAAAGAAGAACCAATAACGACGTTTAGATAATTCATAAAATAATCATTTTACTTATTCTACTTTTTAGCCTTTCATAAAATGATTGTATGCTGCTTATTTACTTGTCAAATGTGACAATAAAATTTTCCAATATCTACATAGGGTCAGATCACAAGATACAGATGAGTGGTAGAATGGATATAGCAATAACAACGCTATTATTCGTAGATTTATATATGATTGAAATGAGAGAATTTGTATTTGATATTTCAATAATTCAATTAGGAAAATATTTATATATGTTGTCCGTATCAAAATTGTTATCGATTCTCAAAATGTTCTGAAGGCTCATTTTTTGTTAATCGTAGGGCTCGGCATCTGGTACGGCTGAAGTTTTTTCTTCATCACTAATCTTTGCCCTCACTGAATCTTTCATATCCATCGACTTCTTAGATTCAATGTTCTTGCCAGTCAGGCTATTCTTAATAGTTGGTCAGTCTTTCTTTGTCGTGCTCTTAGTTGTATCTGTATCCTTTTTAGGAACAACATTCATTTTGGATTCAGATGCTTTTTGTGAAGGCTCAGCTTTCTTAGTCTGTGCAGGTTTTTTGGGCTTATACTTTGTAGTATCTAAGTTTTTTTCCCCAAAAGCTTTATAGCCCAGAAAAATAAGAGTCGCCGTAACAGGAATTGACGTGATACCACCTGTAGCGATTTCGAAGCCGGAAAGTGCCATTGCGGTTTGTACGGTCAGGACAATTTACCATCCCGTATCGATGTCAATGATTGAAACTTATTGATCTCCGGATAGTATAAAATCTTCAAGCTACACGTTAAATATAGTATCTAGTAATTATTATGACTATTTAAAATTTGAGGTTATGTTTAGATGCTAAAAGTATAGAATTTAACCTTTTTAAGTTTGTTGCATGGAGAATAAGTGACAAATAATCTACTTGAATGATAAATTTTTTCAGCTGCTTGCTTATGGATGCGCAAACATAGTTTATAGGTTGATAAGTAACAGTATGGGAAATCTTTCGTCGAGCAATAGATTAGATTTCGACTATACGACTCAGAATTCTCGAGTAGAAACGATCTATTCTTTCAACAACGATACCCGAAAAGACGCGTCTGTGAATTCCTCTATTGAATTAATAGAGAAATGTTATCAGCAAATATTTTTTCATTCAATGAACTCTGACCGAGATTTATTCCTTGAGTCACAGTTTAAAAGTGGCAGTATTCAAACAAGAGATTTCATTAGAGGCTTACTGCTATCAGATCGTTTCTATCGGGGTTATGTTGCTTGCAATAATAATGATCGACTTGTTGAACAGGTCATTGGAAGAGTTTTAGGGCGACCTATTTATAGCATTCGTGAAAGGCTTGCTTGGTCAATTTTAATCGCAGATCGCGGATTTAATTATTTCGTTGATACCATTTTAGATAGCGACGAGTATATGCAAAGGTTTGGATACGATGATGTACCGCGACAAGTTAATAGGATTCTTCCAGGCAAAGCAATAGGAGAGATTCCTATCTATCAGAGATTTCCGAGGTATGGTGAAAGTTGGAGAGATCGTTTAATTCAGGACAAAATGATGATGTCTATTGAGGCATTTACTGTTGCAAATAGACCGCGAACATCTGTTGATGATTTAATTTACAACGAACCAAAGGGAAGGGCATTGTTAATCTGGAGAGTATCCCTATCCATCGGTATTATTTCAAGCGTCGTAACTATTCTATCTGTTTTTAATGCCATGTTTAATTCTTAACGTTTTTGGCACAGAAGTCATCATCAGTAAATTGGTAACTGCGCATCATATTCTACAGACTATTTGTGAGTCTATCCTATCAGTATCTAACATCAAATAACAACAACACTACGAGCAGATGCATCCGTTTAAATTAGTTTAATTGTCCTATCATTTAAAGCGCTATAACAAGCGATTGCCAAAGTTTAATAAATACAGAACTAAAATATAGTCACTTATCTTAAACGCAAATTTCATTATTAGCGATAAAAATCCTCTCTTTTTAGCGGGGTTTTTCTGTCATTGTTCCGTATGTAGAAGAATATTGTACCGGCAACAACAGCGAGCGGTATCGCTGTGAGCAACATCAGTAGAATTGCGGTGTAATCTTGGTACATGGCTATATTTATTTCTTAAATTTTAATCCTTCTATTTCTTTACTCGTAACTAATGACTCATTCGGGCATCCGATAAGAATCACAATTTTAATTTTATTGTCTCATTCTAAATAGCATTTGATATTTTGCTAGGTTTCATTTTGAATGCAAGATTCTTGAAAAATGAATACATTTGTCTTATTCATTGATACCTAGCGAAGGTAATGATTCTTTGGTTTGATTTATGCTTAAAGGTTATGTATTGCGGGTTTGTCTTAGGCATCTTGTTCTCCTTGATTATTGAGTATGAAATTGATTAGCAGTCGAAGATGCCACTCATAGACTAGCTCTAGCTCTAGCAACACGACGCCCATCAAGAAAGGCTTCTAGGTCATCTTTTGCAAGCCTCCAACTATTTAATCGATCTATTGATTGCTGTTCCATCCAATTTGCTTCTCCAGCAATCACACGAGCATAAAGTGCCCTCTCTGTTTTTGTTTCGAATCGAATCGTTCCACTCTCAAGTGGCTCATTGACAAAGTAATCCCAGTTCGGTTCGACCATCATCTTGAAAAGCTTATTCCACCATTTAACAAACTCTAGTGATCCGCGGTTGTTGTATTGCAAATAACTCAGTGTTTTATTTTTTACTACCCACTAGATTATTTTGCTGTACCAAATGTTTTCCAAGCTTGAATCATATCTTTCCTCGAAAGATAGCATCGATATTGCTTTATTTGTATCTCTAGTTATGGGTTCTTTTTTTCAATTGGTGATACTTGTAAAGTCTCTAGGAGTCGTTGTTGGACTTTAGAATCCTTATAGTTTTTGCACCAATTTTTTTGGCATTGGGTTGGGCTGGTTACAATATTGGCCGAGCAGCTCTTGGGCAAATTCAGTTAGCCATTCGTCAGTACAAGCAAAATACTTCTAACTGAAAATCATACAATGAAGTTGAAAGCATTTCTATTTTCGATCGCTTATACATCTATGTGTGTTGGTGTATTGATTCTCGCCCGTCATGAATCAACGATTCAACCTCTCGGCCTTCTCGTCGTTGCAATGGTTTTTACACCGTTGATCATTTCAATAGTTGGAGGCCTTCGTCTCGATTCATTACCACTGATCAAATCAAAAGAATCAACACCTGATTAATTGTGATGGCTGATTTTTAAACCTGCTTTCACTAATTCTTCATCAACAAGTGTTGGTCTCTGAAATCTATTTTCTTCTACAATAAAAAGCCCCTCTAGGACTTAGAGGGGCTTTCGCT
>QCVC01000003.1:0-52854 GCA_003210515.1 Synechococcus sp. AG-683-B21 | reverse complement strand
TTTCCGGTTCTCACCCCCCTAGCTGTCGATCCTGCCCATCCGTTTCCCTTCGTGAGCAACCTCAGTCTTAACGTGGCAGCGGTCGTGAGAGACCCCGAAACTGACCAACGGCAACTGGCAAGGATCAAAGTTCCGAAAAAAAATCTCCCACGCTTTGTTGCCATTCCATCGCAACTCAGCAATGACAATCCGCAACCGATCCACACGGTAATTCCTGTCGAACAGGCGATCGCCTTCAATCTCGAAATGCTCTTTCCTGGCATGACCATTGAAGGACATTATTTTTATCGAGTCACCCGTGATGCCGACCTGGAACTCAGAGATTTAGAAGCAGACGATTTAATGCTTGCCCTTGAACAAGGTCTTCGAAAACGTCGTATGGGTGGCGAGGTTGTGCGCTTAGAAGTTGCCAATGAAATGCCAAGTGATGTGATCGATATGCTGATGACGGGACTCAATGTTGAAGAGGCCGATCTCTACAAAATTGATGGTCCTTTAGGACTTGATGATCTCTTTGGCCTAACAGGTCTGCCAATTTCAAAACTAAAAAGCAAGTCTCACACTGGACAAACACCAAGCACCCTTGCAAGAACTCAGCAGAACCTGATTGATGAAGGCGCAATTAAACCCGAAGAATTTGAAACTATTTTTTCTGTGATGCGTCAACAGGACATCCTGTTACATCACCCCTACGACCTCTTCTCAACAACAGTTGAGGAGTTCATCAACCAAGCGGCCGACGACCCAAAGGTGATGGGAATCAAAATGACCCTCTACCGAACTTCGACCGACTCACCAATCATCGCGGCCCTGATTCGCGCCGCCGAAAATGGAAAACAAGTCATGGCACTGGTAGAGCTCAAAGCCAGATTCGATGAAGACAACAATATCCAATGGGCAAGGCATTTAGAACGCTCTGGAGTTCACGTTGTCTATGGAGTTTTAGGGCTAAAGACACACACCAAGATCGTACTCGTTGTGCGCAAAGAAAAGGAAAAGCTCCAGAGCTACGTCCACATTGGAACGGGTAACTACAACTCAAAAACATCAAAGCTTTACACAGATTTAGGGCTGTTATCAACACGTCCAGAGCTGGGCAAAGATCTAGTAGAACTGTTCAACTACCTCACAGGCTTCTCCAAGCAACAGAGTTTCCGAAGGCTTCTTGTTGCCCCAGTCACCCTCCGGAAGGGTATGGAGTCTCTGATCCGTCGTGAAATTGATCACGCCAAAGCAGGTCGACAAGGAGTGATTCGAGCAAAAATGAATTCACTTGTCGATCCAGACATTATCGCCCTGCTCTACGAAGCATCGCAGGTTGGCGTTCAAATTGAACTCATTATCCGCGGAATGTGCAGTCTTATTCCTGGGCGCGAAGGTCTCAGCAACAACATCAAAGTGATCAGCATTGTGGGCCAGTTCTTGGAACATTCACGCATCTTCTGGTTTGCCAATGGTGATGTGCCTGAGGCTTATATCGGAAGTGCCGACTGGATGACCCGCAACCTGGATCGACGCGTCGAAGCCATTACACCGATTGAAGAACCTGCCTTGCGCCGCAAGCTTGAACGCTTACTCGACCTCTATATGCAAGACAATCGAGGTGCTTGGGATATGCACGCTGATGGAAGCTTCACGCAACGCATGCCAGGAGATGATCAGCCCGAATGCAATTCCCAACTTCAACTCACAAGCCTGTGGAGCCGAGGACTTCACCCAGGGCAGTAAAACGCAAGGAAACAATAAGTAATCTGTGATTTTAGCTACAGACTATTTTTTGCTCTAGTGAAATCCAGCTTTTCAAGGCCTTGAATAAGGGCAAGTCGTGGAATATTGATTCCGGAAATTCTTCCAATTCAATTCAGTTACCGTTCAAACGTAGTGCTAAATTCTGAGCAAATTTAATAGGAGACCAGGGTGATGGGGATCCCTCTGGAGACTTCCAAGCCGACAACTCAGTCGACCCGGAAGCAACCTGCTTTGCCGTCCACCGGACGCCGCTCAGCCTCACGTCAAAGTGGACGCTTGGCAACAGACTCCATTGGCTTTTATCTAAGCAGTATTGGACGCGTTCCACTGCTCACCGCGGCCGAAGAAATCGAGCTCGCCCATCATGTCCAAGACATGAAACAGCTCAAAGAGTTGCCCCAAGAGGAACTCACTTCGCGACAAAAGCACAAGATCCGGATGGGAAAACGCGCCCGCGATCGAATGATGGCAGCCAACCTGCGACTGGTTGTGAGCGTGGCCAAGAAGTATCAAAACCAAGGTTTGGAATTGCTCGACCTCGTTCAAGAGGGAGCAATTGGCCTCGAGCGTGCCGTCGATAAATTTGATCCGGCCATGGGATACAAGTTTTCAACGTATGCCTACTGGTGGATACGCCAAGGCATGACGCGCGCCATCGATAACAGCGCAAGAACGATTCGACTACCGATTCATATCAGCGAGAAATTATCAAAAATGCGCCGGATCTCTCGGGAGCTTTCGCATCGCTTTGGCCGTCAGCCCAACCGGCTTGAGCTGGCCAGCGCCATGGGTATCGAACCTCGTGAACTGGAAGATCTGATCACCCAAAGTGCACCATGCGCATCCCTCGATGCCCATGCCCGAGGCGAAGAAGACCGCAGCACCCTTGGTGAACTCATTCCCGATCCCAACGGGGAAGAGCCGATGGAAGGCATGGATCGCAGCATCCAGAAAGAACATCTTGGTGGCTGGCTCTCTCAACTCAATGAGCGCGAACAAAAAATTCTTCGACTGCGTTTTGGTCTCGGAGGAGAAGAGCCGTTAACCCTTGCGGAAATCGGTCGGCAGATCAACGTGTCCCGCGAACGCGTGCGTCAGCTGGAAGCGAAAGCAATTTTGAAACTCCGCACAATGACAAACCATCAGCAAGCCGCCTGATTGCTTTGTCAGCATTCGGCGGGCCTCTCATCATTACGATCTGGTTGGTCTTTGTGGTGGGATTAGCGCTGATATCGCGTCAGATCTGGCCCCAGCAAAAAGAACTCAATCGCAAGGTCATCCACATCGGCACGGGGGCAGTTGTCCCCCTCGCTTGGCTTTTTGAGATTCCTTCAGTCATTGCAATTCCTTGTGCGGCAGTCATCACCTTGATCACTGCCATCAATCATCAATGGCGATTCATCGCTGCCATTGAAGAGGTTGATCGGAACAGTTACGGCACGATTGCCTACGGGTTAGCAATCACAATTCTGCTGGCGCTGTTTTGGCCAGATCGCCCCGATGCCGTCACCGCCGGAGTGTTGGTGATGGCCCTGGGGGACGGACTCGCAGGACTCATCGGACGGCAACTCAAGACACCTCAATGGATCATCTTTAAGCAAACGAAATCGTTTGGTGGCACCGCAACCATGGCCATCGTTTCAATACTGGTGCTCATGATCCTGTCTAATGTCACGAACCACATAATCTCGCTGCCGATTGCGATTGCCATTGGATTAGGAGCAACAGGCCTCGAGCAAATCAGCATGCGAGGACTGGACAATCTCACCGTCCCCTTAGGGGTCGGCCTTGCATGGTCAGCGTTAATCCCATAGCTCAATAACACACTAAAAATATCCGCCTTCAAATCACTAAATCTGTATCATTCAAAGAATTGACGCTATTTCTGGCAAGCCCCAACAGCGTCTGCCAAATCATTCAAAATCTGTTCTGTTGTTTCAAGGCTGATGCAAGCATCCGTAATGCTTTGCCCATAGGTGAGTTGCGACAAATCTGCCGGTATTTTTTGATTTCCCTCCACCAAGTGACTCTCAATCATCACTCCCATCAAATGCTTTGAGCCGGAGCGCAACTGATCAGCAATCGAGGCCAGTACATCCGACTGACGACGGAAATCCTTATTGGAATTAGCATGGCTGCAGTCAACCATTAAGCGATCTTCTAGACCATATTTCTTGAGTTCAGCCGCGGCCTCAGTGACAGCATCAACGTGATAATTACTACCTCGGTTACCACCACGCAACACAAGATGTCCATCAGGGTTACCCGTTGTGCTCACAATCGAAGCCTGTCCATCTCCATTAATACCAAGAAAGTGATGGGGCTTAGACGCCGATTGCATCGCGTTAATGGCAATCGTGGCACTGCCATCTGTGCTGTTTTTGTATCCAATCGGCATCGACAATCCAGAGGCCATCTCCCGATGGGTTTGGCTTTCAGTGGTCCGAGCGCCAATGGCGGTCCAACTGATCAAGTCAGCGATGTATTGCGGGACAACAGGATCTAGCAACTCTGTTGCGGCAGGCATGCCCTCATGGGCCAAATCCAACAAGAGTGCACGAGCGCGACGAAGACCTGTATTGATGTCGTAGGAGCTATCAAGGTGAGGATCGTTAATCAGACCTTTCCAACCAACTGTTGTTCTCGGCTTCTCGAAGTACACCCGCATCACAACTTCCAATCGATCCTTGAGTCGCTCTCGGATCGGAGCCAGGCGTTCCGCATACTCCCGCGCCGCTGCAACATCGTGAACGGAACACGGACCCACCACCGCCAGCAAACGTTGATCATCCCCACGAAGGATGGCTTGAATGCGCTTCCGTGCTGATGTCACGGTGTTCAAAGCGCTCGCATCGGGCGCTAAGTCTTGATGCAGTAGAGCGGGTGCGACCAAAGGACGGGTCTCCACCACATGCAGATCTGAAGTGGTGGCCATAACCAAAAAGCCAGATGAATCCAAGGTTACGCATCGGCATTCGATCAACCGACCCGTGTCCATGAAGAATGGACATCAGCCACGCACTTTGATCACCATGCTGAACGCCTACAGCAAGCTGGCCGCAGAACGAGAAGCCCAGGGCGTTCCGGCGTTGCCGCTGACTGCTGAGCAAACCAAAGACCTCACCCAACTGCTCGAAAATCCGCCGACAGATCAGAAGCAGATCCTGCTGGAGCTGCTCAGTGATCGCATTCCGCCTGGGGTGGATGAAGCCGCGTATGTGAAAGCCACATGGCTTAGCGCTGTAGCCCAGGGCAACGCGACCAGTCCTTTCGTTGCGCCCCTTGAAGCAGCACGGCTCCTGGGAACGATGGTTGGCGGCTACAACGTGGCTGCGCTGATCGAACTGCTGAACAACAGTGATGAGCAACTAGCCAAATGTGCAGCCCAAGGCCTGAGCCGCACGCTGCTGGTCTACGACGCCTTCAATGAAGTGATGGACTTGGCCACCAGCAATCGCTTCGCCAAGCAGGTGGTCGATAGTTGGGCAGCTGCGGAATGGTTCACAACAAGGGCCGAGCTAGCCGAATCGATCACCGTGACCGTGTTCAAGGTGGACGGAGAAACCAACACCGACGACCTCTCCCCAGCCACCCATGCCACAACGCGGCCTGACATCCCCCTGCATGCTCTGGCGATGCTGGAGACGCGAGACCCCAACGGGCTCAAGACCATTGCGAAGCTGAAAGAGAACGGCCATCCAGTGGCCTACGTCGGCGATGTGGTGGGCACAGGCAGCTCACGAAAAAGTGCGATCAACTCCGTTCTTTGGCATACGGGTAATGACATTCCCCACGTGCCAAACAAACGCGCTGGAGGCGTAATTCTCGGCGGCAAAATCGCCCCAATCTTTTTCAACACCGCGGAAGATTCCGGCGCGCTTCCAATCGAGTGTGATGTCAGCCAACTGAACACAGGTGATGTGATCACGATCCGTCCCCATGCCGGCACGGTCGAACGCGATGGAACGGTGATCAGCCACTTCGATTTGAAACCCAGCACGATCAGCGATGAGGTGCGGGCTGGCGGCCGAATTCCTCTCATGATCGGCAGGGCCCTCACCGACAAAGTTCGCAACCAGCTGGGACTTCCTCCCTCAGAGGTATTTATTCGCCCGAGCACCCCTCAGGACAACGGCAAAGGATTCACCTTGGCCCAAAAAATGGTTGGCAAAGCCTGTGGACTCCCCGGTGTGAAGCCCGGAACGAGCTGCGAACCGCTCATGGCCACGGTCGGCTCTCAAGACACCACAGGTCCGATGACCCGTGACGAGATGAAGGAACTGGCTTGTCTGGGTTTCTCCTCCGACTTAGTGATGCAGAGCTTCTGCCATACAGCGGCCTATCCGAAGCCTGTCGACCTCCAAACCCAACAAGACCTTCCCGATTTCTTTGCTCAGCGCGGCGGAGTCGCCCTGCGACCCGGAGACGGGATTATCCACAGCTGGCTGAATCGCATGCTTCTGCCAGACACCGTGGGTACAGGGGGGGACAGTCACACCCGATTCCCCCTCGGTATTTCGTTCCCAGCAGGTTCAGGCTTGGTGGCGTTTGCCGCGGCCATCGGCGCCATGCCTTTGGATATGCCGGAATCTGTTTTAGTGCGATTCAGCGGCGCACTGCAGCCGGGCGTGACCTTACGAGATGTGGTGAATGCCATCCCGTGGGTGGCCATTCAACGGGGCCTGCTCACAGTGGAAAAAGCCAACAAAAAAAATATTTTCAATGGCCGAATCATGGAAATCGAAGGTCTTCCTGATCTGAAACTCGAACAGGCCTTTGAACTCACCGACGCCACAGCAGAGCGATCGTGCGCGGGCTGCACCATCAAACTCTCCGAAGCAACGGTGAGTGAATACTTACGCAGCAATGTGGCCTTGCTCAAGAACATGATCGCGCGGGGCTACAGCGATGCGCGAACCCTCGCGCGACGGGTGAAAGCGATGGAAGACTGGCTGGCGAATCCCCAGCTTCTTCAGGCGGATCCCGATGCGGAATACGCCGAGATCCTTGAGATCAATCTCGATGAACTCACCGAACCGGTTCTGGCCTGCCCCAACGATCCCGACAATGTGAAGCTGCTGAGCGAAGTGGCTGGAAACGCCGTTCAGGAGGTTTTCATTGGTTCGTGCATGACCAACATCGGCCATTACCGCGCCGCCGCGAAAGTGCTGGAAGGTTCCGGCACCAACAAAGCTCGACTCTGGGTTTGTCCACCCACAAGGATGGACGAAGAAATGCTGAAGCAAGAGGGGTACTACGCCACCTTCGAAGCAGCTGGTAGTCGAATGGAAATGCCTGGATGCTCCCTCTGCATGGGAAATCAGGCCCGTGTGGACGACGACACCACCGTGTTCTCCACCAGCACACGCAACTTCAACAATCGTTTGGGAAAAGGCGCCCAGGTGTATCTCGGAAGTGCAGAGCTGGCAGCCGTTTGTGCACTTTTAGGTCGCATTCCCAACCCCGAGGAGTACCAACGCATTGCCGCAGAAAAGATCAATCCTCTGTCGGATGAGCTTTACCGATATCTGAACTTCGACCAAATTGCTGGATTCGAAGATGAAGGGCGTGTGATGAGCGCCGACGACGAAGCGGCAGTTCTGGCGCAAGCCTGAAACCAACCTTGCAAGACAACAACGACCAAAACCAAAAAAGCGATCCTCTGATCTCAAGCCGCAGTATTCGACGCCTGCTCGAACGCCGCTGGTTTGTTGTGGTTCTGGCCCTGTCTTTAACAGGCCTTGGAGCCACGATCACCGGTCTGTTATTTCAAAGCGGTATTCATGTTTTAAGTGATTGGCGGCGTGATCTTCTTCACGAGGTTCCTGCCTGGATTGTTTTACCCGTTTTAGGCACATTCGGAGGCTTCGTGTCCGGATGGCTGATTAGCAACTTTGCGCCAGCTGCCGCAGGCGCAGGGGTCACCCACATCATGGGTTTTCTGCGTCACAAGTCGGTTCCCATGGGCTTACGCGTGGGTCTTGTGAAGCTGGTGGCGGGAATCATTGCTATCGGCTGCGGCTTCCCCCTTGGCCCTGAGGGTCCAGCCGTTCAAATGGGTGGATCCGTCGCCTGGCAAATGTCGCGATGGCTGAAAGCACCCATCGCATTTCGGCGCGTCATCGTTGCGGCCGGCGGCGGTGCTGGCATCGCTGCCGTGTTCAGCGCACCGCTCGGTGGCTTCATCTATGCGATCGAAGAATTACTGCACTCGGCAAGACCGGTAGTGCTGTTACTGGTTTTAATCACCACTTTTTCTGCAGACACATGGGCGGATGTGTTGGGTGTATTCGGACTGGGGTCTGGTGCGAAGGGATTCCAACCCAATCTGGGATTTTTACTCGAACGCAAATTTCCAATTGATGTGGAATTTTTTCCCATCGATGTGATTTATCTAATCAGCCTTGGCGCCTTAATTGGTGTCTTAGCGGAGCTTTACACCCGCTATGTGCTGATGATGCAACGCCAAGGACAGCATTGGTTTGGCAACAGACTGATTTTGCGCATGAGTCTGAGCGGACTCGTTTTAGGCAGCGTCTATGCCGCCTTGCCATCGAGCTTCCACAACCTCGATGAACTGTTCCACATGATTGGCTCAAGCGAAACGGGGGTGTCGCAAGCGTTAGCAGGATTCGTGGTGCTGTTTTTCAGCACTGGTCTGGCAGCGGCTTCCGGCGCACCGGGCGGTCTGTTCATGCCCATGCTCACCCTTGGGGGAGCCATGGGCTTGGCCTGTGGCGATTGGGTTCAATCCCTCACCGGCCATCTTCCCAATACCTACGTTTTCGCAGGTATGGGCGCTTTCGTAGCGGGCTGTTCACGCACACCCATCACTGCAATGTTCCTGGCCTTTGCATTGGTGAAAGACCTACTGATCCTGAAACCAATCCTGGTGGCCTGCCTCACCAGTTTTCTGATCGCCCGACTCTTCAATCCTCATTCCATATATGAACGCCAAATGAGCATGGAGAGTGCAGACGAAAAGCGAACAAAGAGCAACAAATAATTAAACCAAAAAGTATCAAGCTAAAGCTCATTAGCACCACTAAAATTACCTAACAGCATAAAATATTTAAGCCAGATATTCTAAAATTTCCGCAATTAATTGGCTTTGATTAATTTGTTGACTTCAAACCAACAAAACCATGCATCGTCAACGTCACGCTGACCAGCAAAGCTGCAGGATGAGAAGACAGCCAATCTTGATCTCCTGAATCAGGAAACCCTCCTATTTGATCCAGCCCCGCCGGATCCTGATGCACTGCGGGCCGTACTGGCCTTCCCAAGCACATACTCCGTGGGCATCACAAGCCTGGGGTACCAAATCGTCTGGGCCACCCTCGCCCAACGGCATGACGTCGACGTTCGCCGCCTATTTACCGACCAAGGCGATCCACTACCGCGACACTGCGACCTCTTCGGTCTATCCCTGAGTTGGGAATTGGATGGGCCGGTGCTTCCTGAGCTCTTACGCAACCAACGCATTCCGATCTGGGCCACCGAGCGCAATGACGATGACCCCATCGTGTTCGGCGGGGGCCCAGTGCTGACCGCCAACCCAGAACCGCTCGCTCCCTTTTTCGATGCCGTGCTCCTTGGAGACGGCGAATTACTGCTGCCCGCCTTCATCGATGCACTGCAGCAGTGCCGCCACAGTCCACGAAACGAACGCTTGCGGCACCTAGCCCAAGTGCCCGGGGTGTATGTGCCTTCGCTCTATGCGCCTCGCTACGAAACGGACGGGACCTTGCTGGCTGTGGAACCGATTGATTCAGCGATCCCAGCGCTGGTTGAAAAACAAACCTGGCGTGGAAACACGCTCAGCCACTCCACAGTCGTAACACCAGAAGCAGCTTGGCCCGACATCCACATGGTGGAGGTTGTGCGCAGTTGTCCGGAGCTCTGCAGATTTTGCTTAGCCAGTTATCTAACCCTGCCCTTCCGCACTCCATCCCTTGATGACGGCCTCATCCCCGCCGTTGAAAAAGGATTAACCGCCACCAAGCGCCTCGGGCTTCTGGGGGCATCCGTCACCCAACATCCCCAGTTCTCAGACCTTCTGCAGTGGCTGGATCAGGATCGCTTTGATGGAACCCGCATCAGTGTGAGCTCCGTACGGGCCGCCACCGTGACCCCCGAACTCACAAGAATCTTGTCGAAACGCGGCAGCCGCTCGCTCACGATTGCGATCGAAAGTGGTAGCGAACGCATGCGAGAGGTCGTCAACAAAAAACTCACCACCGAAGCCATCCATGCAGCTGCCCGCCACGCCAAAGAGGGCGGTCTGACCGGGCTCAAGTTGTACGGAATGGCCGGGCTACCCACCGAAACCGATGACGACATCGAAGCCACTGCAGAACTGCTTTTGGCACTGAAACGTGACACCAAAAGGCTGCGGTTCACCCTCGGAGTGAGCACGTTCGTTCCAAAAGCCCAAACACCGTTCCAATGGCAAGGCGTCCGACCAGAAGCGGAGAAACGTCTGAAACGGCTGGCGAAACAGCTGAAACCAAAAGGGATTGAATTCCGTCCGGAAAGTTATGGCTGGAGCGTGATTCAGGCCTTGCTCTCCAGAAGTGATCGCCGCTTAGCCCCCGTGATCGCTGCCGTGGGCGATGGTCGGGAAAGCATGGGCGGATGGAAAAAGACATACCGCGCTGCGTTGAACGGTGAACTGGAACCAATGCCCGGACCAACACAGCCGCTCCCACCTCCATGGGCAGACGTGGTGCATGACCCATGGGACACCCAGCGCACCTTGCCTTGGACGCATCTCAGAGGTCCGCTGACTCCCCAGAAACTGAAAGAGCATCACGATCAAGCTTTGACAGCCGGCTGACGTTCGCCAATCCAGCGAGCAACACCCAGCCAAGAATGTTCATCCTGCTGTCGAACAGTGGCAGATCGGTGGCATGCATCATCAGCATCACGAGCGCGGCCGCCCACCAAGCCCGCTCGAGGGGGTCTCGCTGCAACATTCCACGTTTCAGCGCAACGACCAACAGGAGAAACACCGTGCCAACAATCAGAACAGTGACCGGCAACCCATAACTGATCGCCAGCTCCAGCGGCAAATTATGGGAATGGCCATGCCACCGCTTCGCCGCATAGATGGGGTACAGCACGCTGAACGCAGCCGCACCCCATCCGAACCAAGGGCGGGCCGCCACCAGTTCGATGCCATAAACCCACTGGCCTAGGCGGGTGTGCTTCCAAGCCGTCGGCGTTTCTTGATCCAACAGGCGCTCTGCAATTCGATCAGGCAAGAGGGCGACGGACCAACTTTTTAAACCGATCGGAATGCCCGGCAACACCGCCAAAACCAAGGGCACGGTTAACACCGCCAAAAGCGGCAGCAGCCAAGTCCACTGCAATGGCCCGACCACCAATGGCAACGCAAGGGCAAGGGCGCCCATGGCATTTCTGGACTGAGTCAACAACACCGCAACAGCCGTCGACAGGGCTAAGGCCAATGCACCACTACGCCGCCACCAACCATCTGGTCGGAGCACACACGCCAACATCAGAGGCCACACCGCGCCTAACCAAGCCCCAGCAATGTTGGCGTAATCAAACAAGCCAGAAAGACGACCGCTGGGTTCTCCTCCGGGGGCAACAAACCAAACAATCGCCCCACCCCCGAGTTGCCAAGGACCAGACCAGCCCAAAAGCATCTGCCCAAACCCCGTGACCAATACGGGCACCGTGCCAGCCACGAGCATCCAAGCCGCCTGGCGACGTTGTTTCGCCGTCTCGAGGTGAGGTCGACAAGCCCAGAACGCCCAAAAGAAGGGCAGCCAATTGGCCAGGCCCGCCCAGGCCAAAGCTCCTGAGTGGGCAAAACAAGCCCCCCCCAACATCAGCAAACCAGCCAACAACAACGGCTGCATCCACGGATCGCGCCAGATCGGCTGCTCACGGCCTTGGCTGCCGCTGATGCAAGCCACCAGAAAGCAGAGCCCCCCCAACAGGGCACTGGAGGGAAGCAAAAGCATGCCCAGTCGAAATGTCTGGCCTCCAGAGAGCTTTCTCACACCACCAACCCCATCACGCGAACACTGCTGTACGGCCGCGATACACCATCACCTGGCGTCGCAAATGCAAACGAAGGGCCCTTGCTAGGGCCAGCCGTTCGGTGTCGCGGCCCTTCCGAATCAGGTCACTCACTTCATCCCGATGACTGACGTGAACAGTCGTCTGCTCAATGATCGGTCCGTCATCAAGATCTTCGGTGACGTAATGCGCGGTGGCACCAATTAATTTGACGCCTCGTTCCCATGCACGGTGATAGGGCTGAGCACCCTTAAAAGCCGGGAGGAACGAGTGATGGATGTTGATCACATTGGGAAAGCGCTCGAGGAATCCAGAGCTGAGCACCTGCATGTACTTGGCAAGAACAACAAGTTCAATCCCGTGTTCTTCCAGCAAACGAAGAATCGTGAGCTCTGCCTCGGACTTTGATGCCGGGGTCACCGGAACACAAAAGAAGGGGACGCCAAAACCCTTGCATAGCTCTTCTAAATCAGGGTGATTGGCAATCACCAAAGGCACTTGCATCGCCAATTCACCGCTCTGCACGCGCCAGAGCAGGTCAAACAAACAGTGGCTCTGCTTACTGGCCAAGATTGCCACTTTTGGCAGATCATCAGAAAAATGAAGCTGGACCTGACCCTTGAGCCGATCTGCAAGCGCACAGGCCGCTTCCGGCAGAGCCTGTCGAGGAATCCCAAACCCGTCGAGCGTCCATTCAATCCGACTCAGGAACAAGCCAGCACCCACGTCGGTGTGATGGTCGGCATGGCGGATGTTTCCACCATTCGCAGCCACCCACCCCGCAAGATCACTCACAAGACCAGAACGATCGGGACAGATCATCTGAAGGATGACCGTGACCTCACTCACCATCACACTTTTAAAAACAAATTCTCCCGCAACAAAGCCTCTGGTTAAAGTCGCAGAAATTATTTTCTAATCATGCTGAAGGCCATACGCCGCCTCGCCGCGTTCTGCCTCTGCATCGGCCTTTGTTGGGGTTTGATGATTCCGGCCAGCAGTGAAGCCGCATCCAGCAAACCCGACGATCTGAGCGTTCTGAAGCGTCAAGCCGAAGCATTCACGGACACGAAAGCACGTTTGCCGGAACTCGCTCGTCTTGTCAGTGATCAGGACTGGACCTTCACCCGCAACTTGATTCACGGCCCCATGCAGGAAGTGGGTCGCGAAATGTTGTTCATCAACAAAAGCCTGGATCGCGCTGAGCGCAAAAACGCCGACAAGCTGGCGCGCTCTTTGAAAGACGCCTTGGCAGGCCTTGATGAAGCAGCACGCCTGCAGGATGCCGGTCAGATGCAGAAGGCTTACAGCAGTCTGGCTGCAAGTTTTGATGCCTATTCCGATGTCATTCCAGCTGAGGCTTTGAGCTGAGCCATTCCGTCGCTGTTGTTGGTGCTGGAGCCATTGGGCTCAGCACTGCTTGGCAGCTGTCTCAATGGGGACATCAGGTCGCCCTATTCGATCCGAGGCTGAATCAGCCCAGCGAAACGGGGATTCCTAGCAGCAGAGGTAACGGCACCAGCGCCTCCCTGGGTGTGCTGATGGGGCATGTGTTCCGTCGCTCCAGTGGTCGCGGATGGAGACTGCGCCAGCGCAGCATGGCGCTCTGGCCCAAGTGGATTGCGGAACTGCAACGGTTCGAACCAGCGCTCAGCCTGAATCGATCCCTGATTCAAATCGCAGAGGACGCCTCCGCCTTTGAGCGCATGCGGAAGCTCGCATCCGACAGAAGTCATCTGGGCATACAGGCCATCCCGCCTGGCGACATTGAGACGATTTGGCCAACCGCTCAGTTCGGAGCACTGCGATCCAAGAACGATGGCCGAATCAACCCAGTGCTGTTGCAAAAAGCTCTTCGCTTAGCCCTTGCATCAAGTTCCGTCGAGCTTGTCCCAGAGCCCGTCGATGCCCTAACGCGCAAGAATCCTGGCTGGCAGCTCAACGGCAGCGGAGGTCACAGAAGCGTTCACGATGCTGTCGTGATCTGCGCGGCACTGGCAAGCCCTGCTCTCATCGAACCGCTGGGTCACAGTCGTCCGATCAGCCCAGTCTTAGGACAAGCCCTTGCCCTCCAATGCGCCGATGGACCCTCCAATTGGCAAGGATGGCCCAGTGTGCTGGTGGATCAGGGATTTAATTTGATCCCGAACGGCCCAAAACGGTTGCTTCTGGGAGCAACCGTCGAGCCAGGAGATTCAGCGGCGCACAGCCCCTTAGCACTAATGCGATCTCTGAACGACAGAGCACCAACCTGGTTAAAAGACGCCGAACCGATTGAGCAATGGAGCGGTTTACGCGCACGTCCGGTGGACCGCCCGGCTCCACTGCTCGAAGCACTCGAACCAGGACTCATTTTGGCCTCGGGCCATTACCGAAACGGCGTTTTACTCGCTCCCGCAACGGCTGAATGGATCGCCAATGGCTTCGCTAATGATGCCAACGGTTTTTGAACAATCCCAATAAAAAAGGGCCCTAAATGGGCCCTCAACTCAAGAAGTGAGATCGGGAAATTATTTGGTTTCGGTGAATTCCGCATCGATCACGTCGTCGGCGGCGTTTCCGCCACCAGCAGCACCATTGGCACCACCTGCGGCGTCGCCTTCAGGGGCTGCACCGCCGGCTTGAGCACCGTCTTGTTGGTAAACCGATGCACCCACGGTGTAGAGCTCCTGCTGCAATTCCTCCAGCAGGGTCTTCATCGCGTCGTAATCCTCTGCTTCGACAGCGTCCTTGAGCTTGACGCGCTTCTCTTCCACCTTTGCCTTGGCATCGGCATCAACCTTGTCGCCCAGTTCGCCCATCTGCTTTTCAGCCTGATAAACGAGGGTTTCGGCCTGATTCTTCAGGTCGATCTTTTCACGCTTCTCCTTGTCAGCGCTGGCGTTGGTCTCGGCGTCCTTCACCATCTTGTCAACCTCGGAATCCGACAGGGTCGAAGCACCGGTAATCGAGATGGACTGCTCCTTGCCGCTGCCCTTGTCCTTGGCAGTGACGCTCAGGATTCCGTTGGCGTCGATATCGAACGTCACCTCAATTTGAGGAACACCCCGAGGAGCAGGGGGGATGCCATCGAGCCGGAAGGTTCCAAGAGACTTGTTGTCCGATGCCATTTCGCGCTCACCCTGGAGCACGTGAATTTCCACGTTCGTCTGACCGTCAACAGCCGTGGAATAGGTCTCCGACTTCTTGGTGGGAACAGTGGTGTTGCGGGTGATCATTTTGGTCATCACACCACCCAGGGTCTCCACACCCAAGGACAACGGCGTGACATCCAGAAGAAGAATGTCCTTCACCTCTCCGGCAAGAACGCCCCCCTGAATCGCAGCACCAACAGCCACCACCTCGTCAGGGTTGACCGTTTGGTTCGGATCTTTACTCGTGGTGCGCTTGACCAGTTCAAGAACGGCTGGGATGCGGGTGGAGCCACCCACCATCACGATTTCGTCGAGTTCACCTGAAGACAACTTGGCGTCTTTCAGAGCCTGCTCCACGGGAACCCGGCAGCGGTCGATCAGATTCGATGCCAATTCCTCGAATTTGGCCCGCGTCAAAGTGAGATCGAGGTGCTTTGGCCCCTCAGGGGTCGCCGTAATAAACGGCAAATTGATCTCGCTTTGGGTTGCGTTGGAGAGCTCGATCTTGGCTTTTTCAGCGGCTTCAGTAAGTCTCTGCAGAGCTTGCTTGTCCTGGCGCAGATCAATACCTTCGTTCGATTTGAACGTTGCAGCCAAGTGATCAACGATCACTTTGTCGAAATCATCACCACCGAGGTGGGTGTCACCGGAGGTGGACAGAACTTCGAAAACTCCATCGCCAACCTCCAAAACAGAAACATCGAATGTGCCGCCGCCGAGGTCAAAAACCAGAATTCGTTCGTTGCTCTTTTTATCTAGGCCGTAGGCCAACGCCGCCGCTGTGGGCTCGTTGATGATGCGAAGCACCTCAAGGCCAGCGATCTTTCCAGCATCCTTCGTCGCCTGGCGCTGTGAGTCGTTGAAGTACGCAGGAACTGTGATGACCGCTTGGGTGACGCTCTCTCCCAAATACTTGCCTGCATCTTCCGCCAACTTGCGCAACACCTGAGCAGACACCTCTTCCGGGGCAAACTGCTTGTCCAACACAGGACATTTCACTTTCACGTTCGAGCCGGATTTTTCGACTCCGTAACTCACTTCCTTCTGTTCCTCGCTCACCTCATCAACCCGACGGCCGATGAAGCGCTTGACCGAATAAAACGTGTTAGCCGGATTCATCACCGCCTGGCGTTTGGCGATTTGGCCAACCAGTTGGTCTTGGTTCTTTGTGTAGGCAACAACGGAGGGCGTTGTGCGGAAGCCCTCGGCGTTAGCGATAACGGTGGGCTTGCCACCCTCCATCACAGAAACGCAGCTGTTCGTGGTGCCAAGGTCAATGCCGACAACTTTGCCCATCGGTGCCCTTCCCTAAAAAGTGATCTGTATGGCGTCATCCTCATCAGGAGACCCCATGAGAGGCGAGGTGGGGTTCCCGAACAGGCAGGCTGGAGAAGCGATCCGGCGACCCGATGATCAACGGCGATACAGGCCTAGTAGGACTGCTCGGCAACCCTGTGCGGCACTCCCTATCGCCAGCGATGCACAACGCCGCACTCCAGGCTTTGCAACTGAATTGGAGCTACCTCGCCCTCCCCTGCGCAAGCAAAAATCTCAAGGAAGTCCTTCAAGGTCTGCGAGCCGTGAATTGCCGCGGCCTCAACGTGACCATTCCGCACAAACAAGATGTGGCCGAGCTGTGCCAAGAGCTCAGCCCCCTCGCAAAACGGCTTGGCGCCGTGAATACCCTGATCCCACTCGACTCCGGCGGCTGGCACGGCACTAACACCGATGTGGAAGGTTTCCTAACCCCGTTGGGCGAACAATCCAGTTGGCAGAATTGCCATGGGGTGATCATCGGCTGCGGTGGCTCCGCCCGTGCGATTGCAGCAGGACTGCAGAGCCTGAGACTGTCCTCCATCACTGTGATTGGTCGCCGCCAAGAAGCCCTCGATGCATTCATTGCAGATCTTCAAAGCAACGACGCACCACTCACCGCGTGTCTTCAGTCCTCCCCAAACCTTGCTTCGCTCATGAAGCGGGCAGATTTAGTGGTGAACACCACCCCCGTCGGCATGGCACAACATGGGGATGCCCAAGCCTTCCCCCTTGGTGAAGCGATCTGGAGCCAGTTGCAAGGATCCGCAATGCTCTACGACCTCGTTTACACACCACGCCCCACCGCTTGGCTCCGTTGGGGACAATCCCGAGGCCACAGATGCATCGACGGTCTGGAAATGCTGGTGCAACAAGGTGCTGCATCACTTCGCCTGTGGAGTGATCGCAACGATGTTCCAGTCGAGACCATGCGACGTGCTGCCGAAGCTGCCCTAAACCCCTAGCTAGCGTCAGTTGAATTAATTGATCGACCTTGGAGATACCCCTCTGGCAGCGATGCGTCGCCCCATTGATCTACCTGCTGCCGTGGGGTGATGCAGTGCCATTCGGCCTTGGCATGGATGGGCTCTTCAACCAAATTCCGCTCTTGCGATTGCTGATCGTTCCAGCGATTCCGTTTATTCAGTTGCAACGGGTTGTGCCATTTGGCGGTCTGTTGCTCTTTTTCGTCTTGTTTCTGGGCGTTGTTCGCAATCCCAACGTGCCTTACTTCCTGCGTTTCAACGCTCTCCAAGCTCTACTCACCGACATCGTGGTGATAGTTCTGAGCTTCGCCTTCAGCATTTTGTTAAGACCCATTGGCGGAGACACTTTGCTTGTGGGAACCCTCTCCAGCACAGTTGTCATTGCAGTCCTGGCCATCTTGGTATTCGCGATCGTCGAATGCCTTCGGGGGCGTGAGCCCGATTTGCCAGGGCTCAGCCAAGCCGTGCGCATGCAGCTCTATTGAGGAGGGTCCTTGCGCACGCGAGGAGATAAGGTATTGGATTCGTCGCTCACTTCGGTGAGCCTGAAGTCCCCAGTCGGCACAGCCCATGACGCTCGATCCGTATTACGAGACCATGTACATCCTTCGTCCGGATATCCCGGAGGAAGAAGTTGAAAGCCACGTCACCAAATACCGCGACATGATCGTGGAAGCGGGTGCCGAGGTTCTCGACAACCAGATGCGAGGCAAGCGACGACTCGCTTATCCGATCGCTAAGCACAAAGAAGGCATCTACGTGCAACTCAGCCATAACGGCGATGGCCAGCAGGTTGAGGTGCTGGAAAAAGCAATGCGGATTAGCGAAGACGTGATTCGCTACCTCACCGTGAAGCAAGAGGGTCCTTTACCTGCTCCTCGAGTCGTTCCCGGCACAGAAGCTCCTGCACCAGCCCAGGAGGCAGCAGAAACCCCAGAACCAGAAGCCTCCTAAGCGCAGTTGTTGAGTCCATGGACGGGCGATAACGTCCGTTCATGGATCCGACCCACTCCGAACCACAGGTACCAGAACAACAGTGGTTGGAGCCGCCCATTCCAACCAAAAACGACAAGTTTCTGGAGCAACGCATCGAAGAGCTTGAGCAGCAAGTTGCTGCTTACGACGCCTTGCTCAATTAATTACCCGATTTGTTTGAACGCAAGTTCCAAGAACGCCTGGCACCCATTTTGGAGCGATACCAGCTGCTCTTAGAACAACAAAAGACGAGCACTTCAGAGGCTGATACTCCCTTACTGCAATCCACCAAATCCCCAGACAACGTGGTGCGTTTCCCAGGGATCAACCTGATGTCTTTTCTGAAATCCCGTCAGCGCTCAGCGTGACGAACGTTTCGAGGCCGCCCAAAGACGAATCGGCAATCCCCAGACATAAATGAATCCCTCTGCAGCCCGATGATCAAATTGATCCTCACTGCCGTAGGAGGCCATTTCAGGCACGTACAAACTGCTATCGCTGGAACCTCGACCAATCACGGTTGCGTTGCCCTTATGCAGCCTTAAACGCACCACGCCATTGACATGCTCTTGCGTGCGATCCATGAAGCCATCCAAGGCCTCCTTAAGAGGGCCAAACCAAAGACCCTGATACACCAAATCGGACCACTGCATCTCCAGTTGGCGTTTGCTGCGAAGAACGTCCGCCGCGAGGGTGAGACTCTCGAGTTCTTGGTGCGCCTGGATTAACAACAACAGACCTGGGGTTTCGTAGATCTCCCTTGATTTAATTCCCACCACACGGTTCTCAATCATGTCGAGACGACCAATCCCGTGGGTCCCGGCCAAACGATTGGCCTCACGAATCATGGCGACAGGATCCAAGCTCTGACCATTGATGGCGACGGGATTACCACTCTCAAACCTGATCTCGATCTCCTCAAATGCATCAGGTGCATCCGTAATCGAGCGCGTCATCGCGAACACCTCTTCCGGAGGCGCCACCATCGGATCTTCAAGAGGACCCGCCTCAATACTGCGCCCCAACAAATTCAAATCAATCGAGTACGGCGATTTTTTACTCACCGGCGATGGCATGCCAAAACGCTCGCCATAGGCGATCGTTTCTTCTCGGCTCATTCCCCATTCCCTCGCGGGCGTTAGCACCTTGAGGTCTGGAGCTAGGGAGGCGATCGCCACATCGAAACGCACCTGGTCGTTGCCTTTTCCTGTACAGCCATGGGCTACGGCGTCAGCACCCACCTCGCGGGCAACCTCCACCAGTCGTTTGGCAATCAAAGGGCGAGCCAAAGCAGTGGATAAGGGATAACGACCTTCGTAAAGGGCATTCGCTCGAATCGCTGGGAACGCGAAGTCTTGGATGAAGGGCTGAATCAGATCTCCGACAAGAGACTGACTAGCCCCAGCGTCAAGAGCCTTCTGACGAATGGGCTCTAATTCATCCCCTTGGCCCAGATCCGCCGCAAAGGTAATGACCTCTTCCACTCCCCATTCCTGCTTGAGGTAAGGAATGCAGACGCTGGTATCAACCCCACCGGAGTAGGCGAGCACAACCTTTTTCGCGCGGCCCATCAACGGCTCTCCGAATCAATCGTCTTTGATTCTCGCGTCCCGTCGTCCACCCCAGATGCAGTCGCCACCACAAGCCATACCCCTAGAAGAATTGATGGCAAAAAAACGATCAACAGAACCAACGCTGACGGCGCCTGCAGGGGGAGGGGCCGAAGCTCTCCCCATAAACGAAGACCCCCACTGATCAACAACGCGATGCCCCAGACCAACCCGATCAGCATTGGTTTCGGCATTGGGGAATCAGAATTGAAGATGTTCTATGATGATTGATTGGTTCCGAGTTCAGGTCGCGCATGGGTGCTCTGGTTGATACAAACGCGTTAGACAACGTCAACCCATCCCTCACCCGTTACGGACGGAAGGACCCAGCCCCGGTCTTGCCCTTGCGTGAAGAACCGGATTTGTTGTCTTGGTTGGAAACCAGTGGACGTCTCGTCGCAGACGAGGAATCTGGCTCGCCTGAAGTAAGCACCGTGGAGGAAGAAGAACTCTCGGCATTGATGGGAGAAAAAGAGGAGTACAACAATGCCGACGAACAAAACGAAGAGCAATGGGAGTCCTGACCCACTACCGAAGCTGCAATTAAATCAGTCAAGGCAACTGCTTTAGGGTCCAAGAACCAAGCGATAAACCCGTGACATCCACGGAGACGACTGCTCAACCCTGGTGGGGGAAAGGTGCTTTCAGTGCAACCCTGCTCATCCTGTTTGTCTTCGCTGCAAGTCTTGCTGCGGATAAGTGGGTCAGCAATTCTCAACTCACCCTGCCCCTACTGCTAGCAGCGGTGGTTTCGATGGCCGTAGCTGGGTTGGGGATTCCCCGTCTCAAAGCTCTGAAAATGGGGCAGGTGATTCGAGAAGAGGGACCCAGCGGGCATCAAAGTAAATCGGGTACGCCAACAATGGGCGGCCTCTTGGTGGTTCCCGTTGGGGTGATTCTCGGCAGCTGGATCACGCGCGAACCGGAGGCCTCACAACAGCTCCTGGCAGTTTCGGGCGTAACCCTGGCTTACATGCTGATCGGTGGATTTGACGATTGGCGAAGCCTCACACTACGAACCAATACCGGTCTCACACCACGGGGCAAGTTATTACTGCAAACAACAGCAGCCATCGTTTTTTTAGCGATCGCCGCCTGGCAGGGATGGATTAGCAGCACTGTGGCGTTGCCATTCGGACAAAGCCTGCCCCTGGGCTTGTTGATCTGGCCCCTGGGCTTATTTGTCTTTCTCGCGGAAAGCAACGCCACCAATCTCACCGATGGCCTGGATGGCTTGGCATCCGGCTGCGGGGCACTCGTCTTCACCGGGTTAGCGCTTCAACTGATGTTGCGCGGCAACCATGGCGACCCTGCCCTCGCTGGATATTGCATGACGATGGCCGGCACCTGGCTGGGGTTTTTGGTGTTTAACCGCCATCCAGCGCGTGTCTTTATGGGCGACACAGGTTCCCTCGCAATGGGTGCTGCCCTAACCGCAATCGCCCTACTGTCCAACAGCCTTTGGCCACTGCTTGTCATGGGAGGCGTTTTCCTAGCGGAATCGTTGTCCGTCATCATTCAGGTGTGGGTATTCAAAGCCACCAAAGGAGCGGATGGACAAGGACGCCGGGTCTTCCGTATGGCCCCGCTACACCACCACTTCGAACTTGGCGGCACAAGCGAACGAACTCTGGTGCCATGCTTCTGGACGGCCACTGCCGCTCTCGTAGTGCTAGGGCTGTTATTGCGACCCTTTGGCTGAACTGGATGACCTATTTCACCTGGCGGGAATCCGGTCTCACCGCCGAATGCTCCAGCCTTGAGGCCATGGCGTCACGTTTCGAAGAATCAGCCAGCCTGATGCGCAGGATGGCCAATGAAGGGTTTCAAGTGGAACGCCACGGCAAACAACAACGGATCACTCATCCTGACCCCTCCGTATTTGAAGCATGGGGATTTATCAGTGAAGAATCTCCTGTTCGACAACTCACTCTGATTCCGGATCTCAAAAACTAATGGAGAGCTTGCTCACGAAAACGGCCGAGCTGCTCTCCAGTGCAGCGTCAGACCCTGATCGCGTTTTGAAATGGGTGCTGATCTACTTCGGGATCTCATCCTTAGGGTTCGTTGCTGTTTGGCTAATCGGATCAATCCGTGATGCTCAACGATCAGGATCCAACTGATTCCCTCCATCAACAACGGAGGAGCTGTATTGATGAATGATGGGGATGTGTGTTGCTCCAACCCCCGATGACTGCGTTTCCTCGGACCGTGATGCTCCTCGGCAGCGGCGAACTGGGCAAAGAGGTCGCGATCGCTGCCCAAAGACTTGGCTGCAGAGTTATCGCCTGTGATCGGTACGCCAATGCACCGGCAATGCAGGTTGCCGACACGGCAGAAGTGTTCCCAATGACCGATGCCACGGCTCTTAAGGAGGTGGTTCAACGCCATCGGCCCGATGTGGTGATTCCGGAAATCGAGGCCCTCGCTGTTGAAGCACTCGCAGAACTGGAGCAAGACGGCATCACGGTGATTCCCACAGCGCGTGCCACCGCATTCACGATGAACCGTGATCAAATCCGCGATCTGGCTTCTGGAGAATTGGGCCTACACACAGCTCGCTTTGCCTATGCCTCAAACGCCGCAGAACTGAAAAAGGTTGCAGCACCCTTGGGCTGGCCTGTTGTGGTTAAGCCTGTGATGAGCTCCTCTGGCAAAGGCCAGAGTGTTGTTCAAACCCCAGAGCAGCTGGATCAAGCCTGGGAGGCAGCCATGGCCAATGCCCGTGGCACATCCAACCAAGTGATTGTGGAGGAATTTCTTGAATTCGATCTTGAAATCACCCTGCTCACCATTCGGCAACACAACGGCGAAACGCTCTTTTGTCCGCCGATTGGCCATGAACAAGAACGGGGGGATTACCAGTGCAGCTGGCAACCAGCACAGATGACTGATGCCCAACTTCAACAGGCCCAAACCATGGCCCGCACGGTGACCGACAACCTCGGGGGAGCAGGTTTATTTGGCGTTGAATTCTTCCTCTGCGGCAACGAGGTGATCTTTTCAGAATTATCACCAAGGCCCCACGACACGGGTTTGGTGACCTTGATCAGCCAAAACCTCAGCGAATTTGAACTGCACCTCCGGGCAGTGCTCAACTTGCCGATTCCTCAGCTAACGACAGCACCCGCAGCAGCGAGCCGCGTGATCTTGGCCGACCGTGAACTCAAAACAGTGGCGTACGAAGGCCTGGAACAAGCTTTGCGTGAAGCGGGAACACAGGTGCTGCTTTTTGGTAAACCCAATGCGCGTCCAAACCGTCGGATGGGGGTTGCACTCGCACGTGGGGAAGATCTCAGCGAAGTCCGGGCCAAAGCGGATCGCGCAGCAGCCTGTATTCAGGTTTTAGACGGCTCAGCGCGTCGATAAAAAGTGGTAATGACTCAGACCATCCAGCACGGCAGCCACATTGGAACGGTTCGAGACGTACACCCTGGGTTGATGGTGAGGCACCTGAAGTGAGCGGTCATGATCCGCTGGAACAACGGTGGCTGGCAATCCATCCATCAACTCAGCATCCCCTTGCTGGCTGGCCACCACCATCACCTGTTCCAACGACAATCCCCAGCTCATCGCCAAAAAGCGAATGGCTTCGCTGCGGGATGCCCGCTGAGGCAAAACATCGAGAAACCAGTGACAACGCACATGCGGTTGAGCTTGTAGCCCATCCCGACGCAAACGCTGTCGCGCCAAGCTCAGCAGACCTGGATCAGCTTCTTTCAGCAAATAACTGACCTTGTAAGCACCCTGGTGGTCTGAATCCTGGAGGGTGATGTGATCCTGAAGATCCTCCATCGCCTTCAGCACAGCGTTTCGGCTCCAGCACTGGTTAATGCGCTGCGTCCATGCCGGGTCGAGCTCTAAACCAGGACTGTGATGGAGTTCAGTACCAGCACGGGTGATCCAAACATCCGGTTCAGGCAGATGCAATTCGGCATAACGCTGCCGTGCCAACCCCAAGGAACGACCACTGAGGATGACAAGACCACTGGATTGAGCCAAGGCATCCTCACGCAACCGCTCTCGTAAATCGTTTAGAGGGCCAACGGCCGGCAAATCAAGGCTGCTGTCCAAGTCGAGCACCAACATCCTTGAACGAACCGCTGTCGGTCGAGGGGCTGTCGTTCCCCGCGCAGAAACCAAAGAACGACCCGTCCTCTGCTGCATTAAAGCCAAATAGCGGCACACATGCGCATCCCAACTGAAATGACGACTCACGGCCTCCACACCGTTATCGCTCCAACGGCGCCAGCGCAGAGGATCACTTCCAGCCATCTCCAAGGCTTCCTGCAGTGCACCCGGATCCGTCACATCCACCAACAGACCGTTCTCACAACGTGCCTGGATATCGCGAGGACCTCCATCATCCGTCGCCACCATCGGTAAACCACAGGCCGCGGCCTCCAGCAACGTGAGACCAAAGGGTTCCGTTAAAGCAGGGTTGACAAACAAGCCGCCTCGACACGACGCCCACCGATACAAGGCAGGAATCTGAGCGCGGCTGTGCTGCTTCGGATAAGCAACCTTCCCGTACAGATCAAACCGATCCACAAGGTCGAACACCTGCTGAAACACATCACGCTGTTGCTTCTCGAGCTGACGTGAATCTTCTCGACATCCCAAGACAAGCACCAAATTATGCCGATTCCGCAGCACTGGCGAACGCCCATAGGCCTCCACAAGGGCAGGGATGTTTTTACGTCGCACCGCCCGCGAAATCGCTAGCAAAGGCGAACGATCTGGCTCCCGTAAAAATGGCTGAACCATTGGCTGAATCTCAGCCAACTCCTGAGGAGAAGCGTTGGGATAAAAACGTGTCGCATCAACACCAGGGGGAACCACCGCAGACTGCTCGGCTTGAAAGTGGCCGTAACGGGCGTATTGATGATCAACTTCTTGGTGCGTGCTGGTCACAACAAGGTCAGCCTGAGCCAGGGCCCGTTCTTCGGCATCAATGCGTCGACTGATCGCATAGGTCTGCTCGATCTGCGACCAATCCAAGCCACTTTCGAGCAATCGTCGCTGTTTCTCGCGGCCCAAGGAATGACCGGTGAAGACCAAGGGAATCCCGGTCCTCTGACTCACCAATGCACCAACGAGACCGGCATCGGCGTAATGCGCATGGATCCAATCCACAGCCTCCCCCGGTTGGCTCAGGCGGGAGACCAGTTGATCGGCCAATTGCTCAAGATGCGGCCAAAGCAATTCTTTTCGGACATAACGCTTGGGTCCAAAGGGAAAGCGGAGGATCCGAGCCCCTGGGCAAATCTGTTCCTCAGAACGTGCGTAATCCGGCGAAACACGCCGATCAAAAATTTGCCGCGTCACAACATCAACGCGATCGACCTCGGGGCGCAAAGCCAAACTTCGCGCAAGTTCCAGCACATAGAGCGTTTGACCGCCGGTATCGGAATCGCGGCCAAGCTCTAAATCCTCAGAACGAAATAAGCCATGCAAGTGCAGATGCAACAAACGAAGACCCATTTCCTCCAGTCCCAAACAAGAAACGAACGCAACCAGCGCCGCTCATTGTCTTTAAGGGAAGAAAAAGGATTGAAAAATGAAATAAACGTTAGAAGGTTGAAAACAACAACTAGCAAAGTTCCCGAATCACTTGTCAGTACTGGGGATAAGCCCGATTGAGTCGATTCGACCCAAACAATGGTTTGTAAAGCAGCAGCCTTCTTAGAGGCTGCTACTCACGTCAACCAACTGTCCCTGGCTGTCGCCCCATCCACCTGCGGAAAACGTGACAGAACTCTCCACTCCAAGCTGTTCGTTCAGCCAAGCCAAAATCACAGGCCCGAGCAGTGCTGGACGATCGGCTCCACGAAAACTGCGCAAGCTGAAGTGATCGGCTCCTTTCACCAGCACAAGACGATGACCTGTTCGAACCGCACCGGTATCACGCATCGGTCTGATCGCTTCAGGACCCGAGGGAACCACCCAATCCCTCGTTCCACTGACCAACAAAACGTTGGCACTCAATGATTTGGAACTGCTGGGATCAAACAGCAACCGCAACGGCGGACTGACAGCCACCACGGCTTTCACCCGAGGGTCAGGAGCGGCAGCTTGTTCAATCCCCGAGAGCCAACTGCATTGCAAGACCCAACTGATATTGCGTTCAGGGTCTTTTCGATCAACACAACGGGTCCGCAATTTGTTCTCCGTAGGCCGACCGCCAGCAATTTGGAGCGAAGTGGTCGCACCCCAGGAGTGACCAATCATGGCCACAGAATTCGTGTCGATCGATTGTCCTGAAAGAAGACGGCCATTACGCACAGCATCAATAAGAGCAGATACATCCAACGGACGCAGGCGCAATTCTTCAGGGCCTGGCGGCGGGGTATCGCCCGACAACATCGATTGCTGCTGGCTTAGATCACTGCCTGGATGATCTGGCAAGAGCACGGTGTAGCCGTTGGCAGCTAGAAATTCAGCCCAACCCTCAAACGATTCTGGGTCGTCCCACAAACCATGGGAAATCACCGCCAATCGACCGAGGTCGTTGCCGGTGGGTCTCAACACCAGCAGTCGTAACGGCTGTGGCCGGTGACGCACCGACAGGCGCTGCTCTTCACGGCTCCAACCCCCTCGCAACGGTTCCCTTAGGGCAGAGTTGACAGTTGCAGCTTCCGTGGCCTGCACGAGAGCAACTCCCTGCTCCAGGTTGGTTTTTAACCGATTGGCTACAACAGCAACCTTGGAAAAATCGATCGATGCTTGCTCCCCAGGCATCGACCTCAAAAAGCCAAGAACATTGGGCTGACCAATCTCATCAGCCGCAACCAGAGCATCCGTCAACATGCGACCACTGGTATCTGGAGGAGTCCCCTCCAGCTCCACCAATTGAGTTGCCGCCCACAAAGCTTGTTCCAGCAGAGGCTGGCCGGTGGACCCTTGCAGCAACGCCTTGGTTTCCACAGGAAGTGGGGTCAGGAATACCTTGTCAATCAGCTCAAACACGCGGGTGTCTCCGGCCATCTGAAGGTCAGCCAGATCCGGGCTTTGACGAATCAATTCAGATGTCGACTGAACATCACCCAGGTTGATCGTGACGCTGGTCTCCAAAAAAGGAAGACGCAACACAAGCCGTTCCAGGGCTCGGGACGGACTGGAAACAAGCGATAGAGCTGCTCCGGTAAAGGCAGCGATAAGGAGGTGACGTATCGGAGACATCAAGCGGCTACTGCCGGTACTTCAGGAGGGTGCTGCTCGAGCACATTGCTGAGATAGCGGCCAGTGTGACTACTGCCGTGTTGAGACACCTGCTCTGGCGTTCCAGTCACAAGAATTTCTCCTCCACGATCGCCCCCTTCAGGCCCGAGGTCAATCACCCAATCGCTACATCGGATCACATCAAGATTGTGCTCAATACAAATAATTGAATTGCCTTTATCAACAAGGCGCTGCATCACGTCCATCAATTTATGAACGTCATAAAAGCTCAAACCAGTAGTTGGTTCATCAATTAAATAAAGCGTCTTTCCTGTCGCCCGACGGGACAACTCCGTCGCAAGCTTCACCCTCTGAGCTTCACCTCCAGACAACGTCGGTGCAGGTTGGCCAAGCTTGACGTATCCAAGACCAACGTCGACCAAAGTGCGCAAACGATCAGCTGCTTGAGGAATTGCCGAAAACACTTCAGCAGCCTGCTCAACTGTCATCTGAAGCACATCAGCAATGGTGTGTCCCTTGTACTTAACCTGAAGAGTTTCACGATTAAAACGAGCACCTTTGCAAACATCGCATTGAACATAAACATCCGGAAGAAAATTCATTTCGATAACGTTCACACCCTGTCCTCGACAGGATTCACAACGACCTCCCTTCACGTTAAAACTGAACTGGCCTACTTGATAACCGCGAGCTTTCGCTTCAACGGTTGCAGCAAAAATTTGTCGAATTGGGTCAAAAGCACCCGTATATGTTGCAGGGTTAGACCTTGGTGTTCTACCAATTGGACTTTGATCAATAATAATGACTTTATCGATCGATTTAATACCACGCAATTCTCCTAATCCCGTCGGAAATGGAACTTTTAATCCCAATCCATTTTCGAGGGCAGGATGCAACAGCTCATTCACAAGTGTGCTCTTCCCACTGCCACTAACACCCGTCACAGAAACAAGACGTCCAAGCGGAAAATCAACGCTGACGTTTTTAAGGTTGTTGCGATTGCAATCAATCAACTGCAGTCGTCTCGTTCCTTCCTCACGTCGTTCTGCTGGGGTGGGTATGGATCGACGACCACTGAGGTAAGCCCCTGTTAGCGATTCTTCGCTGTTGAGCAAGTCATCAAACGAGCCTTCAGCAACAATGTGGCCCCCATGAACTCCAGCCCCGGGACCAATATCGACGACATGATCTGCCGCGCGGATGGTGTCTTCGTCGTGTTCGACAACCACCAGTGTATTTCCGAGGTCTCGTAGACGCCTCAGGGTGGCCAGCAAACGGTCATTGTCGCGCTGATGTAAGCCAATACTCGGCTCATCGAGGACATAAAGAACTCCGGTGAGACCAGCACCAATCTGAGTCGCCAGACGGATTCTTTGGGCTTCACCGCCGGACAGCGTCATTGCCGGACGATCAAGACTCAAATAATCAAGGCCAACATCCAGCAGAAAACGCAGCCGAAGCCGGATTTCTCGAAGCACCAAATCCCCAATCTGCATCTGTCGATCTGTCAACAACGGGTCGGCACCCTCATGCTCACCAACCCCCATCAGACGTTCAATCCGGTCCAGGGTTTGACCAACACTGATGGCGGTCAGTTCCGGAATCCGAAACGGACCCACTTTCACAGCGAGAGCTTCAGGACGTAAACGCTGTCCTGCACAACTGGCACACGGTACGAGCTCTAAAAATTTCTCCAACTTTTGGCGGATTGCTTCTCCGCTGGCATCACGAAGTTGACGCTCAAGGATTGGCAGGATGCCTTCAAAGGGACGGGTATATCCGGCTTTTCCCTTGCGATATCGACTATCGGCCTGAATCAGAATCGGTTCCTGGCTGCCGTACAGCAGCACATTCCGCTGCTCATCGGTGAGGTCTTTCCAAGGAGTTTTTATTTCAAAGCCAAAGGCTTCTCCAACGGAATAAAGGAGTGAAAAGTAATAGCTGTTGTCTTTTTCAGCCCAAGGTGCAACGGCTGCATACACCGGCTGCGTCGGGTCTGGGACAACGCGGTCGCATGTGAATTTGCGGAGATGACCGATGCCATGGCAGTCCTCACAAGCGCCATAAGGGCTATTGAACGAAAACAACCGCGGAGAGAGTTCCTCCATCACAGCGCCGTGAACGGCACAGGCAAAGTTTTCGGAATAGAGGCGTTCCCGATCGACGCCGTCAGGAAGCTCCTCATCTTTCTTTGGAACAACTTCGACCAAAGCCAAGCCATCACCACGCTTCAAGGCCGTGCGCAAAGAATCGGTGAGACGTTCCTGGATTCCTTCCCGAGCCACTAATCGGTCCACCACCACCTCAATGTGGTGGCTGTGGTTTTTATCTAACTCAATGTTGTCGGCAAGTTCCCGCACTTCACCATCGATGCGAACTCGGGCAAATCCTTCAGCGGCAAGCCCGCTGATCAATTTGGTGTGGGTGCCCTTTTTGCCGCGAACAACGGGGGCCAATAGCTGATAGCGCGTCCCCTCTGGCAACAGGAGGATTTGATCGACCATTTCATCGATGCTCTGAGGTCGGATCGAGCGGTCGCACTGAGGACAATGGGGCTCACCAGCCCGTCCAAACAAAAGTCGGAGGTAATCCTGGATTTCAGTGACGGTGCCAACCGTGGAACGGGGGTTATGGCTTGTTGATTTCTGATCGATTGAAATCGCAGGAGACAACCCTTCAATGGCATCGACATCGGGCTTATCAACTTGACCAAGGAACTGGCGCGCATAAGCCGACAAACTTTCGACATAACGGCGCTGACCCTCGGCAAAAATCGTGTCGAACGCCAGGGAGCTCTTACCGCTTCCACTCACCCCGGTGAACACCACCAGCTTGTTCCGCGGAATGGTGACGTCGACGTTTTTGAGATTGTGCTGGCGGGCACCCCGCACCCGAATCACATCCTCGAGAGTCCCGCCGGACAGGTTCATCGGACCTGACCCATCAGCACTCTTGGCAGCGGCTCGCACCATGAGGCCCGGGTCTAAAGCACGCGATCCTAAGTAAAACCTGCCGGTTCAGGCAGTTTTTGGGGCCAGCAAGCTGGCTGCATAAGCATCAGCCTGCTCACCGCCAGCTAAATCGGCTAGCTCCTGTTGGCGCTGTTGGGTGTCCCGCAGTCGGGACACTCGCGAATAAGTGACCCCAGCATCGACGTGTTTAGAGACCCTGAAGTGATGATCGGCAACGGCTGCCACCAATGGCTGATGGGTGACGCAAAACACCTGACGATGCTGAGCCAAGACGTGAAGCAACTCCGCCATCGCGCCGCTGACCCGACCACTGACACCGGCATCAATTTCATCAAAAAGCAAGGTGCTTGATCCATCGACGGTGGCAAGCGTGGTCTTCAAAGCCAGCAGGAAACGCGACATCTCACCGCCCGATGCAACATCCTGCAGAGGAGCTAGCGGCTGTCCTGGATTCGCGGAAAAAAGAAAACGAATGGCATCTGCACCATGGTCAGTTGCCTCGGATTCCGATAGCTCCACCTGAAAACGAACATTGGCCAACCCCATCGAAGGCAGTAGCTCAAGCAACGACGCCTGAAGAGAATCAGCCGCCTTGAGCCTGGCACCGTGCAACAGGGCATTGGCCTCATCCCGATCGGCCCGAGCAATGTCTTCGGCCAAGCGCAGCCGATCAAGGTCAGCTTCAACTCCACCGTCTTCGAGGATGTGGCGCAAGTGATCACGACGTTCAATCAGAGCCGCCAAATCAAGACCATGGCGTCGTTGCAAGCGTTTTAAATCGGCAAGTCGCTCTTGAATCGAGCCGAGTCGCTCAGGATTGCTGTCCAGAGTGCAGCTGTAGTCGTCGAGAGATTGAAGTAGGTCATTGATCCCAGCCTCAAGGTCCAAGGCCTGATCGCGCAGCGGCTGCACCGAACCATCCAATTGGCTCATCGCCTGCAACTCCTGGATCGCCACTGCGAAGTGCTCCTGCAAGGACGGTGCTTGCTCTGCTCCATCCCGCAGACGACCGAATAGCAAACCCAACCCCTCCTGAAGCCTCACGCCATGGACCAAACGGTCCTGCTCTTGCTCGAGCAGACCATCCTCAGCTGGGTCATCAAGATCAGCTTTCTCAAGCAGATCCAACAAATCCTCTTGTTCCAACCGCTCTTGCTCAAATCGCTCTCGTTCCTGCTCAGCGGTGTTCAAAGCGATGGCCGCGGCCTTCCACTGATGCCAGGTCGTCCTCGTCGATTCCAGCCGCTCTGCCAAGGCGGCCCCGCCCAGTTGATCCAGCCAACGTCTCTGCTGACCAGGACGGGAGAGCTGCTGCGTTTGTCCTTGGACCGTGAGATCGATCAGCAGGGGCCGCAACTCCAGAAGCTGCTGGCGATTCACTGAAATTCCATTGAGACGAGAACGGCTGGAAAATCGGGTTTCGTCCTGACGCTTCCATTCACGGCTCAGGAGCAACTCCTCCTCCTCCTCGCAGTCAAAATCCGCATCCAAAAGCCAACGCCGAACGTGCTCGGACGGATTGAAGCTGGCCTCAATCTGTGCACGATCGCAACCACTACGGAGTAATCGAAGCCCATTCGCTCCCTGAGCCCCACCTAAAACCGCATCAAGGGCATCCAAAAGAATGGATTTTCCGGCTCCGGTTTCACCCGTCAGCACGGTGAAGCCACCGCAAAAATCCAGCTCCAGGCTGTCGATTAGGGCAATGTTGTTGAGTTGAAGACCGGTCAGCACAACCAGCACCGGTGGTGAATTCGAACGTAGCGGCGATGCAGTTCGTTTAGAAGGGGGGCATTACACGCCCAAAACAATGGCGGAGGAACTTGGGGATTTCATCGAGGCAGCTGGTCTGCTCGAGTACGACCCTGCCGCCATTACGCGGATCTACGCAGGCCATCCTCAACGCCTCATCAGGCGGCTTTGGCAAACGCTGGTACCGATCGGCCTCTTGCTCTTTGGCGTGGCCTTCGACTGGCTATTCCAACTGCTGAAGGATGAGACGCGGGCAAGATCACGCGCCAAAGAATGTGCCGAACTGCTGGTAGACCTTGGTCCGGCCTTTATCAAAGCCGGGCAAGCCTTATCCACCCGACCAGACATCGTTCCTCCTCTTCTTTTGGAAGAGCTAGCCCAACTTCAAGATCAACTGCCGGGCTTCGACAGTGAACTAGCGATGGCTTGCATCGAGGAAGACCTAGGAGGCCCAGTAGAAGATTTTTATGAGCAATTGGATCGTGATCCAATCTCAGCAGCATCCCTCGGCCAAGTGCACAAGGGGATCCTGAAAAATGGTCAAAAAGTAGCGGTCAAAGTTCAACGTCCTGGGCTCCGAGAACAGATCACGCTTGATCTTTATATCGTTAGAAATATTGCCTCATGGCTTAACACAAACATCGGTCTAATCCGAAGCGATCTTGTTGCCTTAATCGATGAGCTTGGGAAACGGGTGTTTGAAGAGATGGATTACATCAATGAAGCTGATAATGCTGAAAAATTTGGGGTCTTGCATCAACACAATGCTCGTATAGCGGTTCCCGCGATCTATCACGAAGCCACCAGTCGTCGTGTCTTAACGATGGAGTGGATCGATGGCGTCAAACTCACCAACCTTGAAGGTGTTCGTGAGATGGGAATCGATCCAGACGATATGGTGGAAGTTGGTGTGAATTGCAGCCTTCAGCAACTTCTAGAACATGGATTTTTCCATGCTGATCCACACCCAGGCAATCTTCTTGCGATGGAAGATGGAAGGCTTTGCTATCTCGATTTCGGAATGATGAGTGAAGTGAGTCGAGAATCACGCACAGGTTTGATCCAAGCTGTTGTCCACCTAGTCAATCGAAACTTTGGTCGCCTTTCAAAAGATTTTGTTACCCTTGGATTTTTAGCAGAAGATGTCAATCTTGAGCCGATTGTTCCTGCTTTCGAAAAAGTTTTTAGTCAGGCACTACAAGCCGGTGTGAATCGCATGGATTTCAAAGCTGTTACGGACGATATGTCTGGTGTGATGTACAAATTTCCGTTCCGAGTTCCGCCTTATTACGCCCTGATTATTCGCTCACTGGTAACGCTTGAGGGAATTGCTTTGAGTGTGGATCCCGAGTTCAAAATTCTGGGCGCCGCCTACCCATATTTCGCACGAAGGCTCATGGAAGATCCAGATCCACAGCTACGTCAAAGTCTCAAAGAAATGCTCTTTGACGGTGATGCATTCCGTTGGAGCCGACTTGAAAATTTGGTGTCTAGCGCTGCAAGTCAAGCTCAACTTGACCTCGACACATTGTTGGACCAGCTGCTCGATTTCCTCTTTTCCCCTAAGGCTGGATTACTCCGCAATCAGTTAGTCGAAGCAACGGTGGATCGCCTTGATGCGTTGGGCTGGTCGACCGTGCAGCGTCTAGGACGTCGACTACCAAGGGGGCTTCAACCTGCTCGCATGACACCGATGAACCATGGGGGATCAATCGATCCATTCATGCAAATGGAACCGGTTCGTGAACTCATTGCTGTTTTGCAATCCTTACCCGGATTCACACCCGATCTCGTTCTCAAACGCATGCCAAGAGTGTTCAAAGAACCCGATGCACGACGGATGGGTTTCCAAGTCGCCCAAGGTTTGGCCGAACGGGGAGTTGTCCGCTTGGTCCGCGTCGCGGCGGGAGTAGCCACCTAAGTTCCAGAGAATTCCTAAGGCCGGATGTCCTCAACCCAAACGCTGCGACGCACGTTGCTCGCGTGGTCAACTGGGCTGAGCCTCAGCCTTTTTAGCGTTGGAGCACCAAGCATTGCGGCAACGGACGTTGCTCTTGTGAGTGGTGGTTTTCGTCGTTCGATCCCCGTGAAGGAGTTCGAACATTTGGCCGATACGGGCGAAGCCATCGGACTGCTGGGGAATCTCCTCGAATTCTCCAAACAAGATCCAGAGGAGATTTCGAAGTTACTGAATCAAGAGTTGTCGATCCCCCTCATTCTCACCAGCCGTCTAATCAACACACGAATTGGTGAAGCCATCATTCGCCGTGTTGCTCGGATCATCTATCCGATTTACACCCCACAAGCGGAGGTAAGTGTCCCGGCTATTCGTGCAGGCATCGTCAATGGCCTTGATCAATCGGACGGCCTAACCGTCGTTGGATTCCTCAAGGCCTATCCAAATCAAGTGATGGCCGTCAATCTTCCTGCACTGTTTGCAGTGATTGAAAAAACAGAATCCATTGCCAGCTTGGTGAAATTCTTCGCGGATTCACCGCTCGACGGACTGAAAGACCCCAACTCATAACCCCGTGATGACGAGCGCCTCGTAGATTTCGAGTCACCTGTCCAACCGTTGGTGTCCTTGTTCCAGAACCTTCGTCGGCGTTTCACAGCCAATCCTGTGATGCAGGACTGGCCTGGTTTGATCGAGGCCTACAGAGATTGGCTACCCGTTAGCGCCAAAACACCAGTCATCACGCTGCATGAAGGGGCAACGCCCTTAATTCCTGTTCCCACCATTGCTGAGCGCATCGGAAAGGGTGTTCGAGTCTTCGTGAAGTACGACGGCCTCAACCCCACCGGTTCGTTCAAAGATCGCGGAATGACGATGGCGATCAGCAAAGCCAAAGAGGCTGGCTGTGAGGCAGTCATTTGTGCCAGTACAGGGAATACCAGTGCCGCGGCCGCGGCCTACGCCCGACGGGCTGGGATGAGGGCCTTCGTGTTGATCCCTGATGGGTACGTTGCCCAAGGGAAGCTGGCACAGGCCCTGGTGTACGGAGCCGAAGTGCTTGCCATCCGAGGCAATTTTGATCGTGCCCTCGACATCGTTCGTGAAGCAGCAGATCAGTTTCCAGTCACCTTGGTGAACTCGGTGAATCCCTACCGACTGCAAGGACAAAAAACCGCTGCATTCGAAATTGTTGATGTCCTCGGGGAGGCCCCGGACTGGCTCTGCATTCCGATGGGCAATGCCGGCAACATCACCGCCTATTGGATGGGCTTCCAGGAGTACCACCAGGCGGGTCACAGCCGCAGGTTGCCTCGAATGATGGGCTTCCAGGCCAGTGGGTCAGCGCCCCTGGTTTACGACACCACCGTGAGTGAACCAAACACCATCGCCACAGCTATTCGAATTGGTAACCCCGTCAATCGCGCCAAAGCGATGGCTGTACGTGAAGCCAGTAATGGAGCCTTTCTCGACGTGACGGATGAGGAAATCATCAATGCCTACAAGCTTCTTGGTGGTGGAGAAGGAATCTTCTGCGAACCGGCCAGTGCAGCATCTGTGGCTGGCCTACTCAAGCGCAAAGACGAAGTTCCTGCTGGAGCAACGGTGGTGTGCGTCCTCACAGGTAATGGCCTGAAAGATCCTGATTGCGCGATCAACAACAACGACGCCGCCTTCCATACCGATCTCAATCCAGATCTCGAGACGGTGGCCAAGGTGATGGGCTTCTAGCCCCCCAACGCCTCAACACCTCCTCAACATCAGCCCCTAAACAGGGGCTTTTTTGTTGGTTTTCACAAAGACAACGCACAAAGCGGCTGCGGAAAACACAGAAAAAGCCACCCAACAGACTGTGGAAATCACCACCAAAATCGAAAGGTCGGCATAACACCAACCTTCCACTACCTGTGCAGAAGTGGAAAACGGTGATCTTCCCCACAACGGGGAATTTTTTATCCCAAGGCAACGACATCTGAAGAATCAGTGCCTGTCTGAAAAACAGCCTGTTTTCCCCAATTCCCCAGGCCCTACTACGACTGTTGTTAATTTCTTTTTTAAATTCTTTAAAGAACAACAGCCGAAAAGGGATGAAGAAAACCACCCCATTGCGCTTCGAGCACCGCTGTGAAAACTTGGGTCACTCCCCCAGCGCATTCGAGCTCGCAGCACGATGAAAGTGGTCTGTTCCCAATCGGAACTGAATGCAGCCCTTCAGCTGGTCAGTCGAGCCGTGGCTACGCGACCGACGCATCCGGTGCTTGCGAATGTTTTGCTCACCGCGGACGCGGGTACAAATCGTCTGAGCTTGACGGGATTTGATTTGAATTTGGGAATTCAAACGTCCCTTGCGGCCAGTGTTGAGACCAGCGGCGCAATCACGCTTCCAGCGCGTTTATTGGGAGAAATCGTTTCACGTTTGGCCAGCGACTCACCCATCACCCTCGCAACGGAGGAGTCCGGCGAACAGGTCCAGCTCACAAGCCTCAGTGGCAGCTACCAAATGCGGGGTCTTCCTGCAGACGACTACCCCGAGTTGCCCATGGTGGAAAGCGGGATGACCTTGAAACTTCAACCCGCTGGTTTGGTTCAAGCGTTGAAGGGAACCTTGTTCGCGAGCAGTGCCGATGAAGCGAAACAGCTGCTCACAGGGGTGCATTTGCGCTTCAACGCCAAGGCGCTCGAGGCTGCGGCAACCGATGGTCATCGCCTTGCTGTTCTACAGGTTGAGGACGCTTTGGAGGATGCTGCCGCCAGCAGCGACGATGCAACTGAAGGTTTTGCGGTGACCTTGCCGGCCCGATCATTGCGGGAAGTGGAGCGGTTGATGGCCGGATGGCGTTCCGACGATCCGGTGAGCTTGTTTTGTGATCGGGGACAGGTGGTGTTTCTCGCCGCAGATCAAATGGTCACCAGTCGCACGTTGGAGGGCACGTATCCCAATTACGGGCAGCTCATTCCCGATGGTTTTAATCGCACCTTGGCTTTAGACCGTCGGGGCTTAATCGCTGCACTTGAACGCATTGCTGTCTTGGCCGATCAGCACAACAACGTGGTGAAATTCACCAGTCAGCCTGACGAAGGTGTCGTACAGATCAGTGCTGATGCGCAAGATGTGGGAAGTGGATCTGAGTCGCTTGCTGCCAGCTTGACGGGAGATGCCATTCAAATCGCCTTCAATGTGCGTTATCTGCTCGATGGCTTAAAGGCGATGGGATCCGATCGCGTTGTTCTTCACTGCAATGCACCAACGACGCCTGCAGTTCTGAAACCAGAAGGCGATGCAGAAGCATTTACTTATCTCGTGATGCCGGTTCAGATCCGTTCCTGAGGTGGTTCTACCCAACCCGCTGTTGCTCAGCGATTTGTTGAATCACACGGTTCGTTGTGAGCTTGGTTTGGACCACGGTCCTGGATTGATGGCATGGATGCATCCGCCGGTGCATCGCTTGTTGGGGTGGGTGAGTCGACCATCAGCCCTACGTATGTCCAGGGATGTTTGGCGATTGGATCAGTGCTGTGGAATCAGCGACCAACAGGTTTTTGTACGGGGCGAGCCCGCGGTTTCAGATCAAGCCACCTTGGATCGTTTGCCAACCCTGATGAATGCAGATTTGGTTGATCGAGAGGGAGAACGAATTGGTTTCTTGGCTGATCTCGCGTTCGACCCCACTACGGGAACGATTGTTCATTACTTGGTGTCACGGAGTGACCCCCGTCTTCCTGGAAGTTCTCGTTGGCAACTGGTCCCAGATCGGATCACCGACCAACGCCCAGGTCAGGTGATGACGGCCTTACGCAGTTTGGATGACCTTCCATTGATGCGCGCCAGTGTCCGTCAGGACCTCTTGCAGCGGACCCAGCGTTGGCGAGAGCATTTGCGAGATATGGGTGATCGTGCCGGGGATCGTCTCGAGGGTTGGCTGGATGAACCTTCTTGGGATGAACCTGAACCTGAGCAACGGATTGATACCAATGAGCCGGATGAAGAGGCTCCGGTTAATGAAGTTTGGGATGACGACACTTGGCCTGAGTCGTCGTTTCAGCGTCGCGTTAATCGCGATGAAGATCCCTGGGTTTGACGCTCGGTCGGCAACACTGGGGAAAGGAGTTTTCGGTCCGTGGTCTCTTCCTCTTCGTATGACGTCTCCGCTGCCCTGAAGCAAGAGGGTTTGAAGTCCACGGACTGGGATGAAATCTGCCGACGACTCGGTCGGGAGCCCAATCGAGCCGAGTTGGGCATGTTTGGGGTGATGTGGTCTGAGCACTGCTGTTATCGGAATTCACGTCCATTGCTCAGTGGCTTCCCCACTGAGGGTCCGCGCATTTTGGTTGGTCCGGGGGAGAACGCAGGTGTTGTCGATCTCGGTGACGGCCATCGCCTCGCTTTCAAAATCGAAAGCCACAACCACCCCTCTGCGGTGGAGCCATTTCAAGGTGCTGCTACTGGGGTTGGCGGGATTTTGCGCGATATTTTCACGATGGGTGCCAGGCCGATTGCGTTGCTGAATGCCTTGCGTTTTGGACCATTGGACGACAGCGCCAACGTTGGCTTGATGGAAGGGGTGGTGGCGGGGATTGCCCATTACGGCAATTGCGTGGGTGTTCCCACCGTGGGTGGAGAAGTGGCCTTTGATCCCTCCTATTCCGGAAACCCGTTGGTGAATGCCATGGCCTTGGGCTTGATGGAAACCGAAGACATCGTCAAGTCGGGTGCCATTGGTGTGGGCAATCCCGTGGTGTACGTGGGGAGCACCACAGGGCGCGATGGCATGGGCGGTGCCAGTTTTGCGAGCGCTGAATTAAGTGCTGATTCGCTTGATGATCGACCGGCCGTTCAGGTTGGTGATCCTTTTTTAGAGAAGGGTTTGATTGAGGCTTGCTTAGAAGCTTTCGACAGTGGCGATGTGGTGGCTGCCCAAGATATGGGTGCCGCAGGGTTGACGTGCAGCTGCTCTGAGATGGCTGCCAAGGGTGGGTTGGGGGTTGAACTGGATCTCGATCGGGTTCCGGCCCGTGAATCAGGCATGACTGCTTACGAGTTTCTGTTGTCTGAATCGCAGGAACGGATGTTGTTTGTGGTGAAAGCTGGTCGGGAAGAACCTTTGATGAAGCGATTCCGTCGCTGGGGTTTGCAGGCGGCCGTCGTGGGACGGGTGCTGGAAGAACCCATCGTTCGTGTTCTCCATCACGGAGAGGTGGCTGCTGAGGTGCCTGCTACGGCCCTAGCCGACGACACACCCATTGAGAAGCATGCTTTGCTCTCAGAGCCGCCAGTGGATCTTCAGGAGCATTGGCGATGGACGGAAGACCTGTTGCCCGCTCTAGAGGATCCCGCAACAGCTTTGTTGGGACTGTTAGACGACCCCACCATTGCTAGCAAGCGTTGGGTTCATCGCCAGTACGACCAGCAAGTGCTGGCCAACACTGTGGTGTCGTCTGGCGCTGCCGATGCCGCTGTGATTCGGCTTCGCCCTCAGCAAGGCGATGGCTCGTTGAAAACCACGCCGCGTGGTGTGGCTGCCACGGTTGATTGCCCCAATCGCTGGGTGGCACTCGATCCTGAACGGGGTGCCATGGCTGCTGTGGCTGAGGCTGCCCGCAATTTGAGCTGTGTGGGTTCTGAGCCGCTCGCGATTACCGACAATCTCAATTTTCCTTCGCCTGAAACTCCGAAGGGGTTTTGGCAACTTGCCATGGCTTGTCGAGGGATTTCTGAGGCCTGCAAGGCTTTTAAGACTCCCGTGACGGGTGGGAACGTCTCGCTGTACAACGAAACTCGCCGCGATGATGGTTCTCTTCAACCGATTCATCCCACGCCAGTGATCGGCATGGTGGGCGTGGTGGACGACATCACCAAGGTGACTGGGCTTGGTTGGTGCCAACCCGGAGATGCGGTGGTTTTACTTGGTGTAAAACCGGACGCTGATCAGGATGATCGGGTTGGATTGGCTGGAAGCAGTTATCAGCAATTCACCCTGGGAACAATCACCGGCCGGCCACCTCGGATTGATTTCGATTTGGAGAAACGGGTGCAGGGGTTGGTTCGTCAGGCCATTGCCGATGGGTTGATTGCTTCAGCCCACGACAGCAGTGATGGCGGGTTGGCTGTGGCGCTTGCGGAGTGCTCCATAGCATCTGGTTTTGGAGTTGAGCTCACCCTGTCAGCCGCAACAATGAGCCCAGCTCGGTTGTTGTTTGCTGAAGGGGGCGCCCGTGTTGTGGTGTCGGTGAAAGCGGATCAGTTGACGCGTTGGCAAACGATGTTGACGTCTAACCCGGACGTTTCAACAACGGTTCTGGGAACTGTCGCCTCCCACGGTCGGTTCCAGCTGTCCTTTGGTGTGGGCAGCACCATTGATCTATCCGTTGACCAGCTGCAGCAGGTGTACGCCGATGCTCTGCCCCGTCGCCTGGCGTGATGCAGACTTCTGATGGATTTCTGAACAGGCGCCCTGTGCAGCAGCAGCAGCTCGTGGCTGAGCGTCCCGATCGGATGGAAGAAGCTTGTGGGGTGTTTGCCGTTTTAGCGGCCGAGCAACCGGTTGCCAATTTGGCGTATTTCGGTCTTTACGCCCTGCAGCACCGCGGCCAGGAATCCGCTGGTATCGCTGTCTTTAACCAGGACAAAGTGCTCCTGCACAAAGATATGGGCCTGGTGAGCCAGGTGTTTGATCAGGACGTTCTGGCTCGGATGTCTGGTGATTTGTCGATCGGCCACAACCGCTATTCGACGACGGGTAGTAGTCGTGTTTGCAATGCCCAGCCGGTGGTGTTGATGACCCGTCTTGGCGCTTTTGCTCTGGCCCACAACGGCAATTTGGTGAATGCCAAAGAGTTGCGTGTGCTGGTGGATGACGGGAAAACAGAATTCACCTCCACAACTGATTCAGAACTGATCGCCTTTGCGGTGCAGCAAGCCGTGAATCGGGGTCTTGACTGGCGTTCAGGTATCGAAGCTGCGCTCAAGCTTTGTCAGGGAGCATTCAGCTTGGTGATCGGCACCCCCGCTGGTCTTTTTGCGATCCGTGATGGCTACGGCATTCGCCCTTTGGTGTTTGGGTTTCTCGGAGAGCAAAGCCTTGGCCATTGGGTGGTGAGCAGTGAAACCTGTGGTTTGGAGATTATTGGAGCCCGATATGTGGATGATGTGCAACCCGGCGAATTAGTTCACTTTGAATTGGGTTCAGCTGAGCCATTTCGGAAGCGCTGGAGTGATGAACCGAACCGGCTTTGTGTGTTCGAAATGATCTACTTTGCGCGCCCGGATAGTCGTTTCTTTGGTGAATCGTTATACAGCTATCGGCAACGTATTGGTCGCACACTTGCGAAAGAATCCGCTGTAGATGCTGATTTAGTGATTGGCGTTCCTGATTCAGGTATTCCTGCTGCTATTGGTTTTTCTCAGGAGAGCGGAATTCCTTATGCCGACGGTCTAATTAAAAACCGGTACGTCGGACGCACATTTATTCAGCCAACACAAGCGATGCGTGAAGCAGGTATCCGCGTCAAGCTCAATCCCCTGCCTGATGTTCTCTCTGGTAAGCGAATCATCGTGATTGATGATTCGATCGTGCGGGGAACTACCAGTGGAAAACTTGTCGTCGCGTTGCGTGATGCAGGTGCAACCGAGGTGCACATGCGGATCAGTTCACCACCGGTGACCCACCCATGTTTTTACGGGATTGATACGGATACTCAGGATCAATTAATCGCCTCGCGACTCACTTTGGAGGAAATCAAGAACCATCTCAAAGTGGATTCTTTGGCATACCTCAGCAAAGAGGGAATGGTCGAAGCAGCAAAGGCAGAGTCAGGAAATTTCTGCAGCGCTTGTTTCGATGGGAACTATCCCATTCCGATGGATCAGGAGTTGCTCTCCAGCAAGTTGACACTTGAACCGTCGGCTGGATCGACTAATCGCTGATTTGAGGAATCAAATTGGTAATGGTTTCACCTTGGTGGAGTTCGATTTGATTGGAAAATGCTTCCCCTGGATTGGTGATTTCAAGAGTGCTGGGATCAATCCGGCCGTGACGTTGTTCTGTTGACACCATGCCGATCAGGCCACTGGCTTCGGTTAATCCGGTGATTCGATCGGTATCGCCAACTAGCTGGATGGCCATCGAACCGAGATCACCCCGTTGTGATGAACGGATCGAGGTGAGATCGATGCGCGCTAAGTGACCCTGTTCACTCACTAACAGCGCAGTTGGTTTCGTTGGACATAGGGCACCGATGAGATGTTCCCCAGGAAGCAACCGCATGGTCATCGGCCCTTGGGCAAGTCGTCCCATTCGTGGAAGCACGTCTTCATTGATCGGAAGACGCAGCATTCGACCGATGTCGCTGACCAAAATCAGATCGTGGTGCTCATGGCAAATCACAGCGGCTTTGAGTTGAACGCCGTCTTTCAGCTTCACAACGCTGGTGGCGCGTCCAGATAATTCCAAGACTTCTGCGAGTGGCAGTCGTTTGAAGCGTCCATCGCTGCTCAGCAAGCCAAGGCTGAGGTCACTGCTCTCTTGCATTGGAAGGGGTGCGATCGCCACGATCGGGTCACCTTCCAACCCGCTAGGTAGGAATCGTTCCAATGCTCCTGGTTGTTGTCCGGCAAACTCCCAACGCACGAGGGCAACACGACCATTGGCACTAATGGCGAGAAGTCGCGGTGGCGGTTCGATCGGAAGGATGACCCGAGCAGGTGAAGGGGCATCGCTTACTGGACAAGGATCACCAAAATGGAGACGACCCAGCACCTGTGGGGTCACGATCTTCACTTGTCCGTCGGCTTGGATGAGCAGTCGACCATCACCGGGTAGAGCCGCTAGGGCTTGCTGACGGAGCAGCTCCGTATTGGGTCTTTGGCTGGCAGCTCGTTCTGCGATCAAGGCATCACCGCCTTCCACTAGCCGAGTGCGACGTGGAGTGGAGAAGCGTTTTTTTAGTGTTTTTAGTTCTCCAACCATGGCGTCTAGCAACTGATCTCGGTTTTCGAGCAGCAATTTCAATCGCTCTTTCTCGTTTCGTAGGTTGTCGACCTCTTGGCGCAAGCTTTCCTGTTCCAGTCCTGTTAGGCGACGGAGCGGCATCGCCAACACGGCATCAGCCTGGCGTTCGTTGAGGTCCAATCGCACCATCAAGCTGGCGCGAGCGGAGGCAGCATCTTTGGCTTCTTGGATCATCGCGATCACGGCTTGAAGGTTGTTCAGAGCCGTGATCAGGCCCTCCACCACTTCCAGGCGATCTTCTGTTTTGCGGAGAGCGTGGCTTGTGCGTCGAATCAGGGTGAGTTCCCTGTAATCGAGAAAGGTTTGGAGGAGCTGCCGCAGTGAGAGCTGCTGGGGCTGACCGTTGACAAGGGCGAGCAGGATTGCGCCGAAATTGCTCTGCAATGCGGTCCGGCGTTGGAGGTCCTTGAGAACTTTTTCGGGTTCAGCATCGCGGCGAAGTTCCACCACCACCCGCATGCCATCTCGATCGCTTTCATCGCGGATGTCAGCGATGCCGCCAATTTTTCCGTCGTTCACCGATTCAGCCAGTTTTTCAATCCAGCCCGCTTTGCTGAGTTGATAGGGCAGTTCGGTTACGACTACGGCGTTCCGTTTGTGGCGTCCCTTACCCAGCTGCACTTCTTCTGTGTGCGCTACACCCCGCATTGGGATACTGCCGCGGCCCTGGAGGTAGGTGTCTTGGAGGCCTGAACTGAGTAAAACTTCCCCACCGGTTGGAAAATCAGGGCCGGGAATGAGTTCTAAAAGACGCTCGTCGCTCAGTCCTGGTTGTCGAATCAGAGCAATGAGGCCGTCCACCACCTCACCCAAGTTGTGGGGAGGAATGCTCGTGGCCATGCCAACGGCGATGCCAGAACACCCATTGAGGAGAAGGAAGGGGAGTTGTGCGGGGAGGACCGTTGGTTCTTGTTGAGACCCATCGAAGTTCGATGCAAAGTCGACGGTGTCATCACCGATTTCTTCCAGCAGAGCTTGATGGGCAATCGGGGCCAGACGCGTTTCGGTGTAACGCATCGCGGCTGGCGGATCGTCATCAACCGATCCGAAATTGCCATGTCCATCCAAAAGAGGATGTCGGCTAGCAAAGGTTTGAACCAGTCTTACGAGTGCGTCGTAGACCGCCTGATCTCCGTGGGGATGGTATTTCCCGAGAACATCACCAACGACACGGGCGCATTTTCTGTAGGGACGATCTGGGGTTAACCCCAGTTCTTGCATCGCATACAGGATTCGACGCTGCACCGGCTTGAGACCGTCGCGGGCATCGGGCAAGGCCCGACCCACGATCACGCTCATGGCGTATTCCAGGTAGGAGCGCTGCATCTCCTGATGCAGGGCGATCGGTTGAACGCGCTCCTCAGCCATCCTGTCCGCGGATATTGGGGCAGAAGTTGCTCAGCTTACAGACGTTCACTGGCGTTTTTTCCAGGTGGCATTGGCTTGGGCCCGTTCAACGCTGCTGGCAAGTGCTGCTTCACGCAACAAGTTTGCTGTGGCTTGCCTCACATGGGAACCCCATAGCTGCTCTTTTTGATGCATCGGCAAAACGTAATTGGGATTTTTGGACAGGGCTTCTTTTGCCAGCGATAGAGCTTCGATCTGTTCGCCCTTCTGGTGTAGCGCTGCGGCTAAAGCCAGCATTGGTTCTGCGTTCTGATCCAGCTTGAGCACCCGTCGCCAACGTCGAATGGCTTCGTCATGTTCTCCTAGTTCAAAAAGAACAAGGGCTTGGTTGTTGAGGGCTTCCCAAAACTCCGGCTTGATTTCAGTTGCTTTTTCAAAGGATTGCAGAGCGATTGCAAGCTTGTTTTGCATGATCCGTGCATTCCCGAGATCGAAGTATGCAGCTGCATTATTTGCGTCTATTTGCAAGCCGCGTTGAATGAGCGGAATCGCTTCCTCCGGTCGTTGAGCCCGCAGTGCAATCGCTGCCTCTGCAAACCAGAGCCCAGCATTGTTGGGGTTGATTTTTTTGGCTTTTGCAAGGGACTGACTGGCGTCTTCCAGTTGATTGCTTCGAAGCTGTGCTTCAGCCAACACAGTCCATAAACGTTCATCGTTTGGGTTGAGCCGAACAGCTAAAGCAGCAAGTTGTGCGGCCTCCTTGGGTTGACCCATTTGTAGGAGTTGAGCTGCGGTTCGCCCGATTCCAAGGGAGGATCCCGAGAGTTCCACTTCTGTTGGTAAGTAGACGTAGGGCACCAAGGCTTGGGCTGGAGCGATCAGGAAAAAATTGCTGATGCTGATCAGTGCTGCAGTCAGGCTTCGTTTGAATTTGATTCCTCGAAGCACGTCTACTGATTTCTATTTATTAGAGGTTAGGAGGCAGGTCCGGTTGTGCTGCAGCCGCATTTCTTCGCCACATCCACGGTTTGATTCGTCGTAAAGCCGACCCCCGTAACTGTTGATCCCACGTGGCATCGTCCCAGTTCTGAAGGTCTTGGGCATTCACATTGAGAAGCCATGGTCGAGGTTGCATGTCTGGATCTTCACTGCTCGGTAGATCCCGATGGTTCCAGGGACAAACGTCTTGGCAAATATCACAACCGGCGATCCATGGTCCCAGGGACGTTTTGATCGAATCTGGAAGATCGGGATCTCGGTTTTCGATGGTGTGAAACGCCAGGCATCGTTGGGCGTCAACAACAAATGGTTCGCGGATCGCATCGGTGGGGCAGGCCTCGATGCAAGCGACGCATCGTCCACAAAGGCTTGCGGCTGGAGTATCGGCTTGAAGAGGTTCCGTTGTGAGGAGATGGCCAATCACCATCCATGAGCCCCGATGGGGATGAATCACATTGCTGTGTTTTCCAATCCAACCCAGCCCAGCTTCTTCCGCCCAAACTTTGTCCAACAGGGGTGATGCGTCCACACAAACACGCCATTGACAGTTGGGCTTTTGATCAGACAACCAACGCCCCACGCGTCGTAAACGTTGCTCGACAACGCGGTGATAATCGCGACCCCAGCCATATCGCGCCACCTTTAAGGATCCTGGGGCTGATTCCTCAGAAACGTAGTAATTCAATCCCACGGCCAACAGGCTTTGTACCCCCTCTAAAAGTTGGGATGCATCGCGTCGGCGGGGCGCAGCCATCCAAGCCATATCGGCTTGGTAGCCGTGATCGAGCCAACGTTGTAAGGCTTCCGTCCGCAGCTGTAAGCGGGGACTTCCAGGCAGACGTGCGATTCCAACCGGATCAAATCCTTCTTCCTTGGCCCGCTGTTTCAAAGCTCGGCTCAAGGGTTTGAGTTGATCTGGGTGTTGCCCTGACATCGACCGTATGGTGAGGACCTGTTTTTTCATCTTCACGTGACGGGAACCGAAACGGGACGCCTGGCATCCCTGCTTCGTTGGCTTGGCCTCACGATGGTTCTCGTTCTCGTCCTGCAGATGGCTGCGGTCTTGGTGGGATCCGACTGGTCGGTGGAGGCGACTCCTCCTCCGATCACTGGACCCCTGGTGGCGCTGGCCCCACTGGGGTTTATCGGACTGTTGACCTGTCTGATTGGCTCACGCCTTGAGAACCCGCAACAGCAAGTCACCCCACTGCGGGTTGTGGTTTGTGCTTTTTCGGCTCTTTTAGCGATTGGCATGGTGGTGGCTGTTCCCATGTCTTTAAGCAGTGGGGCTGGTGATCTCTCGAAGACTCAGAATCTCGAGCAAGGTCGGGCAGCGATGAAGGAAGCCCGGGCGTTTCGCGACGATCCCGAGCAGGTGGCTTCCTTGGGCGAACAGTTAGCCCAAGCAGGACAGTTGGCTGCTGACGCCACCGACGAGGACAAGCAGCGTGCTGCAAAAACGATGATTGATGAGCAGATCAACCAAATGGACACGCAGCTCAAACGGGTGGAGTCGCAGCAGACCCGCGAATCTCGGCAACGATTGATTGGCGGTACGGCCACCGCTGTTGTTCTGGCAGTTGCATTTGTGCTGCTTGCACTCACTGCAGTGATCTGATTGCTGGTTAGGTTGGTTGAACTCCCTGACTCTGGGCGCAGAGGCTTTGGTTCAGTCCAATCCCAGACCTGATCTACCGCTGGGCGAAAGGCTTCAGCAAGATCTCAAAAATGACCTGATTGCAGGGTTGCTGGTGGTAATTCCACTGGCAACCACAATTTGGCTATCCACGATTGTTAGCCGGTTTGTACTGGCTTTCCTGACGTCGATTCCGAAGCAGTTCAATCCCTTTATCACCCTGAATCCGCTTCTTCAGGATCTGATCAACTTGGCCCTCGGACTCACGGTCCCTCTAATGGGGATCCTGTTGATTGGCCTTATGGCTCGCAACATTGTGGGCCGATGGTTGCTCGAATTCGGAGAGGGCACACTCACCCGGATTCCTCTTGCCGGCTCCGTTTACAAAACTCTCAAGCAGCTGCTTGAAACTGTGTTGGGCGGAAATTCGGCCCGCTTCCGTAGAGTCGTTCTGGTCGAATATCCCAGGGAAGGTTTGTTCAGTGTTGGCTTTGTCACCGGCGAGGTGGGCCCTTCACTGCAATCCGATCTTGAAACACCACTTTTAAGTGTGTTTATCCCCACAGCCCCTAATCCCACCACCGGTTGGTACACGCTTGTGCCAGAGGGTTCAGTACGAGAACTGAATATTTCCGTTGAGGAAGCGTTCCGCACGATCATTTCTGCTGGCATCGTGAACCCAGATGAGCAAGAAGCTCCTGTGAATCGCAGCTTCTCCAGCCTCATCGCTCAGTTGCGGGCCTCCGCATCCCCTTCCAGCTAATTCATGGCCTCACGATCCCTTTCCCGCGAGTTGGCCTTGCTGGTGCTTGGCCAGGTGTCGGAACAGAACAAGTTGTCGACAGCTGATTTAGGGATCGAGTCCCTGCTTGAAAAAGCCCTCGAAAGCCTCACCCAACATTGGAGGGAAGCGCTCGATTCATCCGCATCGGAACTGGATCATGCGCAGCAACGTCTCCTCGATAGTGAGCTTCAACAGGGTCAGGCCTCCACGTTGGATGTTGTGCGTGATCATTTGCGTTCATCGTTAGGCACTGCTGAACAGGTTTTAAATGGCCTTTCAGCCACGCTTGAACTTCCGAGGCTGTTGCTCCTTTCAGATCAAGAGAAAGTTCGTTCTGCTGCGATGGAACGCATTGCTCAGGTGATCCGACAACGCGAAAGCATCGACGCAAGATTGGATCAAGTGATGGAAGGTTGGCGGCTGGGTCGACTACCGCGCATCGATCGCGACATCCTTCGTCTGGCGGTTGTCGACCTTCAAACCATGGGAACACCAGCTCCTGTGGCGTTCAATGAAGCCGTTGAATTGGCGAATCGATACAGCGATGAACAGGGTCGTCGGATGATTAACGGTGTGTTGCGTCGCTTCCACGATGCTCAATCCACTGCAGCGGACTGATGGTGTTCAACTGGTTCGAGCGTGAGGCCTCTTCCTCTGGGGAAACCCCTTCAACGCCAGATTCACCAGCGGTTGAACAACAACCGCTTGAAGATGCCGTTCAGGTGAATCCTGAGCCAGATCCTTCAGCTCTTCAAGACGCTGGCGATCAAAACGGTGAAGGGCAAGACGACGACGTGCAAGAAGAAGACGAAGCGTTGGTGTGGGCCCGTGAGGCCTACGCGCGGTTGAAGGCACAGCAACAAGCTGCTGCTACGGCGCCAAAAACCCCAGTTTCGACAACTCCTGAGCCAGAGCCAGAAGCCACTTCCGAGCCAACTGCGGCCGTAGATCCAGAGATTGCAGCGGAACCGAGTTCACCCGTTCCGCTAATGCCAGAGGTCGGTCCAGAACCCACCCCAGCGCCAACGGTTGGTGGTTCCTTGCTTGAGCAGGCCGCGGCCCAACGTCAACAGCGCCAACAAGAGCAGGAGGTTCGTGCACTTGAGGTGGCGCCGGTAGCGACGCCTGAACCGACGAACAGCACCCCACCGCTTCCAGCCGCAGACGCTGTGGAGCCGACCCTTGGTGAATTTGATGAAGACTTCACCTGGTCTGCTCAGGTTTTGGCAGCTCAGGGCCGACGTGCTGATCAGATGTCGCTTGAGGAAATCGACTGGCTTGGACGGCTCCGTCGTGGTCTTGAGAAGACACGGCAAGGCTTTGTCACCGGCCTGTTGGAAAACCTCGGTGATGATCCCCTCACGCCAGAGGTGCTTGACGAACTCGAGACCCTGTTGCTGCGTGCCGATGCCGGTGTTCAGGCCACCGATCAGGTGTTGGAAGCGTTGCGACAGCGGATGAATGAAGAGGTTGTGGATCCCGTTGAGGGAATTCGTTTTCTCAAGGATCAACTGCGCGGTTTGCTGGATGCCCCGATCAAGACCAGTGGCGTTCCACTTCTTGCGCCAGAGCGCGGTCGTCTCAACATTTGGTTGATGGTGGGAGTGAACGGTGTGGGTAAAACCACAACCCTCGGGAAATTGGCAAATCTTGCTGTTCGGAGTGGCTATTCAGCCCTCATCGCAGCCGCAGACACCTTTCGGGCCGCAGCCGTTCAACAGGTTGAGGTTTGGGGTGAACGCAGCGATGTTCCGGTGGTTTCCAATCCCAGCAGCAATGCAGATCCAGCGGCGGTGGTGTTCGATGCCATCGGTGCTGCTCGATCCCGTGAAACCGACCTGCTGTTGGTGGATACGGCAGGGCGATTGCAGACCAAGCACAACTTGATGGAAGAACTGCAGAAGGTTCGGAAAATCATTGATCGTCTTGCACCAGAGGCGAATGTTGAGTCGTTGTTGGTGCTCGATGCCAGCCAAGGTCAGAACGGCTTGAGGCAAGCGATGGCTTTTGCGAAAGCAGCTGGTTTGACGGGAGTTGTTGTGACCAAACTCGATGGCACGGCCCGAGGTGGTGTCGCTTTGGCGGTGTCGTCGGAAGCGGGCTTACCCATCCGTTTTATTGGTGCTGGGGAGGGGATCCGTGACCTCAGGCCGTTCAACAGTTTTGAATTCGTTGAGGCTCTACTGGCCGGACGATGAACCGTTGCTACGTTGCGCGTCATAAGGGGTCGCAGCGTTGAGCAGCAAGCCACCCCGTCGTCATTCCACCCCGGTCCAGCGGACCGTGGCTCCTTCGCCGCAGGCGATGGCGTCGTTGCGCCAATTGTTCGACAGCTTGAGCAACGAACAGCGACGCAACCAGGATCTGCTGGTGTCGCTGGCTTTTGCCCTTCGTAGTTTTACCAACCTGCATCGCTTTTTAGAGCTGGTGCCTGTTGTGGTGTCTCGACTTGTGGGAGTCGATGGTGCTCTCATCGTGCCGTTTCAATCCGATGGTCGTTTGTGGCGCGATCAACTTCAGGCTGTCCCCGTTGAGCAGTCTCAGGACCTTTTTCGCCGCTTAGCGAGCTTTCAGCCAGGGGAATCGGCTGGTTTTGGCAGCGATGACGCCCAGGTGTTGGCCTTGGATCGATTGGTCCAACGCTGTCTTCCGAAGGCGGGCTTATTCGCTACATCCGTGATGGTTCGTGGTCGATGTCGCGGTCGTTTGTACGTGTTTGATCCCACGTCCGAATTGGTTTGGACCGAGGTGCATCGCCGGCATGCCCAATTGGTGGCCGATTTGGCGGGTGTGGCGATTGAAAATGATTTGATGCTGCAAGATGCCCGTCGCCATGAACGGGTTGATCGTCAGCTGAGCATTGGGGCGGAAATTCAGGCTCAATTGCTGCCCGACCACTGTCCCGTGATTGAGGGTGTGGAGCTTGCCGCTCGATGCCGTCCAGCGTTTCAAGTCGGTGGTGACTACTACGACTTCATTCCCACGCGTCCTGAACTCATTGGTCGGCGACGGGAACGTGGTCGCTGGGCATTGGTCATGGGTGATGTGATGGGAAAGGGTGTTCCCGCTGGTCTGCTGATGACCATGTTGCGCGGGATGCTCCGTGCAGAAGTTCTTAGTGGATTGCCACCTGATCGCATCCTGCATGACCTCAACCAACTCGCCCAAGAGGACCTCGCGCAATCCCACCGATTCGTGACGTTGTTTTATTCGGATTTCGATCCGCGAACCCGTCGTTTGCGATATGCCAATGCAGCCCATAACCCCCCTTTGCTCTGGCGCTCAGAGCAAAGAAGTATCAGCCGATTGGATGCTGCTGGTTTGCTGATTGGATTACAGCCAGAGGCGGACTATGGGATCGGTGAAGTGCGGCTGGATCCGGGTGATGTTCTTCTGTATTACACCGATGGTGTCACCGAAGCACCTGGAATAACGGGAGATCGCTTTGATGAAGCTCGGTTGATTCGTGCCTTAGAGAGTGCCTGCCGCAGCGGCCAAGGGTCCCAGGGAATTCTCGACACCTTGTTTGAGCGTCTCGATCGATTTGTGGGGGCGAACCGACAGCTCGAAGACGACGCCTCCATGGTGGTGTTGAAAGTGCCTGAAGCGGTCACACTGCCAAACATGGTTGTTCCATTGCCTTAGGGCAATCACCCTTCCGCCTGACAAGCTGTGGTTATTGATGAATAAATCGATGGCTGGTGGGGTGACAGGCGGCGCCGACGGCACCTGGAGTGATCGCTTCGAGCAAGGCTTGCATCCCTTTATTGAAGTGTTCAACGCTTCGATTGGGTTTGATCTCACGTTGCTTCAGGAGGATTTGGATGGGTCGATTGCCCATGCACGGATGCTCGGTTCCTGCGGGGTGATCAGCGTTGGGGAAGCAGAGCAGTTGGTGCAGGGTTTGGAGACGATTCGGAGCGAAGCTCATGCGGGAACGTTTCAGCCCGGACTCGCCGATGAAGATGTTCATTTCGCCGTAGAGCGGCGATTGATTGCGCTGTTGGGGCCAGTTGGCAAGAAATTGCACACCGGCCGCAGTCGCAATGATCAAGTTGGAACGGATTTGCGCTTGTGGTTACGGCGCCGCTTGGATGAATTGGAGGGCGATCTTCAACGCTTGCAGCGGGCTCTTGTGGCGCAGGCTGATCTGCATCGCCGCACGATGATTCCCGGCTACACCCACCTTCAACGGGCTCAGCCGCTTTGTTTGGCGCATCACCTTCTTGCTTACGTCGAGATGTTGGAGCGGGATCGGTTGCGTCTTCACGATGTGCGCAGCCGGGTGAACATTTGCCCACTTGGTGCGGCGGCGTTGGCTGGAACCCCGGTTCCCATTGATCGTCAGCAGACGGCGAAGGCTTTGGGATTTGATGCGATCTATGCCAACAGCCTTGATGCGGTAAGTGATCGTGATTTTTGTGTGGAGTTTTCGGCGGCGGCTTCCTTGGTGATGGCCCATCTCAGCCGTTTGGCTGAGGAGGTGATTGCTTGGGCATCAGAGGAGTTCAGATTCGTTCGCCTCAGTGATCGGTGTGCGACCGGTAGCAGTTTGATGCCGCAGAAAAAAAATCCTGATGTGCCCGAATTGGTGCGTGGCAAATGCGGACGGGTGTTCGGCCACTTGCAGGGGCTGCTCACCATGATCAAGGGCCTTCCGTTGGCCTACAACAAAGATTTTCAAGAAGATAAAGAGGCTCTCTTCGATGCGTTTCGCACCACCCGCGATTGCATTGAGGCCATGGCGATTCTGTTTGAAGAAGGTCTTGAGTTCCGTACGGAACGTTTGAACACGGCCGTGGAACAAGATTTCTCTAATGCCACCGATGTGGCTGATTACCTCGTTGCCAAGGGAGTGCCCTTCCGGGAGGCGTATCAGCTTGTTGGTGCTGTTGTTCGCCGATGCCTTGATGAAGGTTGTTTGCTAAGAGATCTAGGCCTTTCGGCATGGCAGGAGTTGCATCCAGCATTTGAGGCTGATCTGCACGATGCGCTTGCCCCGCAGGCAGTTGTGGCCGCTCGCCGTAGTGAAGGTGGAACAGGATTTGACCGGGTGGATGAACAATTAGGCCGCTGGTTGCAGCATTTGAACGGAACGCAACCTTTGGGATGACTCCTTTGCGCAGCCGGGTCTACGCTTAAGAAGCCAGTGGAACATCACTTCGTTTCGGAGTTATGGCCCGATGGCAATGTTCCAGGCCCCTTTGGTCCATTTTTTCGTACCCGGTCCACGCAGAACGTGAGCATTTTTGTTGGCAACCTTCCCTTCCGCGCTGAGCAGGAGGACGTGACTGAGCTGTTTGCTCAGTTCGGTGAAGTCGTGAATTGTGCCCTTCCCCTCGAGCGGGATACCGGCCGAAAGCGCGGATTTGCTTTTGTCGAAATGTCCGACGATGCAG
>QCVC01000002.1:0-78643 GCA_003210515.1 Synechococcus sp. AG-683-B21 | reverse complement strand
AAACGCTCGGTTTCACGAGAATTTACCGTTTGGTGTCACTGAGGTAGCGATTGCGTTGAAGAGTTTCATTTGATTCGTGTGATGTATGAGGCTCTTGCCCCGTGAACACATCATCGCCGGTATTACTTCTCCCCATATCACCCATCGGGGGATCTGTAGAGACCTGCTTTCACCTATTTGGGTATAGGGGCAAATTTCCAATGAAAATCGAGAAACAAATGCCTCGGTGGTAAGAACCCATGAAAAAGGACCACCCCCTGGCGATCCGACCCAAGCAGCACCCGGAACGGGGTAAATCTGCTTTTCGCCCTCTAGGCGACAGCCAGTCGCAAATTAGTAACTTAAAAGCCGATTAATAGATAGGTGAAGTAATTGAGAAGGAGCGAATAGGAGGGGGAGAGGAATACGGAAGAAGGGGTGTAACTTCCGCCTCTCTCTTGTCAGGTGCGTCCAACAAAGATTCCTCTCCCCCATGAAGAGGAATAAGGCATGAGAAGGGTGATTATTTATTGTCTGAATAATTGTATTTGTCAATTATCCAATCTTCATTAGATGTGTAACTCTTCACGAGAGATGTAAAGAAAGATATTCAAGGAAGTAGTTCTATTGCTGCAGCCAGCGCATTTAACGCTGCCGCCTGCTGCTTCCAACCCGTACACCACCCTCATACACACCAACCACCACGATGCCCATCGATGCACAACATCATTCCTGGTCCCTACTTCGACGCTCTGTCTGAAGATCCATTCATCCCAGCCTTCGCCTTGGAGTTTGGGCATTTTTGTGTCTGCCGTCAGTAGCCTCCTGGCATGACTGACCCGACAACTCTCGTCAGCACTCTCATCACTGAGCTAAAGGGTGAGCTTTCTCAGTTAGCAAGAGAGCTGAAGAACAGGGCTGAGTGGGACCTTTCTTGCCCGGTCGTTGTTGTTGACGCCAGACAGAACCCTCGGAGGGTCGTTGCGACCACTGTCCGTGGCATCACTGGTGTTATCACCACAAGCCGAACTATCGACCACCCGCTGATGAGGGTGTTTCTGGCAAGGCACAAACAGATCGGTGCCGAAGCGGCCGTCAATGAGTTTCTGGCCGGACCCGATGGTGAGGAGTTTGCTGAGGTTTGGGATGCCTACGTCGTTGAGAGAGACGAGCGCGGGTTGGCCTGTTGGTCTCACGACGACGCAGCCAAGTTCGCCACAAAATCAAAGAACTCTTTTGACCGTCGCGAGTTGGCCTGTGTTGCTATCGCAGAAGGCGAAGGTAATCAAGATGTTTCCGTTTTGACCTTCTCAGTGGATGCCAACTGGCTGAGTTGAGTACTAACAGCATCAGCCACTACTGATCTTTATCTTTTGGCTTGCTAAGCAATAGATAGCAGAAATGCCTAAAGCTTCATGATTGGTTCACAACTCCCGTGGGAGAGCGGCCTACAACGTATGTATGGAGTTATGAAACTCATGGAAACTAAAACGAGAAAGGCTGAAGTTGCTCACAAAATCATTGAGACAGGTGAAAGCCTTCTGAATGTTGTTTGGAGCAAAGCTGATGCAAGAAGAGCAGCTTCACTTGAGATCATTGCTCGCACTGCTTACACAGCGGAAGAGAGCGCTTGCCATTACCTGGAGACCATTGGTCTCGACAGGAAAGGCAGCATCAGAGAGACGTTGGAACTCGCTCGTTATCAGGACACCAACGAGCAAACCCACGAAGACATCTTTGCTAGAGACCTCAACGGGCTGAAGAACTGGGGCGACAGATTTTTGGCACGGCACATCGCCGTCATCATCTATTGGGCATTCGCTATCACCACCCTCATTGACCACGAACTCGCTGCTCTGTTGGGCGAAGCAGTTGAGGTTGAAGCCGTTGCCACTTACAAGCGGATGTTGGTTGAGCAGTCAGATGAATGGCTGAACCAACCTGCTGTTCCTACTGCTGTTCGCTATTGGAATAAGCCAAACAGCATGTGGAAGGTACGTGGTGACAACCAACCAATGTCGATGAGAGATGTCGTTGAAGCGATCGTTAAAGACGAAGCAGACCACGTCCATGCCAACTCCCAGAAGGCAGTGGCCTTTTGACTCTCCCAAATAAAAGGAAAGACTTGGTTTTTGAATAAGCGGCTCTGAGTGGTTTGTAGCTCCAGAAGGAACTTTTGAAGTGAGTTCGTTGGAGACAATTCAAACGGTCCTGGACTTCTAGGGCTGGCATCTTCAACACCGTCAAAACTCTGGAATCAGGAGGGCAGAAGGCTGAATTAGAACCGGCCGACGAAAGCTGGAATCAGGATGGCGTTCACCAGATCGAGGAAAAAGGCCGACACCAGCGGCACGATCAAAAAAGCGCGGGTAGACGGCCAATGCTGCTGCGTGACAGCCTTCATGTTCGCCATCGCCGTGGGAGTGGAGCCCAGGGAAATGCCACCGAACCCGGCACAAATCACTGTTGCGTCGTAATCACGACCCATCAGACGGAACACCAGTAGCAGGTTCACCACCAGAGCGAAGAAAAACTGAACCAGCAAGATCAACAACAACGGCAAGGCCAGACCCACCAGTGACCAGAGCTGGAGACTCATCAGCGACATCGCCAGAAAGATGCCCAGGGATAGTTCGCCGATGAGATCGAGCGAGGCAGAACGACGGGGCCAATGAAACACCACCCGCTCTGAGCGGCGTTCCGGCAGCAGATTCGAAAACACAATGCCCATCAGCAGGCAGGGAACAAAGAGCGGCAATTTCAACCCGGCGGCACCGATCCCTTCATTGAGCAACGTGCCGGAAAGGATGCAGAGGTTGATAGCGAGCAGTGCTGTAAGGAAACCGTTGACGTCAATGGAATTTGCGCTGGAACCTTGCTGATCCGAGGGATTCGAAGCATTGGAAGCCTGCTGCGTCGTTGCATCCCTCTCCGGACAGGGAACGTGAAAGCGACGCAGCAGGAACTGCGCGATTGGACCGCCACTGGCACTGGCGAGCACCAGCCCGAAGGTGGCTGCTGCGATGCCGATCTCCATCGCATTTTCGATCTGAAATTGTTCAGCAAAGGTCGGAGCCCAGGCGATGGTGGTGCCGTGGCCACCAATCAGGGAAACGGTTCCCAATAACAGACCCGTGGCGGGATGGAGCCCCAGCAGACCTGCCATCGCAATACCAAGCAGGTTCTGCAGGGTCATGAAAGCAATAGTCAACCCAAGCAGGATGAAAAGAGCCGGGCCACCGCGACTGAGATCGCGGAACCGGGCACTCATCCCCACCGTGGTGAAGAAATAGACCAGTAGGAAATCTCGTGACTCGAGACTAAAGAGCAGCTCAGGGCCACCAAGAACATGCAGAACTGTCAGGAGCAGAGCAACCAGCAGGCCACCTGAAACGGGCTCAGGTATCGAATATCGCTGAAGGAAATTCCATTCACGATTCAGACGCTTGCCAACAAACAGCACCAGAAAGCCAGTAGTGATGGATGCAAGCGGAGACAACTGGAATGCCGACATGCGACAAAGTCACTTCAGTCAATGTATGAATTATCTGGACATCAGACCGTTTGGCAACTGCTAGAAGTTTTACCCGCTGCAAATAAAAAACCGCCTTGCGATGGGGCTTGATTCAAGGTCATCATCAACTTGCTGTTCAATGCTGTCTGCAAGACAGCAGTGACAGCAATGACGGCAAACAGCACAAACTGGTTTATTCCATCTACCCAGAAGGAGGACCACATGTCTTACATATGTCGATTACTGGATTCCTCACACGAAATTCAAATTACTCCATCAGGCAAAACTGTCGGCAAACCTAAATCAGGATTCGACAAAAAATCATAGAGGTCAGGAGCCGAAGCTTGGATCTTATTTGGTGTATTTAACTTCCACTCCTGCCTAATTTCTTTAAAGCGACCCGGTCCATTTTGTCCTCCTAGATAAGAAGTTATGCCCCAATAAATAAACTCTGAGTGCTGGCATTCATAGTCGCAACTTTTATCATCATAAGTGTAATAAGCATTCTTTGGATATTTCTTTGGGGTCTTGGCAAAGTGGCCGCCTCGCGCATCTGTCATCAACCCACCAATAATCGAATCCTTTGTATAACCAAAAGCCTTGGGATTTATTTGAGAATATCCATAATCAGATATTAGATGAAAAACTTCTTCAAGTGACGCATCAAACCTTGTAGATCGATCAGAAGAAAGAATAATCTCATCATTCAATAAATCCTGAAAGTGAAGCCCCGTCTTCTCTAGCTTTTCCTCATGCTTATCAAGAAAGGAATCAAGCTCTGATTCGTTTTCAAAAAGAGTCATACATGCCTTCTCTTTCTTCAGGCTGCGAACAAGCTTCTTAGAGTCAGCCCTGCCATCACCATCGTTATCAAGATACTCACGCATAACATTGGCAGCATGAGAAAATCTTTTCTGCTCAACATTCTCTGTTGCAAAAATTCTTACACCAAATACACTTTCACTCTTTGCAAACAGCCTCTTGGCGATCTTAAAGCCCTTGCTCATAACCAAATTAGATGCGAGTCAAGCCAAGCACGTCTCTAGGAGGAATGGGTTTTGACGTAACAAATATGACAGCTGAGCTGATGACAGAGGTAATTTAGTATCAGAAACTTGGAGGATTTCTATATCCTCGCATAATGTGACCCCAAGATAATTAACGACTTTTATAGATTTTCATCTGCTCAGGACAAACAGACGAGATATAGCCAGTCATTTGAGAAGTAATTCTGATTCGCTCTGATTCCGAGGGTTGGATAGGAATATCATTGTATTGCATAGTTGTTTGCTCTTCAAAAAGTGCAGCGAGCATATCCTCATCCATTGAATAAAACTCATCAGCACCCATCTTGCAGATACTTTTCGCTGTCCATTGAGCTATTGTTTTTTGTTCTTCTCTAGTTGTATCACTCAAAGCACTTGAGCAATGAGTTGCAAAAATCAAAAGCAATGCTAAGACTGTTTTCATGCAACTGCACTAGTGACCCTCATGTCTTAGCCTTAGTCGGACGACTTAGTCAATAAAATATTCTTCTTAATTAATATTGTTTAAGGCAGCCTCTACGAAAGGAAACAAAACGAAATTTTAATTGATTTTCTTTATGCCCTGATGCAATAAGACTTAAATTGATCTTTTCATTGCAAAATCAATTAAAAAATCTGGGAATAGACGAGCCATGACCGAACCTGCATGAGCTGGAATAGTTACAAAATATCTAATTCTTGGATTATTGCTTGTGATTGCATGGTGAACCTTTTTTGCGACATTTTCAGGCCCCCTCGTGAATTTGGTTTTCTTTTGATGCTTATCTTTTTTGCGTTTCAAGGTTTGACTATAATTGGTATAAAAATGATCAGTTTTCAAGAGCCTTTCCTCTAGTCTTTCATAGGCACTTTGTCGAAAGTTTGAGAGTATGGGCCCAGGTTCCACCAGGCTTAAGGAAACTCCGGTACCACTAAGTTCCATTCTCTGCGCATTTGAAAGGGCCTCAAGTGCGTATTTAGACGCGCAATAGCCTCCTACCATGGGAGCAACTACGACTCCATATATAGAGCTTATATTGACTATTCTTCCCCATCCTTGATTTCGAAAAGATGGAATAATAGCATTTGTCAGCTCTTGCAGGCCAAAGACATTAACCTCAAACTGCTCCCTAAGATCTTTACGCGAAAGATCTTCTACTGCTCCAGGAATGGCCATACCCGCATTATTTATCAATGCACCAACTCCCAATTTGCATTTCTGGAGTAGAGATTGGACACAGCTATTGATAGAGTTAGAATCACTCAAGTCAAGATATAAGGCTTCGAAGCCATTAGAACAAAGTTCTTTTAAGTCTGCCTCTGATCTGGCTGTGGGATAGACATCCCAACCTGTTCTACGTAAATAAATCGCAACTTCCTTTCCTATACCGGATGAACATCCAGTCACCAAGACAGTTTTTGAAAGAACTTTTGCGGCTTTCATTTAAAAGTCATGAGAGTGATCAGACATGTTGACGTTGTGCAGCGCATACCCCTGGCTTCCATTGGACAAGCATTTCTCCCCGTTAAGTATTATATACTGTGTATGTTCATAGTGAACAAAATGGCTAAACCTTGATTAGGCCATTAAAGCACTATGGATCCTGTCATCTTCCCAATCCTTTTCAGTATGTGGGGATTATCGATCCTTGCCGATTTGATAGCGGATGAATCGGCTGGCCAATCGACGAAGTGAGGATGAGCAAAGCCACATCATGCTTTTGAAAACCATCCTGTTAGCCCTGCCGCTAATTCTGACTACACCTCCAATGGTTGTTAGCCAAGAACGAGAGATCTACCTCTCAATGCAGCAATTTGATCGGACTATTGATCATGTTCATGGGCAGTGTGCGTCCATCGACCTAGAATTTTCACGAAATTTTTATAACTGCCTTAATGACAAAATGGAAGGCATTTACATCGATAGCAGCACTATCTACTCACAAACTGACAACTAAAGTACCACTATATTCAGTTGTATTATTCGTTCACTTTATGCTTATCCCGGCAAGCCTATTACACAGGGCTGAAAACACAAATCCTATCACTCTTTTCAAAAAGCCGGGCATGCCAAGGAAAAGCCTCTAGGTTCATTAAATTCCTCTCTTCATTATTATCTTACTCATCGGCTTTTAATTTCAATGAGATACTTCTGGCAAATCGTCGCCGTCATTGCCGTTCTGACTCAAATCCCACCAATGTTTGAGTCTGCCAGCTTCAACAGATGCGTTTCATCGGTAAAAAATAGTGGTATTGCCCATAACAGCACTGCTGGTGCCGTGAGTTGGTGCAATGGAAAGCCATCTATTGCAATAGTAAGGGAGTGACTACTGCTTCAAACTAAGGTACTTTTTGTGCCTAACTATTGCTAAAAATCATCTTATTAAGTCCTTTTTAGCCTGGCGCTAAAGAGGCAACTAGGCCCGAATTAACCCATAACAGAAGGCTGAATAAGGACCCAAAGAATTTGACTGGCACAGCGGCACAGAGGAAATCAAAGACTCCTCTATACCGCTTATTCAGTATCAACATTCCAAAAAGTGCTGTGCTGTGTGCCAAACAGCTCAAATCACAGTCTTGGCGGAGCTTTGCGATGGCACAGATGTAGCAGTAATGCTTGTGCAAGCTGTGTTGCTCAATCGCCATTTACGGGATCGACCCAAATAAGGATCACGTGTGGCATTGCGATCCTTCACAAAGCCCAATTCCCTGAGGCATTGGCTCATCATGCGTGTCTCGTTCTGCCCTTGAGGGCGCCCCTCGCATACGCCTGATTCATTAATGGCCAACCGCGTGTCAAAGCCACCCTCTCGCCCTTTGGCTTTCAACTTGCCAAGGCACTGCTCTTCAACAGCGGAGAGAAAAATGTTCTCGCTGCGGAAGCCCGCATTTCTCTTGTCACTGATGGACTGCTCTGCATGCGACAGACAAGGACTTAAACCCTGCCTGAACTGAGCAATTGCAGCCTTCCAAATGCGGTCTCGATCCACTGCCGTTGATTGCAGCGGTGTCGCTTGTATCGATAATTAGGGCGACGAAGTCGGAGAGGATGAGCTGTTCGATATCAGGCGTCGATTGCAGGCTCATTAAGTGGGAGAACTTGCTCAATGCACCAACCGTTTTGGGTGACATCGTCACGGTGCCGATGGTCCCGGTTGATTCAGTAACTGAGTCCGAGTGATCAGCGCCAAACCAATACGCAGTGGCACTGCCGGTGCGCTTCGGGATGCTCACGTCACCGACCAAACCACTCAGGAATGTTGCACCAAGTTCTGCAACGGCAAGGCGAGCAAACAGTGCATCGATGAAGTTGTCATAAAGTTCATCAACATTGCTCTTCTACGCTATAAAAATAAAGTTAATCTTTGATTTTCTATCATCATTAGCTCAAGGGAATGGCAGTAGCTATCGAGGGGTTGAATTGTTCGTCCCGGAAGAGTAATATTGAAAAGGTAAGTGCGAGTGATGTGAAGCAGCAATCTCTTGCTAACACTCTATTGAGTATATGGGCAACGGATCACAATTTATACCTTCGAGACTATTCTAACCAGCTCGGTCTTGAGGCGATTCAGTTTGGACTACTTGGTCTTTGGCAGCAAATTTATCTTGATCAGATATCGTGCAACCAAGAACCACCAAAAGAACAAATTGAAAAAACAGAAATAATATCAAATAATGCATTAAGTTTGATACAAGAAATAATTTCGAAAGACAATAAAAAAGACCGGTCAATACAGAATGATATTCGTCTACTGGGTTTAATTGCACTTTGCATCAGTCGTTCAGAACAACTACCTAGAGACCTATTGCAGAATTTATCTCTTCATCGTGAGGCTGTCGACATATTCTCCATCAGTCTTCTACATACAAGATCTTTTTCGATTGCAACTCTGTTGGCCAATTATGCCCCGCAATTATCTGGAATAAGTAGGGCTTTTGAGTCGATTAGCACATATATAGATTTACTTGTAGATCCAACCAAGCATCGTGCTGATATTATTACAGATACACCTGCAATTTTTATTACCCCGTGGCCTCAGCTCACATTATTGCTCAAAGACCTAGCAATTACGAGTGGTTTACTACATGACTATAAATACAATCAGGCACTAGATAAATGTGAGGAATTAATTGCATCATACCCTTCATGTCCTGAGGTAAGAAGGCTATACTTGATATCAAGTTATTTTGCACATAAATCTTGCAAGATTATTTTCAGTGATAAAATAAATCAAATTGATCCACTACTCTTACATTCTTCAGATTCATTTCTTTTTACACCATTTGAAAGGCTTATTTACCTTAGCCAGTTTCAAGACAAATCTATTGAGCAAATTTGTTTTCCTAAAGATCTTCCGCGATTGGGTCTAGATAGTAAGTTTTACGAAACACGATCACAACTTCAGCTTCAACTAACACATAACAAGAAGACAGGGTTAGATCTTGAGAAATTAGCATCAACTTATACTGATCAATTAATGCGCACGTCAGGATACGATCCATTCAAGCTAGCACTACACTCAGCTCAACTTAAAAAGTTAGATGGCAGTATTGTTGAGTCTACTTCAATTGAATTAGAACCTTCTTTACCATGCGATCTTATGTTTGTTATAGGTCTTCCTTCACCACATTGGAGTCAACTGAAGGAGTTACTTAGTTCAGTAGAGAAATATGCAGTTTTTGACTCAACTATTCTACTCAACAAATTATGCGATCAATTTCCTGATGTTATTGGAGCAAATTATCCAGTAACACTGGATAAATTAACTTCAGAAAATATTTCTAAGTTTCGTTTGTCATATCTTCAGAATCTTGCGGTCTGTTTTGGTGGTCAAGATAAGGCTATGTTAATTGACTTTCTTCCCAATAACTTTGAACATATTGGTATGCTGGCATTAGCTTTTCCTGAGTGTAATTTTTTAGCGATTCACCCAACTATGCGCGAATCAATACTTTCTAGTTATCTTGAGATTAATGGATTTTCATCTAGCCATGCCACCCCAACCCTAAGTGAATTAACCGCATATTGCTATGATTACGCCGAAATATTAGAAAATTGGAATACAATACTCAAAAGCAGACTTAGAGTTATTAATTTCTCTTCAATGACTATTGGGTCAGAAATTTATAACTTAAAGAATCTTTTTAAGGATATTGACATTAGTTTTGAGCCCAAATTGCCTTATGGTGCCTTTGTTAGTACAAAAATTTGTGATACCTATAAATTTTTAAATGATGGAATTCAGGAATTTGATGAAGAAATAAGCGACTCTGAAAAAATTCTTTCGAGACTTGCAAGTATTTAGGTGAAAAGAACAATTATCCCCGACAATTATACTAAATATTTTCCAAGTGATTGGAAGACTTACTTAGAAACCTTTTTGGCCGATAACTATAATTTTCGTGAGTCTCCATTAATGCTACAAAATGTACGGCAGTTTATTAAAACAGCTCTGGAATCAGAATTCTTATTCCAAATTAATAGTGGATTGACTCCTGAAAATGTTATTAGTACTACTCGCTTGTCAGAAATATACGAATTTCTATTTAAATATAATGTTTGGCCAATTTATGGACTTGGATGTAACCACTGCATAGAATCACTCGATCCCATTGCACCTTTTGTTCCTGCTAGCATTATTGAAGGCGCAGATGAAGTTGCAAAAAATTACCCTACAATTGTCTCCGAATTATCTGTTATACGTCGGAGAATTCACACTGATACCAAAGAATTTATTTACACTGGTACATGGAGAAGCATAAATCTATGGGATTCAGCGAGCTTACAATCATCGCCCGCCATGCATTTATTTCCTAAAACAATGGAGCTGTTGATGAATATTCCTCTTTTTAGAGATATGCATCGATTGACAAGTAATGGTGAAAGTTTTAAGAGCTTCATAGTACGAATCTCATTATTAAAACCCGGATCAGTTATTCTTCCTCATTTTGGTTTGACTAATACACGACTGCGTTTACAAATACCTCTTGAAATTTCTTCTGGGGATGTTTTTATCTATGCGCATGATATGAAGCGTAATTGGGTTATAGGAGAGCCATTGATTCTTAATGACTCATACATTCATGGTGTTTATAATAATACTAATTCTGATCGTGTTGTATTGCTGATTGATCTTCCTCACCCGGATGCTTCCTTGGATCAAATTAACTCTTTCTGATGATTAATTCAAATCACACTTGGTTGTCATTATTAGATGTGGTATGTCGCTTTAATTCGTCTGATCAGTATATACCTCTATGTACAAGTCATAATCGTTTTCTTTCTGCGATACCTGCTGTCACCCCTTTCTTATCGGGTTTTGAATATCATTTATTATCATTAACAAAACCATGTGATTCATTGGTTTGTATGCTTACTAGAGATCTTCACACATTTGCTAGATTATCTTCCATTGGAGATGACGACAAGAAAGAGCATCTAGTACAAGCAAATCATGCTACAGAGATTTTATTACAATTACCTGAATTACTTTGTGTCACCGACCATGTTTGGTTTGAACTAGATGCTTATCCTAATAATGCACTAAGTCTGTTTGTTGGTAATCACTCTAATATTCAGTCTATGGATGAGCGCAATTCAATATTAATGACATGCACAACTTTAAGTCAGCAGTGGATCTCTTCACTAAGCTCGAATCCTATACCTCTTTTTGATTTTGATATTGCACTTTCATTTCTCTTTTCTCTGATACCTGATTGGCTTATTTCTGAGGTAGGAATTATGGATCGCAACTCAGATAAGGCGCATATTAAGCTTTTAATGACTCCTCCAAAGTCAGTATTGTTAAATACTTTCCTTGATATATTTATAGAGATTTTCCCGCATACGTCAATACAAGTTGAACAACTTAGGTCATCTGATCTCTTTGAAAAATTAAATAATTTTCACTGTCATTATCAACTTTCGATCGCCCTCTTTAAGGATCGGATGATCGGAGCTTTCGAAGTTTTACCTGAATTTAATTCTCAGGAAGTTGATCAGTACGACAACCTATTTCATTCTATATTGGCATCCTGCTCTACTTTACTTGAAATACCTGATCTCAATAATCAGTTGGCATGTGAAACACTTTTTCTTGATATAGCCGGATTATCCTTTTCAAGTCGTATGCATCATCTCAAATTATGCCCAAAAATGAATGGGGTGTGGGTGCCGAAAATATACCGTGATCTTCGGATTATTGAATAATGAGTCCACCTTTTCTAGAAAATCTACTAGTTCAAGTTCTTAAACTTGTTGTCGCTGATCCCAAGCTGCGTCGTCAATTTATTCGAGATCCCGCATCCGTATTCAAACTCGTAGGTTTGGGATGTCCAGCTAATTTCGTTGGCAAACAGGGTAATTTCTGCCCGGTTATGCCAAAACTTCCGGATGATGATCATGCTGCAAGTGATATCAGCCATCCCTACTGGGATGATTGGCTTAAAGGTGGTGTGGATCAGTTGAGCGACTTTCGTAGAGTTCTAGGTGAAGACAATCGATATCCTGATCGCTCATCTTTTCAATCTCAAGAAGAATGGGATTCGTTCCTTCAATCTATTGTCGATTCTATTTCAATGACTATGGAACGGATTCATAAAGAAGATCGTGAATCCTAATAAGATTTGGCTTGTTATATTTTTTATATCGATTTACCACTTTCTACAGGAATGATTGTCTGATAAGATCCTTGATTGTTATTTCGAACTGCTTAGTCATTATTTAACTATAAATTAATTTACTTTGAGTGTTAATTGGTAACACTTGCGCAACCAATTAGTGGATGAAGAATTTATTTGGACCCATTGATCTTTATAAGCCCTAGGATAATATGTATTGAGATTAGAAAATCAATGAATTATCCAGCAGTAGTGAATTTGAGCTTGCCAAAAACAGGATCTACTACTATTTACTCTTACTTCAAAGCAATAGGTGCATGTCATGAGGGCCTGCATGAGAAGACTGTTGATCTTATTATTGATTATAGAGAAGGAAATATTTCTCTCCATAAGCTTAAAAAATTAATCCTTAGACGTCAGAACTATTTAAATGCGAGCATTGATTCGAGCACTTTTTTGCATCTTATTGCTGAAGAAATTGTCAATATTTATCCACAGTGCACTAAATATTTGACAGTCTTAAGAGATCCTCTCGAATGGACCAAGTCCTACTTGGGAATGCTCTATCAATTTGGCAAGAACATAGAAGGAGGTTCTGCTTCCTACGACAGTGGATGGGCAGCACGCTATGGGATTTTTCAAGCAGCAGGATTAGATCCTGTTTTCTTATTTAAAAATATTCACGATAATGATTATTTGAAGTACGTAAGCCAAAATCTAATTCAATTTTGGATTGACTCTGAGTTGAGAATCTTTGACTCTGTGCCTTCCGAACAACTTTATGTTTTTAGGATTGAAGACTTAGATCAAGCTTTGAAAAAAATATCAGAGATAATTTGTGCTGATGCAAGTATTATGCCATTTACGAGAAAATTTAATGTCTCGACTACTGACACTATCGCTAAGGAGAAAATTCATCATTGCCTTCAACTATCATATGATTTACCTTTGACTAAGGAGTCATTAACCCTCTATAAATATTTAATTAAAGTATAGTCGCTGGCTAAAACAACTGCCTAGAATTTCACGATATTATCAATGCCAGCAGCGGTGTCTAATGGACACAAAGGTTTACTGTCATTTCTTCGCAGATGTGTTAGAACTAGAATAGATTTCTTATCTTATGGCAACGATTAATAATGTCGCTGAGTTGCTTGCCTGGGGTTCTACTCCTTCCTGGGTAGAAAACCAATTCAATAGGACTTACAAGTCAGGTACAGCTACAGGAACGGGGAAAGCCAGCGATGGTTGGGGTGGTTCTTATACATATACTTACACTTATACAACGTATGGCCTTGATTCCATCAGCACAGGTTCAGGATCCTTCAATTCTTCCGATTGGGACTCTTGGAGCGATCCTGAGAAAGGAAGTAATGGCAATAAGACTTATAGCGACGGAGGTTACGGTATTGCTCTGGATGATTCCAGTCTTTCGATCACCCAACCTGCTGCTCAACTAACGTTCGGTACTCCTGTCACTGATGTTGACACTGATACAGCTACTTCGGCTTCCGGAGCACAACTCATCTCGGTGATTGATAATACTGAAGGTACAAATGATCTGACACAAACGACAAGTTTTACTGCTCAACAAAGTGTCTCATCTGGTTCTTCAGTCGAAAATGGATGGTCGAATACAAACGAAGTTTCTGTTGGAGCTGAAGTTAGTGCTGAATTTGCTGGAATTGGTGCATCTGTAAATACTAACGTCACTAATTCCACAACTATTAATTCGTCGACTACTTCGGATACTAACGCTAGCGATACTGTTACTAGTACTATTTCTAATACTTATACAATTGAGCCTGGTTATAAAGTTGAGGTATCGATGGTTTATCAGAATCAGGAAATTACTATGCCATATCAATTTCCAGCTACGGTTTCTGGATTAGCTAAATATACTGACAAGTTTGGGAACTCTTGGTCGATTGGTGCTGGAGATAATATTAATTCTTCAGTCAAATTTGGTGCTCCAAATTCCGAATACATGAAAGCAGATAGTGCCAACGAAGGTACTCTTTTAGCCAATGGATATATTACAAATGTTAATGCTTCAAGTTTCACTACAGTTCAAACGACTCTTGTATCTCCATCATCATCATCATCATCTACTGCATTCCGGTCTTCCAAGTCGTCTGTTCCATCTTCTGCATCCCGTTCCTTCAATGTGAGTCCTCATGTTGATCTTCCAACAGTGTTAAAAGATGGCGTGAAAGTAGATGTTGGCATTCATTATGATCCGACAGAAACGAAGAATGCCAAGGGGTTTCATCTTCGGGGCTCTCTTTTTGACGATATAATTCATATGCGAGCAAAAAATCAAAGGGTAACTACATTTTCGGGTAGTGATATTGTCTATGGATCTAAGTTTAAAGATATTATTTTTAGCAGTGGAGACGACAGAATATTCTCTGGCAAAGGCAATGACATTATTAAATCTAAAACTGGTAGTACTGATATTGATGCCGGTGCTGGTCGAGATAAAGTTGAAATCTCTTCAAATGGTGGAGGATTTGATGACGTTAAACTTGGCGATGGTACCGATAAAATTACTATTAATCTGACCAAAGGTGATGATTACAACTTTGTTATCCGTGACCTCAGCAAGAATGAACATTTGAATGTTAATAGTACTGATTTAATTACTGGTGAGGTTTTTGGAAATTCTATTGAAGTTAAACAAAATGGACAATATGTCGGTAGTATTTTCGGCTATGTTGATGACTTCTCTAATCTTAGTCTCCACAGTGCTACGGATATTGGATTAATGAACATGCGCAAATTTCGTACCACGGCTTCTAGGTCGTCAGTCGCTGAATGGAAAGATGATTTGATCGGACTTTCTGTATTCTCTGGTTGGAATTCTATGAATAGTAAGTACAAAAATTTTGTGAAATCTACTTCTAAATTCAGAAAAAATAGTATTGCTCTGTCGAAATATATGTATGATGGTGAGGTTGTCGATGAATTTGTCGATTCTATGGATAGTGTTATTGGCAAGAAGGGAATCAATGATATGTCTGAGCATGTCTCCATGGCTATCTCTAAATTGCCGACTGATCTATTAGATTATTTTGCACCTGATGTTCTTAACTGAGCCTAACAGTATATTTATTCAAATAAAAGTTTTCACTTAGTTACTGCTTTTGTATGCCTTATGTTTCCGAAGGATGTCAATTTCGATAGCTAATTTAAATTCTTTTTGTGGGGTGGAATGTGCTACTAGCCTTAAGGATTATGCTAACGTCTTTGAGAAAGAATGTAAAAGTCCAATACACGACTATTCATATGATGAATTTCTTTCTAAATTTAAGACCAAATTAGATTCAAAAAAATTATGTTTCCGAGGTACTGGTCATTCAATGCATGGTCGCAGTTTGCCTTCTTCTGGTGAAATTTTGGTTTCAACATGCAATATGAATCGAGTAAAAATTCTTGATCATATTACCTTAGAGGTTGATTGTGGTGTGCAAATCGGTAGTCTAAATGCATTTTTAAATCAATACAATTGTCGTTTGCCTATTATTCACTCTGGTGGATCTGGAGGTCCATCTGTAGCAGGATTTTTTTTGGCTGGTGGATTTGGAATAGATTCCTCCATTTTTGGTGGTTTCTGGTCCAATGTTGAAGAAATCTTGTGGTCTGACTGTTTATCTGTCGAGTCGAATTGGTACGATCAGACTGATGCAAAGTTTTGGGAGATTTCTGGTTCAGGTGGAAGGATCTCTGGCTTTTTAGAAAAGCTTAGATTACGTTTTTTTGTTAATGATGACTCTACAAAGTATTGTCTGCCTTCTAATTTTGTTATATATCCACAGCCACACCCATTTGAAATTCCAACAATTTGGTGGACTATTTTCTGCCCTACTTCCTATGAACGTGAACTCAGGAGGATCATCCGCTCATTTTTACCTTTCCTTACAGAGTTTGTTCTTCTCTTAGCTCCAAGAAAAATTTTAATTAACCAAGTAAATTCATATCCTAACTTTTTGAGCTGTTTTGATGAACCTCTTTATGCGATTAGTATTGGCGGGCAACTGCTGGGGGATAGGTCTAACAGTGCTTATCAAGTGTCTTTGATAATTGAGGATCTTTGCGTTAAGTGTCATCCTTTTTTGGTTAGCTATTCTTCCTCAGAATTTAGCTCTAGCTCATTTCTGCAGTCATGATTTTTGCGGATACGCTTGACAGTGCTATGTTTAATATTATCAAGGACTTTGATCTGTCCTATATTACCCCGTCTGCTAATTCAAATGACATATATAATTTGAATGCTACTGCAAGTATAAAGTGTACTGATTATCTTACGGATTATGGTCAATACTATCGCCTTAATGCATCATTTTGGCTTTTCCAGCCATCAACTTTAGGAGAATTAGTTAATTTTTTAGAACGATGTGACGAGAATGATATCCCAGTATCAATCCGTGGTGCAGGACATTCTATGAATGGAAGTTCTTTGCCTCATCCTGATGGAATTCTTGTAAGTACGATCAAGCTAAATAAAGTTAACTGGAACGATTTAAATTATGTTAATACGGAGTGTGGTGTTCAAATTTTAGAGTTAGATCGATGGTTGAGAGATTTCGATTTCCAATTGCCTGTTGTACATGACGGAGGTCTTTCTGGACCTACAGTTGGTGGTTTTATTTCTGCAGGTGGATTTGGGCGCTCCTCTGAATTGCGAGGTGGATTCTGGAATCACATTAAATCTATTAAGTTCTGGCAGAGAGGTCATGGCGTCTTCGATGTCACTGCAGATGATGAACTATTTTACAAAATCTGTGGTTCTGGCAGCCCTAATGGCTTTATTCTTTCGGCAGATTTAAATATCGATAATGCAAGCAAGGGAAGAGTTTTAGCCCTCAATTTACCAATTACTACGCATTTGCAATTTCAATATCTAGCACATCCTCGATTGGTTTGGTTTACTCTAATAGCACCTCTAAAGCAGCAAGTTGTGCTTCGCAGAAAGTTGATTAATTTGCATATAGAATTCAGTAGGAATTGGGAACCCTTAGATCCTTATCAATATGTCATTAAATTTTTGGGACGTAAAACACCTTCGGGATTTCATGATGTTATTTCTGGTGACCTTATTGCATCAGGGATTTGGGGCTCTGTTGATTCAATATCAGAAGACGATCTTTTGTCTATGACTCAAAAAATAAATGCACTTGCTTCTGCTAATAATAGTATGTCTAGATATTGGCAGTCAGAATTGTAGTATCCTAAATCTCCTGTAGATTGTTTTAATTTTAAATAAGTTATTGTTGCAACTATCTATTTAGTCTTTTAAGCCTTGTTCTCAACAGGCAACGAGGTACGAAATAACCCATCCCAGATCACTCAATAAGGACCCCAAGAATTTGACTGGCACAGCGGCACAGAGTAAATCAAAGACCCCTCTATACCGCTTAATCAGCATCAACATTCCAATAAATGCTGTGCTGTCTGCCAAGTAGCTCAAACCACAGTCTTAGCCCTGCTTTGCAATGGCACAGACATAGCCGTCAGCTTGTGCCAGAGGTATCGCTCCATCGCCATTTACGGGTTCGACCAAGATCCGGATCACGTGTGGCATTGCGATCTTGCACAAAGCCCAATTCCCTGAGGCATTGGCTCATCATGCGTGTCTCGTTCTGCCCTTGAGGGCGCCCCTCGCATACGCCTGATTCATTAATGGCAAACCGCGTGTCAAAGCCACCCTCACGACCTCTAGCTTTCAACTTGCCCAGGCACTGCTCTTCAACAGCAGAGAGAAAAATGTTCTCGCTGCGGAAACTCTCATTTCGCCTGTCACTGACTTGCTGCTCTGCATGCGACAGACAAGGACTTAAGCCTTGTCTGAACTGAGCAATTGCAGCCTTCCAAATGCGATCTCGATCCTTGCTGATCTTGCCGGTATCGATAACCCGATGACCGAGATCAACAACCCAGAAACGCCTGTCACCAGTGTGATCCCTGAGGAACTCATCCCCATTGACGGAAGCCACCATGATTGATCGCCTCCTAAGCCGTTCATACGCTTTCCCATAAGGGACACGGCATAGATCGACCCTTGTTGTGATGTGGTTCTTGAGCGCTCCTGTTGATCGCTTACCAGTGATGTGTTCCAGCTCTGCGAGTTCAGTGATCAGTGTTCGGTGGAGTGCAACGGTCATGTCCTTGGCTTGGTCATGAGTTGACGAGGACATCCAATCGGGATTTGGCGTCAGAGCCAAAAAGCTGCTGCTTTTTCTGATTCCCTGAGCGCCCTTAAGCGTCAGTACAAAGTCGAACTGGCAGCCGGGTTGAAACACTCTCCAAACAGCTCCTCGAAGAGCCGCGGCCCACATCGAGTCATAGAGCCCATCGCTGGTACCGAAGTAATCCTGAGAGAACGTCGATAGCTCGATCGGTGTGATCGAATCATCTTTTTCAATCCGTTCGAAGTACTGCTGAACGGGATGAAAACGCTTTTCCCGAGCGACCTTGAGAACACTGTCGAATGTTGTCCTCGGATCAGCGTTGTAACCCTTCTCAGAGAGTCCGATGTAAGCCTCCTCAATCTCCACGACAGGGAGGGAAGCCTGATCAAGTTCGACTTCTTGAGTCAGCTCATTGAATGTCAGCTTGTACGGCGCTGATCGCCACAAAGAACAGAGTTCTGCTGGCGTTAATCGTCTTTTTTGTGACTCTGTGCACTGCCCAAGATCATGCGTGAGATGTGCCATGACTCAGGCCCTCCCACTTTGGTTTGGAGCTGTTGCTTCGTCGTAAATCTCGATGGCTTGCTGGAGACGATTCAGTTCTGCCTTGCGTGAAGCATCTTCTTTTTGCACCAATTCAATAGTGCGTTGACGCTGCATCTCCCTGATTTCAGGAATGTTGTAGACGACGGGACCACCAATGGATCCAGTTGTGTAGACCCAATGCGTTCCAGCATCGAGCCTGCGCTCACGGCGCATATTTCTGAGGGTGCAAGCCTTTATGTGCAGAAGTTCTGCAGCATCGGGCTCATGCACCCATACGGGCGTAGTGGACATTGATAGGGCTCAGGCGAGTCCCTTCGCTTTGGCTGCCAAATCTCTAAGAATTGCCAAGCTCTCCTTATCAGCAAGGAGAATTTCGCTGGGTTTTAAGCCCTTAGCCACACACTCTTCGCGAAATGCTTTTGGCATTTGAAGCGTCACCCCATCAAATCGAAGGGTGCCGTTCTGTTTATGCGATTTGTGATGGTGGCGAGCAGGACGTGACAATTCTGAGCTTCCAGTGAAGGGGTGAAACAGAACCGCCAGTCGAGCAACTTCAGTGAAGTCCGCACCAATCTCAAGTGCGCTGACCACATGACTGGTGGTCAGGTATTGCCTGGGAAATGACCCAGGAGCCGGGCGGCATCTGCCACTGCTGTGAAGCAATGCGATTACTCGCCCGTATCAGCGATGAATCAATCCTGAATTGATGATCAATTCCTGTCAATAGACATAACCAGATGCTCAGAAAGTCGTGCCAAAAACACTCGCTGACTAAAAGTGTTTTGGCACCGCTTTGGCACACCTACCCCTGAGCAATAAAAAACCGCCCCTTGCGGAGCGGCGGAGATGTCAGTTGGGGGCTGACTGATTAGCGAGTCGGGGAGACAGGATTCGAACCTGCGGCATCTTGCTCCCAAAGCAAGCGCGCTACCAAACTGCGCCACTCCCCGGCACCTCAACAGATTAACTGTCGGCGGTCAGCCGTTCGGCAAGAGCAACACCGCTTCGGATCGCTCCTTCGCCTGTTCCGAAGTAAGGGCCCTCAATCCAGTCGCCGCAAAAACCAACGGCGCTTTGGTGGCACCACTGCAAATGACTCGGAACGGGGTGGTTTAGAGGTTGTGCTGCTCCCCAGCGCATCACGCCCATCGATCGTGCTGATTTCAAGGCCTTGCGAAGGGCAGGCCAATGCAGGAGGAGTTCAGGCAGAACAGCTTCTAAGCGCTTTGCTTCGGACTCAAGTAAGACCGGCTGGGTGCTGGGATCGATCGTTGCACCGTTATGCAATCCATGAACCACCAAGCCAAGCCGTGCATCGGTCTGGCGATGCAGCACGATCCGCTCCACCCCCCAGCGCGTTTGTGCGTCTGGATTTAGCCAGATCTGCCAGGGAAGCGCAGGTGTCTGCAGGCCCACATGTCCTAAATCGAGCATCAAGTTCCAGCGAACGGTGGATGCACTGGCCTCCAACGTTGTGAGAACGGCATCCAATTCAGGGTCGTCTCCTTTGGGGACGGCTGTTCGTAACGGCACATCGTTCCACTGGAGCATCGCCAGTGACCTTGGATGGGCAAGCAAGTTGCCACTCAGAACGAGGCGCTTGGCCTTGAGTTGCCAGCCTTCGGATTGATCCGACAGCATCCAATGGCTTGAGGGGCGTTTGAGCCATCGAACCCTTGTGCTGAAGTGGCTCTCAAGCTTGCTCGAGCTTTGCCCTAGCAAGCCTTCACAGACACTCGCCATAACGGGTCTGCCAGCCCACCATTCGCCAGTCGATGGGGATGCTGGATCAACGGCCACAACTTGGCCGTTTGGATCGATCTCTACCTCATGATTTTCAACGCGTTGCAGCATTCCCGCATTTCGTAGCGGTGCCAGCAATTCATCAACTCCGGATGGAAGGGATTCACTCAACTTGATCGCCGGAGCCCCATGGTTGATGCACCACTTCGGATCGTTGCGACTGCGTCGACTGGCTGTTCGTCCTCCAGGGCCTCGTCCAGCTTCCACTAGGGCAACACAACCCTGATAGCCAAGCTTCTCGAGTGATGCCAAGAGGCTGCATCCACCCAGCCCGGCTCCAATAACAACAAGGTCGTAGTGATTCACGCGGTGCGATTACATCCAGTAGCGCTCTGCGGCTGCCCTTGAGAAAAGACCTCCCAAAAGAGCTAATAAGATCGTGACTCCGAAAAAGATGAAATAAGCCATTCGAAATCGTTGACCAGAACTATGAAGTGGTCGCTTTCTAACAGTCTAAAAATGAAGAAGGACGATGCGTCTTGAGACGGCATCATTCCGTAAGAATGGGTCGCCTGAGATTCGAACTCAGGACCAGCCGGTTAAAAGCCGGATGCTCTACCGCTGAGCTAGCGACCCTTGCCCGCTCGGGCATGCCGAATCCGGCACCAATGGAGAGTATCACTTGGTATGCCGTCAACAAACAGACTGTTGGGCAATGACATTCCAGCCATGCCAGCGCAGGTCCCGTGGCCGAATCCTTCGATTGCTCCTTCGGCTTGGGTGGCTCCCAGCGCCGTGGTGATCGGAGCTGTTTCATTGGCGGATGGAAGCAGCCTTTGGCCCACGGCAGTGGCACGGGGAGATATGGCCGCCATCACCATCGGTGCTTACAGCAATGTCCAAGACGGTGCCGTCCTGCATGGCGATCCAGGGCAACCGGTCTGGATTGGCCAAGAGGTCACCGTTGGTCACCGTGCCGTGATCCATGGAGCGACCTTGAAGGATGGCTGTTTGGTGGGCATTGGCGCCATCGTTTTAAACGGCGTCACCATTGGCGAAGGTGCTCTTGTTGCGGCAGGTTCTGTGGTGACGAAGGACGTTCCTCCAAGAACGATGGTGATGGGGATTCCGGCCAAGGTTTGTCGAGAACTCTCTTTGGAGTGTGTGCAGGAGCAACAAGCCCATGCCCGTCGTTATTCAGATTTGGCTCAACTGCATGCGCAGCGCCTGGAGTGATTGCATCGAAATGGATCAGCTGGAAGGAAAAAGCGCGATATCTGACGTGTTGTCCGTAAGATCACCGAGCGCATTTTCAAGTTGCAAGCATGGTCCGAGTTGCTCTTGGCCTGGTTCTGATCCTTGCCATCGTCGGTTACTCGGCCTTCAGTGTGATTACCACTGGCCAGGTGCTCGGCATTGATGCCCGTGTCTTCCTGGTGATTGCTCCAATCCTTGCGGCGCTGAGCTGGGCGGCCTTCAACATCGGCCGTGCTGCCGTGGGACAACTGCAGCTTTTGTTAAGACGCAGCCGCGCCTGATTCAGGCCTTTAAAAATTCGTAGGCTGAGGGCTGCCTCGGCCACTTCGTTGCCCAACGATCGATCCTGCACGCGATCCGTCACTGTGTTGGGGGCAGGTCTTGCTGGCACTGAAGCTGCGTGGCAAGTGGCCTGTGCTGGCATCCCAGTCACCTTGGTGGAGATGCGGCCGGTGCGTCGCTCGCCAGCACACCACAGCAGTGATTTTGCTGAACTGGTCTGCAGCAATAGTTTTGGCGCCCTAAGTAGCGATCGCGCAGCTGGTTTGTTGCAAGAGGAGTTGCGACGGTTGGGCTCCCTCGTGATTCGCACGGCTGATGATCACGCTGTTCCTGCCGGTGGTGCTCTCGCCGTGGATCGCGGTCGTTACAGCGCTGCGCTTACGGAGATCCTTGATCAACACCCCTTGGTGACGATTGAACGTCGCGAGCAGATGGACCTGCCGGAGGTGGATGCCGTCACCGTGCTCGCGACAGGCCCACTCACCAGTGAGTCGCTTGCGAACGATTTGCGGGGTTTTACCGGCCGAGACGACTGCCATTTCTTCGATGCGGCGAGCCCCATCGTTCATGGCGACAGCATTGATCTCAATTTGGCTTTCCGAGCAAGTCGCTACGACAAAGGCGACGCGGATTACATCAACTGCCCGATGAATAAGGCCGAGTTTCTCGCGTTCCGCGAGGCTCTGCTGGAGGCAGAACAGGCAGAACTCAAGGACTTTGATCAGGAGAGTGCCAAATTCTTTGAGGGTTGCTTACCGATTGAGGAGTTGGCTCGTCGTGGTGAAGACACGATGCGCTACGGCCCTCTGAAGCCCATTGGCCTTTGGGATCCCCGCTGGGGAGACGTCAACGACCGTGACGTGCGGAGGGCGAAGCGTGCCTACGCCGTTGTTCAACTGCGTCAGGAAGACAAAGACGGACGCTTATGGAACCTTGTGGGTTTTCAGACCAACCTCAAATGGGGTGAACAGAAGCGGGTCTTACAGATGATTCCCGGCTTGGCCCAGGCGGAATTTGTTCGTTTTGGGGTGATGCACCGCAACACCTTCCTTGAATCCCCCCAGCTGCTGGACCCAACGCTGCAGTTCCGCACACGCCGGCATCTTTTGGCGGCAGGTCAGATCACGGGAACCGAGGGGTACGCGGCGGCGGTCGCTGGAGGTTGGCTCGCGGGAACCAATGCGGCGCGGCTTGTGAGGGGTTTGGATCCAATCGAGTTGCCCAACACCACGATGGCTGGTGCCCTCACCCACTTCGTGAGCGAAGCCCCCACAAAGAAGTTTCAGCCCATGCCCCCCAACTTTGGGCTGCTGCCAGACCTGCCCGAACGGATTCGCGATAAACGGGCCCGTTACGGCGCGTACCGCGATCGATCCTTGGCTGATTTAGAGCCGATTCGTGCGCTCATCCCAGAACCATTGCTGGCATGACCCCTCTCCACCGCTACGGCCCGATGCCTTGCTAGTGCTGATGGTCAGCTTGGTCGGACTTCCTTTGTAGTGGTTTACATCAACCCGGTAGAACCGCAGGACGGATTTGTGATCGATGGGCTGCGCCATCAAATCGGTCAACGCTGCAGTTCAGCACTGGGTCGGCCCGTGCGGTCTGAGGTAATCCTCACCGTGAACCCGCCAATTCATCACTTGGATCCAACTCCGCAGGCTGCCCCTTAGCGTCATCACTAGTGGTGTTCGAAGCTTTGGTCGATCAGCAGCAATGGGATGCCGTCGTGATCGGCTCTGGTGTGGGTGGTTTGGTCACAGCGAGCCAGCTTGCGGCGAAGGGTGCAAAAACGCTGGTACTGGAGAGGTACCTCATCCCTGGCGGGAGTGGAGGCGCGTTTCATCGGAACGGTTACACCTTTGATGTGGGTGCGTCGATGATTTTTGGATTTGGGGAGAAGGGCTATACGAACCTGCTAACCCGCGCCCTGGCGGATATCGGGGAACACTGCGACACCATTCCCGATCAGGCCCAGCTGGAATATCACATGCCTGGCGGGTTGCGCATTGCCGTCGACCGTGATTACGACACCTTTATTGCGGATCTTTCAGCCCGTTTCCCCCATGAAGCCGAAGGTATTCGTCGCTTCTATGACGCCTGCTGGCAGGTGTTCAACTGCCTAGATGCGATGCCGTTGTTGTCGCTTGAGGATCCTGCTTATCTCACCAAGGTTTTTTTCAAAGCGCCCTTCGCCTGCTTGGGGTTAGCGCGTTGGCTTCCCTTCAACGTCGGGGCCGTTGCGCGTCAGCACATCAAAGATCCACAACTGTTGAAGTTCATTGATATCGAATGTTTTTGCTGGTCGGTGATGCCAGCCGATCGCACACCAATGATCAACGCAGGCATGGTCTTTTCAGACCGTCATGCCGGTGGAATCAACTACCCCAAAGGTGGAGTGGGTGTGATCTCTCAAAAGCTTGTGAAAGGGTTGGAGCGCCATGGCGGATCGATTCGCTACAAAGCCCGCGTTACCCAAGTGTTGATCGAGAAGGGACAGGCCGTTGGCGTGAAGCTGGCTGATGGCGAAATCATCTATGCCAAACGGGTGATTTCCAATGCCACCCGTTGGGACACCTTCTCGGGTGAGGTGGCAGGGACAAAAGGGGAAGGTCAGGCCCTCGTCGGCTCTGATCAAACACCGGCCAAGGAGCAGGTTTGGCGCCGACGTTACGTACCGTCGCCTTCGTTTTTATCGCTACATCTGGGCGTACGGGCTGATGTGATTCCGGCTGGCACCCATTGCCATCACTTGTTGCTGGAGGACTGGGAGCGGATGGAAGACGAGCAGGGCGTGATTTTTGTGTCGATGCCATCGCTGCTCGATCCCGATCTAGCCCCGTCGGGGCATCACATCGTCCATACGTTTACGCCGTCATCGATGGAGGCATGGAAAGGGCTGAGTCCGTCGGATTACAAAGCCAAAAAAGAGGCTGATGCGGCACGGATGATTCAACGCTTGGAGGCCATTCTTCCTGGTCTCTCTGGGGCGATCACCCACAAGGAGATCGGAACACCCCGCAGCCACCGGCGCTTTCTGGGACGCTTTCAAGGCAGTTACGGGCCGATTCCAGCGATGCAATTGCCTGGGTTGTTGCCGATGCCGTTCAATCGCACGGGAGTGAAGCACCTGTATTGCGTTGGGGATTCTTGTTTCCCCGGGCAAGGGCTGAATGCAGTTGCCTTCAGCGGTTTTGCCTGCGCGCATCGGGTTGGTGCCGATTTAGGCCTGAACCCCTGGGCCCTGCCGGCGTGATGGGCTGATTAGCCTTTGCTTACTGAAAAGATGTGATGCCGATCAATCCGCAGCCATCGTCTGAACAAATCGCGCGATTCATGGAGCAACGCGGGGATATTCATAAACCGTGGAATCTCCAAATCCTTCGGCTTCAGAAACTGAAAGAGGCCAAAAACACGATGGATCCGCTGGAGTACATCGCCAAACTCCAAGAGGCCCATGCCGATTTGATGCGCTTGGGCAAATTTTGGAAGGGTCGAGAAGCTGAGGTGTTTGAAGGGGTTTATGTGCCTTCCGAATTGATTGAGCCGTTGCCTGGATCACCCGACGATCGCTAATTCCCATGGAACGTTTTGGCCTTTCTCCTCTGATTCGCTTCACCCTGTTGAGCCTGTACGTGGCGTTGGTGCTGCCCTTGCCTGTCTTGGCCCCCGACTCGTTGAGGCCGTTGATGGTTGCTGGTTTGATTCTCGGGCTTGTGTTGGTTGTGGGTTTGCTTAGCGAGCAGGTTGAAACCGATGCTGCCGGCCTTCGGGTGCGTTATCCCGGCTGGATTCGTTGGTTGTTGCGACGGAGTTGGTCGATGGAGTGGGCCGATATCCGTGCCTTGGTTCCTGTTGGAACGAGCCAAGGAGGCACCGTTTACTACCTAAAAGCCGCTGATTGTCGTCATCAATTGCTTCCTCAGCGCATTGAACGGTTCGATTTGTTTTTGAAACTGCTCAGTGAGCGGGCTTCCATTTCTACCCAGGGAATCGGTCGTCTGACCCCTCCTTGGACCTACCAAGTGCTTGCTTGCCTCGCAGCTCTCATGGTGGTTGGAGAGCTGGTGTGTGGTTTAGCGATCAGCCAGGGCTGGATCAGCTTGCCGGCAAGTTATCCAGGCTGAAGCGATAGCCCCGTTGACGCACGGTGGTAATCCCACCGCCCTCGCCAAGACCCGCCTGTTCGAGCTTGCGCCGCAGGGTTAGAACTTGAGTATCCACAGAGCGAGGACCACCACTGAAGGGGGGCCATGCCATCCGAAGCAATTCTTGGCGACTGCGTACCAGCCCTGGAGGCATGAGTAAAGCGCAAAGTAGAGCAAATTCCCGAGGACTGAGTTCCACAGGTTTGTCGCGGAGCGTGACCTGCCTCAACAAGAGATGCACCTCGAGGGGACCGACGGTGACGCGCTCTTGCAGACCGCTATGACCTCTCTTTAAGAGGGTGCGGCAACGCGCTGCTAACTCTTCCAAGCCAAAGGGCTTGCGCAAAACATCGTCTGCACCATCTTCCAGGAGGCCGACAACAGGTTCGGCACCACTGCGAGCTGTTAACACGATCACTGGGCAACGCAGTTGTCCAGCGAGGCGGAGGGCAGAACTCTGCTCAAGGATCTCTGCGCTCACCAAGAGATCTGGAGATTGATCCTGACAAATTTCAAGGGCTTCGACGGCTCGACCCACGGCTGCGGTGAGGTGACCGTCTTGACGAAGACGCTGCACCAGAACAGTGCGCAGGGTGGGATGAGGCTCAACCACCAGAACACGTGAGGGTTCAAGACCGCTTCCGGAGCCAGGCATGGAGATGGCCTGGTCAGTGGGAGTGTTCGACTCAGTAAGTAAGTCTTGTGGCGTTGAGGTCACTGGATCGATCGAGGCGCGACTAGGCTAGTACCAATTTCATGAAGCGCTGGTAGCGAGAGCTGCCGTCTCCCACCAATGACGTCACTTGATGACCCACAGGCCATCCGTCATTTTCAGTCGATTTGTGATGCGTGCCAAGAACTCACGACGCGATATCACACACCTTCCGAGCTTCGGCTCTACGCCGATGGATATCTTCATGCGCTTCGTAAAACTGGCTCCCTCGACATGCGTGAGCAACATCGCCTAGAGCAGCTAATCGACCGCTGGATCTTGGATCCCTCGAGTTTCATAGGTCCAGATGGGGACGTCAGCACGCTCTACATGCAGCATCCCCACGGCTACTAAAACCGTTTAACTCGCGAGGGCAATCTCAAGTTTTTCTTTGAGTTCGCCAGAGTTGTACATCTCGATCAGGATGTCGGATCCACCCATAAATTCCCCTTTGACGTAGATCTGAGGAATGGTGGGCCAACTCGAGAATTCTTTGATTCCCTGACGAATCTCCATGTCGGAGAGCACATCGAAAGTTTCAAAAGTCACCCCGAGGGAGTGAAGAATCTGCACAACGTTGTTGGAGAAGCCGCATTGGGGCATCAATTTGGAGCCCTTCATGAAAACAAAGATTGGGCTCGTCGCGATCAAGCCTTCGATACGTGATTTGGTGGAAGCGTCCATGACGAGGAAAAGAGGTCTCGAGAGTTAGGAAGGGACGGAGGTACTGAGAGCCAAAGCATGAATGGCCTCACTGGCAAGCTCCTGTTGCAGTGCTCCGTACACCATTTGGTGTTGTCGGATGCGCGATAGGCCACTGAACGCGGTAGACACCACACTCACTTGGAGATGGTCTCCACCGCCAGTGAGATCTTCAACGGTCACCGTTGCATCAGGAATGGCCCGTTGGATTGCAGATTCGACCGCGGACGGCTGCACCATGACAAAACTCCCAATTCAATGATGTTGGCAGATGAACTCAGCTGCCTGGCCTTGATGCACCCTTGAACTCCGTTTCGACAAAACCAAGTTCGACAAGGCTCTGATAAGCCTTTTGGCCCTGAGGTTTGGAGGGTGTCATCAGCTTCACCACCTCGACGAGGACGGGAACGGCAACTTCGGGTTGGTTTTGACGACGGAAGAGGGCCGCTAAGCGCAGATCAGATTCCGCTAATAAGCCAAGGGCTTCACGTCCTTTCTCGTCCATTTCGCGAGGAATCCGTGCATCCAGGCCGCGGAAGGAACCGCTTAAATCTCGGTAGAACGACAACAGCTGTTTCGACACTTTCCGTGCTTTGTCGTATTCGGTACGAGCGCTGGCGAGGTCTCCCCGGGCTGCGGCGGCATCGCCACGGGAAATCATGCCGCGAACAGCCGATGGATTAAAGCCACTGTCGGGTTGCGCCAAAACCCTGTCGCTGGAGGCCTGTTGAGCGAGGACCGGCGGAGCTGTGACGCCAAGGGTGGCCACCAGGGCGGCAGCCGTCAGCAGAGAGCGACAACCCATCGGGTCAATCAGAGCAATTTGTGCGGACTTTAGAAGGCTTTTAGGGGACGTCCAACAGCCTTGCGGGCCGCTTGTTCAGCCGTTTGCATCGCAGCGGTGAGTTGGATGTTGAACTGTTGTGCTGCATCTCGGCCCGTTTCTTTCGGGACGTGCAACGCCTCGCCAAAACAGACCGCTGCACGACTGAACGGTCGTGGTGGGGCTTGGCTGTAGCCCAGACCAACTGGGATAACAGGAACATGGACCCCTTGGCTTTGGGCAAGCTGGGCAAGACGCATCAGACCACCTCGCACCTGAATCGGGGCATCGGTGCGTTGAATCCGCCCTTCTGGAAACATCACCAGCTGCTGGCCACTGGCCAATAAATCAATGGCAAACCGCAGTGTGGTCATCGATGGGCGACCTTGATTCACAGGGAAACAGCCCAGACGTTGCAGGAACCATCCCTGCAGACCTTTCATTTCCGTCGTCGTCACCATGAAGCGACAGTCGCGGCCCGTGACCCGTCGGCCTGCTGCCATGGGTAAGAGCAGCGCATCCCAACGGGCCCGATGGGTTGGCGCCAAAAGCACAGGTCCGTGGTGCGGCAGTCGTTCGCGATGCAACACCAGCCGTTCCCGGAACTGCAATGGCAGCGCCAAGTCTTGCGTGGCCAGCATGGCCAAAGGTGCCCAGAACCGGTCGATCCCAACCTGCAGAGCGCTTTCTCGGGTTGCCAGTGCCGCTGTCAACGGTGAACAGTCGTCAGGAAAACCTGGAGAATGTAAGGCCCGCTGGCCGACCTGCATAGGATTTGGCCATCAATACCAGCCTCCATGGCCAGCTTGGGCGTCAATATCGATCACATTGCCAACATTCGCGAAGCGCGACGTACGGTCGAACCCGATCCCGTGCCGATGGCGATGCTCGCTGAATTGGGGGGTGCTGATGGGATCACAGTCCATCTCAGAGAAGATCGTCGTCACATCCAAGATCGCGACGTTGAACTGTTGCGGCAGACCGTTCGGTCTCGACTGAACTTGGAGATGGCTGCAACAGCCGAGATGGTGGCTATTGCTTTACGGGTGAAGCCCGACATGGTGACGCTGGTGCCAGAACATCGCCAAGAGGTGACGACGGAGGGTGGCCTGGATGTGGTGGCGCAGTTGTCGGAACTCAGTGGAATGGTGAGCCAGCTTCAGACCAGCGGAATTCCGGTGAGCTTGTTTGTGGATCCCGTGGCGTCCCAGCTACAAGGCTGCACTGATTCCGGGGCTCGTTGGGTGGAACTCCACACCGGGCGCTATGCGGAGGCCAGTTGGAATGATCAACCCCATGAATTAGCCCGACTCACCGAGGGCACCGCTACGGCTCGGGCCATGGGCCTACGCGTCAATGCAGGTCATGGGCTCACGTATCAGAACGTGGAGCCTGTGGCCGCGATCCCCGGAATGGAAGAACTGAACATTGGCCATACGATCGTCGCCCGTGCAGTTGTCGTTGGACTGCAACAGGCGGTGCGAGAAATGAAGGCGTTGATTCAGAATCCTCGGCGTGACCCCTTGTTTGGACAGGCACTCGGATGACCACTTATCACTTCGTTGCCGCCAGCGAGACGTTTCTCACCGTTGATGAACCCCTCGAGGAAGTGCTCAAGGAGCGTCGGCGGAACTACGCCGAAACCAACCGAGAGATCGACTTTTGGTTGCTGATTCGCCCAGCATTTCTTCAAGCATCAGAGCTGGCGGAGCTGGCCAGCCAAGTGCCTCAACCGTCCGCAGCGGTTGTATCCACAGATGAAAAATTCATCACATTTTTGAAATTACGGTTGGAATACGTTGCCGTGGGACGTTTCGAGGCTCCCTCGTCGACCATTCCTGACCCCCTGTCTGGCAGCGTTTGATGCATCCAAGTTCATTGCCTGTGTCCAAGCGGATCACATTGTTGGTTCGCGCTTTAAATGGTGCCGAAAAAACCAATCAAGCCCTGGCAACATGTGCGGATGGCGATGCCATGGTGGATATTTTGTTGGGCGCATCAGCGAAGCTTGGCCTTGGCCTGACGCGCCGTGACCTAACTGAAACTCCACCCATTCGGGATTGGATTTGGTTTAAAAATAATCAACCCTTGATCACCATTGGAAAGTAAATTAGTCGGTCGAATGGATCGCTAAAAGGCGAATGAGACCTTTGATTTACTTCTTCTTTAAGAGATTTGTTGTCGAGATTAATGCTGGGCGCGGCTAAATCGGCTGATGAAATGTCTTATTGCTGTTGGTGTGTTTTCTGGTTGATGGAATGAATTGTGCGAGCGCACCTATTTTGTGAAAAAGTCTTCCCTTTTGGTTTCGACCAATTGTTGGTTGAAGCGGAAAATTACACATCAAAGCCCTTTGGTTGTTTTGGCCAGCACCGTTCATTGCGTTCATTGCAAAAATTCCTGGTCGTGATTTTTGTTGCGGAATCGTGATGCGGCATTGCATCCGTTGATGTCTGGCGCACTCGGTGCTGATTATTTTGTAGAGATACGCCAGCCCAGCTCGAGCGGGTGCTTTCTGTTCTTACTGGTGCTTCAAAACTTTGCTGACCCTCTATCGCAGCAACCGCGCTGAATTCCTCGCTCAATTGCTGGCTCAGCAACTGATTGACCAGCAGCCAGGACCGTTGGAAACGCTGGAGGTGATGGTGAACACCTGGCCCACCAGCCGCTGGTTGGGTGAACAGCTTGCGGTGGCGAATGGAATTAGCTCGTTGGTTCGCTTCCCTTTTCCGGGTAGTCGATTTCGAGAGTTGGTTCGTCAGGTTTTAGAACTTCCCCCGAAGGAAGCCGATCCCTGGCGCGCCAATCAATTGGTCTGGCCTGTGCTGGAACTCCTCCCGGAGTTGCTCGAGCAGCCAGCCGCCCTGCCCCTCAAGCGTTGGTTGGATGGTCGGGAGGGAGGTGGCCAATCCCAAGCCCTCAGTCGTGATCGCTGGCAGCTGGCCCGGATGATCGCTGATGCCTTCGACGATTACGCCCTCTATCGCGCTGATCAACTAGCTCAGTGGAGTGCGTCCCCATCATCAGCGGAGACCGATTGGCAACCACTGCTATGGCGTCGTTTGGCGGATCAGCTGAACCGCCCGCCCTTTGGCCTGCAGGTCCGTGACGCCATCGACCGATTGCGGCGGGGTGCGGTATCAGCTGAGTCTCTTCCTCAGCGATTGCGTTTGTTTGGAATTAGTGCCCTTGCCCCCGTGCAAGTGGACCTGATTCAGGCCCTCTCGGGTGTTCTTGATGTGGAGGTGTATCTCCTGACGCCTTGCCCTGATCTATGGCAACGCTGTGGAAGCCGTCGAGAGCTGCTCCAGGAGGATTGGTTGGAGCCCCCAGATGGACATTGGCTTGAGGCGGCACCGAGGCTGGAAGCCAGTTTTGGCCGCATGGGGGCTGAGTTCCAGCAATTGTTGGAGGGGTCGGGTGATGTGCAGTTGGGTGAGCGGCGCGAGGGAGATCTCTTTGCGTCACCGGTTCAGATGGCTGCAGCATCTCCGGGCTCTCCATCCCTCCTGGAACAGCTGCAGGAGCAGCTTGTTGATCCGGAGCAGTCGGGAGGACTGCAGCGGTTAGCTAAGGATCAATCGCTCCTGTTTCAAGCAGCTCCTGGACCTTGGCGAGAGGTGCAGCTGGTGCGGGATCGGATCCTCCAATGGCTGGCTGCGGATCCAGATCTCGCTCCGCGTGATGTTCTGGTGATGACTCCGCAGGTGGATCGTTATGCCCCGTTGCTGAATTCAGTGTTTAACGATGCCGATGCCATTGGTGTTGATCTCCCCTGGCGTCTCACCGACCGCACTCAGCAAAGTAGTCCTGGACTGTCAATGGCCATGCTCAACCTGCTGGAGCTGGCGGCTGGTCGTTTAACGGCTACCGGCTTAGAGCAATGGTTGGCCAACCCTGCTCTTCAGGAATTACAGGGGTTGTCGTCCGAAGACTGCACCTTGATGACGCGGGTTTTGCAGCACACCGGTTTCCGTTGGGGGCTCGATGCAAAGGAACGGGGTGGAGACGAAACCCATGGGTTGCGCTGGTGTCTAGACCGCTGGCTTTTGGGCCTGGTGTTGCCTGTTCGTGATGGATTAGCCCCTGCGGGTGCGGCACCGTTCCAGTGGGAGTTGGATCCGGAGCGTTTGGTGCGGTGGTGGACCCTGCTGGATCGCTTGGCTCGAATGCTCGAGCAGTTCAGGCGACCCCACACCTGTGCTGCATGGGTGGCGTTGCTGCAGTCGGTGTTGCAGGAGTTGTTTGGGGATGGCCGCGCTTGGAGTGGTGAATTACAAACCTGGACTGCAGCCCTAGAAGACTGGCGATTGCGGGCCATCGATTGCGCGCTAGAGCTTGATATCGCCGTTGTCTTGGAGGTGCTTAATGAAGCCCTGTCGGTGGATAGCGGTCGTTTCGGGCACCGCACTGGTTCGCTCACCATCAGCGCCTTGGAACCGATGCGGGCCATCCCCCACAAGGTGATTGTGTTGATGGGGCTCGATGGCGCCGTGTTTCCACGTCCCAATCAACGCCCCGGCTTCCATCTGCTCGAACAACACCGTCGGCTTGGTGATCCCCGCGGTAGTGATCAAGACCGGTACGTCTTATTAGAGGCGTTGATGTCGGCACGACGCCATCTATTGATCAGTTGGTGTGGTCGGAATGAACGCACCGGTGAGGCCCAACCCCCTGCGGCTCCTGTGGAGCAATGGTTGGCCCAACTCCAGCAGGAGTTGTCCACCAGCAGCACCGACGGTTTGGTGCTGACGCCAGCTGCCAACCCTTTAGCGCGTAGCAACTTTCAAATCGAGGCCCCTTTGAGTTGTGATCGCCGTCAGTTGGAGGCCCGCCGCTGGTTGGATCGTTCTCGACCGGAACCACAACAGGCCCTGGCGTGGCCACTGGCCTGGACGTTCCCTCTCACGAACCCAAGGACCAGTTCCAAGCCAGAGGAGCCGTTGGTGTTTGAAGAGCTCCTGCGCTGGATGCATCAACCCCAGGCGGCTTGGTTGCGTTCAAAGGGGTTGCGACCGGGTGAGGGGATTGATGCGGTGGAGGATCTTGACCCCCTCGAGCTCAATGCCCTCGAGCGTTATCAGCTGTTGGATCAAAACCTGGAACCGTTGCTTGCCGCCGGAGAGTTGCCGAATTGGCGGTCGCTGCTGGCCGGTCAGGGGGTTCTGCCGGCTGGAGCTGGCGCCGTCCTAGAGCAACAGGAGTTGGCAGATCGTTGGCAACGCCTCAGACGTCAGCTCGACAGCCTCGGTCCTTCCCGTCGCGAGGACATCGTGATTGAAGGTGTTCTCCGACCGCTTGTGTTCGCTGGGGAGACCCACGTGGTGGTTCAGGCGGGAATGCTCAGTGCGAGGGGTGTGATGCGTGGATGGCTTCAACATCTCCACCTTTGTCGGTTGAGGCCAACCCCCACGGCGGTGATTGCCCGTAGTACCCGTGCCATCGGTGCGGAGATTCACCTGCACTGGATGGCGTTGCCAGCGGACCAGGCGGAGCAGCAGCTGGCAACGCTGCAAGGACTGGCTCAGCAGGGGATGCATCAGTGCTGGCCCATTCCCCCTAAAAGTGGTTGGCAGATGGTTTGGCATGAGCAGCGCAAACCAGGGACAGGCTTGGATCGTTTTCGAACGTGTTGGCAAGAGGAGCGCCTGTCGCCTGCGCTTCAGCTTTGTTTCGGAGCGGAGCTGGAGGCGGATGCGTTGTTGCAGACACGAGGCTTCGATGAAGCCTGTTCGGCGCTGTATCAACCCCTGTTTCAAGCGCGGCGGAGTTGATCGCAACCATGGCTGAACGCTTTAACGCCAACACCTATCCCCTTGAGCCTGGAATCCGTCTGTTGGAAGCCAGTGCTGGGACGGGCAAAACCTTCGCGCTTGCCCATCTCACCCTTCGATTAATCACCGAGGCGGCTTACCCGCTGGAAGCACTGCTCGTTGTGACCTACACCGAAGCCGCTGCTGAGGAATTGCGATCTCGGATTGGTCAGCGTTTGCAGCAGGCGCTGGTTGGGTTGGAGCAACTGGAGAACGAAACGCTCCCGACGGCTCCCGACCCGGTCATGGCCGCATGGTGGGAGCAATGCACGGCGTCTGCGGATCGACGCATCAGAATTCGACGGCTGTTGGTGGCACTCGAGCAACTCGACCGGGCTGACATCGCCACGATCCATGGGTTTTGCCGCCGCAGCCTGCGCCGTTTAGCCCTCGATAACGGGGCGGCGATCGAACCTCAACTCGAGAGTGACGCGGCCGCACTTCAGGCAGAGGTGGTGCAACACCTCTGGCAGCAGGAGCTGTTGACCCTTCCCGATGAGCAGTTGCAAGGGCTACGGCAACGGGGGTTGTCGCCACAAACGTTCGGTGCGGCCTTGGCCCGACTGGATGGAGATCCCAACCCCCGGCTGGCCGGCGATTCGACAATTGTTGATCGGCAATCGCCGCTGCGTGATCAGCTCCCGTGCTGGATCGAAAGCCTTTGGCATGCGTTTCAATCCCATTGGGAGCGCGATCATGCCGCCCTGGAGTCGAGTTTTCGAGCGGCAGCTGCGCAGTGGAAATCCCAGGGTTGTGGCTCCACATCGCCCTACAGCGCGAAGCCACGCACGGATCGCTGCGCTGTGATCAACCAATGGATCGCGATCCAAAACGGTGTGCCGTCGCTGGCCGCGATTGCCTCCGTTGAGAAACCCTTGAAGGAGTATTTCCACCCCGGCAGTTGGTGCCGGATGGCCCGGAAGTGCGGAGAGGACGAGCCCAGTTTGGTGGCGTCGGATTTGCAGACCGCGATTGGTGCCCTTTGGGATGAGCCATTGGAACGGGTATGGCGATATCTGCTGGAGCGTGGTCTTGAGGAATTGCGGGAGCGTCGTGGTCGTCGTGGAGCGATCACTTTCGCTGGATTACTCGCGGCGATGGATCCGGGTGATGGACAGGTGGATTGGCTGGCACCGCTCCAGGAGCGCTATCGCGCGGTGATGGTGGATGAGTTCCAAGACACCGATCCGGTGCAGTGGCGTTTGCTGCGACGGGCCTTTGGTGATCGCATTCACCATCTTCTTCTGTTGGTTGGCGATCCAAAGCAAGCGATTTATCGCTTTCGTGGCGGCGATCTCGGGACCTATCTAGAGGCTCGCCATCAGGTTGATCGCATTGATCACTTGCTCGATAACTTCCGCGCCACCGCGTCGCTGATGGAGGGGTTGAACACGTTGATGGCGCCAGGCATGCCTCGCTCTCACTTGGAGATTCCTGCGGTGCGAGCCCAAGCCGTTGATCAGGTGTCTCCGACGACGGCCGCGCTTCAGCTGCTGGAGCTGGAGTTGGATACGCCTGCATCACGAACGGCATTGGAGCAGCAGTTGCCGCAACAGCTCGCTGCGGTGGTGTTTGAAATTTTGGAAGGCCCCGATCAACCCGACCCTTCTGATCTGTGTGTGCTGGTCAGTCGTCATCAACAGGCGACGGACCTGCGCCGGGCTCTTGGCGCCGCTGGCATTCCCAGTCGGTTGGTCACCCAGGGAGATGTGTTGGAAAGCGAAGCCGCTCTGGTGGTGCAGCGCCTGTTGGATGCCCTGGCAGACCCCGGTGATGATCGTTGTTTGCGGCTGTTGGTGAGCTCCCCGCTCATGAATTGGTCCTTAGAGGCGATGGAGCATGAGGGGGGACTCGATCAGCTTGCTGAGCAACTGCGGCTTTGGGAACGCGCCTTACCCAAGCTCGGTTTGATGGGATGTTTGGCCCAACTCCTGGAGGGGCAGCGGACTGCGGATTTGTCCGAACGGGGCCGAATGTTGGGGGACCTGCAGCAGGTGGGTCGATTGGTGCAGGAGGCAATGCATCGGCAGGGATTGGACAGTGCAACGGCAGCGAATTGGCTGCGTCGCGAGCGCTTGCATCCCACAACTCCGGTGCCAGAAGCCCGTCAGCCCCACAGCGACCAAGCCGATCACGCCGTGGCTGTGGTGACTGTCCATCGCAGCAAAGGGTTGGAGTATCCCGTGGTGATTTGTCCCTATCTCTGGCAAGCCCCGCGCCAAGAAAGTGGACCGCTCTGGCGGGAAACGGGCGATGGTCGCTGGTTCATTGCGATCGATTCCCATTGGGGAAAGGGACACCGTGCTGCGCAACAAGCGGCTGACGACGCCATGGCGGAGGCGGAACGGTTGGCCTACGTCGCGATGACCCGTGCCCGCTCCCAGTTGATGGTGGTTTGGGTGCGCTCGACGGGGCAAGAGGGCGCTCCACTGCCCTGTTGGCTGTTTGGTGCGGACGCCATCCATGATTCGGTGGATCAGTTCAGCGACGACCGCCTCGACTTGGCCCTGAGCGAGCGGGGTGTGTCGCTGTTGCGCCGTGTTTTGCCCAATCCCCTACTCACATCTCAGCGTTGGCGATCACTGCCGAGCGAGCAGCCGCTCGGCCTTGGAGAAACGCCTGGGCGAATCGATCGCAGCTGGGGCCGGGCGAGTTACTCCGCCTGGATCTCAGCGCCTGTGGATCCTGTCGTGCATGAACAAGGTCGAGACCCTGACCCCGGAGCTGAGGAGTGCAGTCTCACCGGACCGGAGCTTTGGCCAGATCAAGGGCCCCTTGCCGATTTCCCTAGGGGTGCCGTGGCTGGGGATTGTTTGCATCGGATTCTTGAGCAGATCCCATTTCAGGCCGCGGACGCCGACGACCCGTCCAGCTCGGATCGGTCCAAGTTGGACCGTTCCGAGCTGGACAGTCTTCGGGAAGCTGTGATCGATGCGGAACTCAGGCGGGCTGGGTTGGATTGCAACCTGCAATCGATGGTGATGGAGGGGCTGGATTATGTACTCACAACCCCCCTTGGTGGCCCCTTAGAGCAGTTGCAACTCAGCCAATTGGGGCTGAAGCAACGCATCCATGAGTTGAGTTTTGATCTGCCGGTGGGCCATGTGCGCACCAAGGATCTCGTTCAAGCCTTTCGTTGTTCTCCCAACGCACGATTTGGAGGGCGATACATCGATCACCTCGCCACGTTGGGGGTGAATAGCCGTGGCTTCCTCACCGGCTCGATCGACCTGGTGTTTTGCGACCCCCATCAGTCGCGCTGGTGGGTTTTGGATTGGAAGAGCAATTGGATCGGGGAACGTCGATCGGAGGGCAGCCCTGGCCGTTGTGGACCGCGTCACTATCACCAGGACGCCATGCAAGAGCAGATGATTCACCATCACTACCCATTGCAAGCCCATCTCTACTTAGTTGCCTTACACCGACACTTGCGTTGGCGTCTGCCGGATTACAACCCCGAACAGCATCTGGGTGGATACGTCTATGCCTTTTTAAGAGGGATGCCGGGAGATCAGCTCGTTTCGCTCGAGGACAGCGCAAGTGTGGGACCAGGACGTCTGGTGGAACCTGCACCGTTGGAGCGGGTTTTGGCTCTGGATTGTGCCTTGTCTGAGGTTGATCGATGAACAGTTCTGGTTGGCCCGCCTCCTTTGCCTCTGGCTTGCACGCTGCGTTGGTGCGCAGGATCCCACCAGATCGCAATGGGCCTGAGCTTGAGCAGCTCAGCCTTGCCTTGATTGAAGCGCTGGAGCAGGGCAACCTCACGGTGCCGTTGTCTCCCGAGCGCGAGCAGCTGGTGCGGCAGAGCGGTTGGCTGGAGGGAGAGGCCTCGCCGTTGGTGTTGCAGGGCCAACGTCTGGGTTGGCGTCGTTGGATGCAGGCGATGGACAACGTGGTGGAAGCGCTGGTGGAACGCGCGATGCCGAGCGATCCACCATCTCCTGACCCATCCCCGACTGATCCAGGTTCTCCCGATCCACGTTTTACCGATCCACCGTCGAGCTTGAACCGTGAGCAACGCGATGCTGTCTTGGCCCTGGATCAGGCTTCAGTGGTGCTGATCAGTGGCGGACCGGGCACAGGCAAAACCAGCACCGTCGTGGAATTGTTGGCGCGGGTGCAGTTGCATCATCCTGGCTTGCGTATGGGTTTGGCCGCACCCACGGGTAAGGCGGCTCGACGGTTGGGCGATGCGGTCCGCCCTCGACTCAAGGGGTTGCCATGCGGCACATTGCACCGCTGGCTTGAGGCAGGTGCCCATGGATTTGCTCGCCATGCCGAGCGACCGCTGGAGCTGGATCTCTTGGTGATCGATGAGATGTCGATGCTCGATTTGGCATTGATGCAAGCGCTGCTGTCTGCACTTCCTCCGTGCTGTCGTTTGGTGTTGGTTGGTGATCCAGCGCAATTGCCACCCGTTGGGAGTGGTGCGGTTTGGCATCGCTTGCAGCAATCCGATGTCAGAGAACGATTTGGGACCGGTGCCGTTCACCTCAAGCAGACGTATCGCAACCGTGGAGCTGTGGCTCAACTGGCCAGTGCCTTACGGGAGGGTGGAATGGACGCGTTTCAGGGGGGTCTGGCCGGGCTGGATGCTGAGGCGAATGTTCGGATCCACCGCGAATCCTCCCGCCGATTGCCACCGTTGATTCGACAGCACTGGCAAGGGCATCACCGCCGACTTCTTCAGTTATCTGAGGGTCTTCTCGATTGTTCAGAGGCGGAGTTGAGTGGACAGGCAGAGCCTCTGTTATCAGCCCTGGAGCAAAATCTGGTGCTGTGTCCCCGTCGCCGTGGGCCCTGGAGCCTTGAAGATGTGCATCGATCGTTGTTGGGGGAGGTGATTGCAGCGGATCCCCGCCGTTGGCCCAGCGGCCTTCCGGTGATCTGTGGTGGGAACCAGCCGGAACTGGGCCTCGCCAATGGTGATCTGGGAATCACGGTTGGAGCTGGTGACCAGAGCCGTTTGCTGTTTCGGGTGGCGACGGATGACGGAGGTGTGGAGGTGAGGCGTTTGCATCCGGCACGGCTGCGTCGACTGGAGCCAGCGGTGGCGCTCACCATTCATCGTGCCCAGGGAAGTGAGGCCGACGCGGTGTTTGTGCTGTGGCCACAACCGCTGGATTCCCCTGATGGGTCTGACCACGATTGCCGACTTCTTTATACGGCCATCACACGGGCCCGTGTCAGCCTGGATTTAATGATCATGCCGTGATGCGCGTTGATCGACCTTGGGGTTGGTACGAACACTTGCTGTCGGGCGAGGGCTACAAGGTGAAGCGGCTTTTGGTGTTCAAAGGCCAGCAATTGTCGTTGCAGCGGCATCAGCATCGCAGTGAAAGTTGGACTGTCGCTTCAGGTGATGGATTGCTCTTGTGCAACAACGAATGGGTTGAAGCACATCCTGGAGTCATGCTGACAATCCCAATTGGGGCAGTGCATCGAGCGCGAGGAGGACAATGTGATTTGGTGATTATTGAGGTTCAACACGGTGATGATCTTCGCGAGGAGGACATCGAACGATTGCAGGATGATTACGGCAGGGTGATAGCTTGAGCGCCAACCTTTGAAGCGTAGGCAACACAACCGGATTGCAATCTGTTGGATTGTTGGGAGGTTGTGAGCCTGATTTCAGAGATCAATCAGGCCAGGGCCACCTTCCATGACTGAACAGCAGCAGCAGCACGAGGATTCCTCGTGCGCAGTTGATCTTTCCGCATCTGCATTGCCAGACGACAAAAAAGAAGTCGACCAAAAAGACGACAACAAAGAAGAGGGTTTCACCACCACAATCGAGGCATCCTCAACCGAGGTGACGGCCGATGAGGCCAAATCAGAGCCGCAATCCGGATTTGATGGTTTTGGCTTCAGCGAAGCTCTCCTCAAAACCCTCGCAGACAAGGGCTACAGCGACCCTTCACCGATCCAAAAGGCAGCGTTCCCGGAACTGATGTTGGGCCGCGACCTTGTCGGTCAGGCTCAAACCGGTACCGGTAAGACAGCGGCTTTTGCATTGCCTCTGCTGGAACGTCTGGAGAGTGGCCAGAAGACGCCCCAAGTGTTGGTGCTGGCTCCCACAAGGGAATTGGCGATGCAGGTGGCTGATTCCTTCAAGGCCTATGCCGCTGGTCATCCCCACTTAAAAGTTCTGGCTGTCTACGGCGGCACGGATTTCCGCTCCCAAATCAGCACGTTGCGACGGGGCGTTGATGTGGTGGTGGGAACGCCAGGCCGTGTGATGGATCACATGCGCCAGGGCACCCTCGACACGTCTGGGCTCACGAGCTTGGTGCTCGATGAAGCCGATGAGATGTTGCGTATGGGCTTCATCGACGACGTGGAGTGGATCCTTGAGCAGCTGCCTAAGGAACGACAGGTGGTTTTGTTCTCGGCAACGATGCCTCCCGAGATCCGTCGCTTGTCAAAGCGTTATCTCAATGATCCAGCTGAAGTCACGATCAAAACCAAAGATCAAGACGGAAAGCTGATTCGGCAACGGGCGATCACCGTGCCGATGAGCCACAAGCTTGAGGCCTTGCAACGGGTGTTGGATGCTTGTGGGGGAGAGGGTGTGATCATTTTTGCCCGCACCAAAGTGATCACGCTGACGGTGGCTGAAACCCTGGAGGCTGCAGGGCATCAGGTGGCTGTTTTAAACGGCGATGTTCCCCAAAACCAACGGGAACGCACCGTGGAACGCTTGCGCAGTGGTTCTGTTGACGTTTTGGTCGCCACGGACGTGGCAGCCCGCGGATTGGATGTGGAGCGGATTGGTCTTGTGATCAATTACGACATGCCCTTCGATAGCGAGGCCTATGTGCACCGCATCGGTCGGACCGGTCGGGCAGGCCGCACCGGTGAAGCCGTGTTGTTCATGACGCCGCGGGAACGTCGGTTTATTCGCAATCTCGAGCGAGCGACTGGTCAACCGATCGAACTGATGGAAGTGCCTGGTAATACGGCAATCAACCAGGGTCGCTTGGATCGATTGCGGAAACGACTCAGTGAGGCGGCCAATGGTGTTGCAGACAATTCCGAGGAAGGGGCACTCATCCAAGAACTGATGCAGCGGGTGGCGACGGAGCTGGAACTCACGCCAGAACAAATTGCCTTGGCGGCTCTCAACCTGGCCATTGGTCCGAATGGCCTGTTGCGTAAAGGTGATGACGACTGGATTCAGAACACCCAGCGGATGGACCGTGACCGTGGAGATCGCGGCGATCGTGGGGAACGCCGTGAACGTCGGACCGACCGACCGGCACGGGCTCCTGAAGAAGATATGCAGCGCTATCGCGTTGCTGTTGGTCACCGTGATCGGGTGAAACCCGGCAATCTTGTGGGTGCCATAGCCGGTGAAACCGGTTTACAAGGTCGCTCAATTGGTCGAATTCAAATCTTTGACAACCACAGCCTTGTGGATCTCCCTAAGGGCATGCCAGAGGACATTTTCAATAGTTTGCGCACCCTTCGTGTGATGAATCGTGAGTTGCAAATCACCCAAGATTCTTGATGATTGCGCTCCTAATGGCGGGATTGATAGCTGCAACTCCCGCAACGAGCCAAGACAACAATTTGCTCAAAAGTTTTTGTCTTGCAGCGTTCAAAGCGGCCATGGCACAGGCGGGAGAAACCCCACCTCCAGGAAAGGGTGAGGAAACCTGCAGTTGCTTCCTCGATGAGGTGGATGATGGTGCGGGGATCGACGCAGCTCGTGAGACGTGTAAGCAGCGCGCTGCCGAAACTTATAAATCCTGAGCACTGACGCGTTGTCAGGATTCGCAAATCTGTGGAGTGAGGGTGGTTTGGCTTAGTGCGATCCGTTCGACCACTTTGATCAGTTCAGTCTGTACGGAGGGAATGCACTGGGGGATCAGGGTGTTCAGCAGAATCACTCGGTCGGCATCATGGAGCTCGCCGTCTGATGTCCAGCGCATGGATTGGAGGTGAAGCATTGCCATCGTTCTCCTTTCGTCAGGATCTGCTGACAATGGAGCCGATTGTTCGATTTCGCTTTGCTCTTCGGAATTGCTTTTGTTTTTTGTGTTGTTCCGTGCGATCGCCCTGTAACGTTTGTGGGTTAACGCCTGACCACCGGCCCATTTCGACTTTGTTTTCGAAACCGGCTCACGCGCTCGATTTCATTCACGGTTCCACGGTCCATGACCATTTACATCGGCAATCTCTCGTTCCAGGCCGAACAAGAGCATCTTTCTGACCTGTTTGCCGAGTACGGCGAAGTTAAAAATTGCAGTCTTCCCCTCGACCGCGAAACGGGTCGTAAGAGAGGCTTCGCATTCGTGGAGATGGTGAACGACGCCGACGAGCAAAAGGCCATCGATGACCTTCAAGACGTGGAATGGATGGGCCGGATGATTCGCGTCAGTAAAGCCACCCCGCGGGAACGTTCTGGTGGTCCCCGTGGCGGCGGCGGCGGTTATCGCGATTGAGCGTTAGGACTGGCTTTCGAGCAGCTCCATCTCGATGTCTTGGTGGCTAAGTCGATCAAGGTCATCTCGGCGTCGATCAACACCACCATTGATGATTGATCCGAGCTGACTCGATTGAGGTAAAACTGCTTTAAGTCCATGGCGCTTTTGTCGCGCCAGGTAACGGTGAAAGCGGTTGAACGACCTGGAACGGTTCATTGCAACTCCTTCGGTTGTTCTCCCGTTGTACACCCACTTTTGTGTTGAAAACCGTCGTGAAGACAACTCTCAGCGAAGCTTCCGTTCAAGCCGCTCCGTTGAGACGTTTGATTCGTCATCTGGAGCCCCAGCGCCGCTTGGTTTTTGCGGCGATGAGTTGCTCGGTTCTCAACAAGCTGTTTGATCTTGCTCCACCAGCCCTGATTGGTTTGGCGGTGGATGTGGTGGTGCGTGGTAAGCAGTCACTGCTTGCTGGCTATGGCATTCATTCGGTGTCGCATCAGCTGTGGGTGCTTGCTTTTCTCACCTTCGTGATTTGGGCTGCCGAATCAATTTTCGAATACCAGTACGACGTTCTTTGGCGCAACCTGGCCCAGAGCACCCAACACAGCCTTCGCCTCGAGGCCTACGACCATCTGCAAAAGCTTGAACTGGCATTTTTTGAGCACGACAGCAGTGGTCGTTTGCTGTCCGTTCTCAACGACGACATCAACCAACTCGAGCGTTTCCTCGACCGTGGTGCAAATCAGATCTTGCAGCTGATCACCACTGTGTCGGTGGTTGGAATCGGCATGGTGGTGGTGGCCCCAGAAGTGGCGCTGTTCGCCTTTTTGCCGATCCCCGTGATCCTGTGGGGATCGATGCGGTTTCAACATCAGCTTGCCCCCCGTTATCGCGAGGTGCGCGCCCGGGCCGGGGATCTTTCTGCCCGCTTGGCGAACAATTTGGGCGGCATGCTCACGATTAAAAGTTTTACGGCCGAGCCGTTGGAGCTGGCACGGTTACGCAAGGAAAGCGAGGCCTATCGCGATAGCAATGCCAAGGCCATTCGCCTGTCTGCGGCATTCATTCCGTTGATTCGCTTTGCGATTCTGTTTGCCTTCCTCGCCATTCTTCTGATCGGTGGCTTTCAGGCTGTGGCTGGTCAGTTAGCTGTCGGCACCTACAGCGTTTTGGTGTTCATCACTCAACGCCTGCTTTGGCCGCTCACGGCCTTAGGTCGCACCCTGGATGAGTACCAGCGTTCGATGGCCTCAACCCAGCGAGTGCTGGATCTCATTGATGCTCCCGTCACCATTCATGGTGGCTCTCTTCCGTTGCCCACCGCGGATGTGCAGGGTGATCTGAGTTTTGAAGATGTGCAGTTTGCTTACTCCGGGCGTGAGGCGTTGCTCCATGGTTTCAATCTCAGGGTTCCAGCCGGCACAACCCTCGGCATCGTTGGCTCCACGGGGTCTGGCAAAAGCACTGTGGTGAAACTGTTGCTACGCCTCTATGAGCATTCCGCCGGTCGCATTCTTTTGGATGGTTATCCGATTGAGTCGCTGCGGATGGAGGATCTGCGCCGCTCAATCGCCTTGGTGAGTCAAGACATTTACCTCTTTCACGGCACTGTGGCGGAAAATATTGCCTACGGGATGGTTGATCCGCGGCCCGATGAGATTGAGCGGGCGGCACGGTTGGCGGAAGCTGCTGGATTTATTGATGGATTGCCCCAGGGGTACGACACCTTGGTGGGAGAGCGGGGGCAACGCTTGTCGGGTGGTCAGCGTCAGCGGATTGCCTTAGCCCGTGCCATTCTCAAAGATGCTCCGGTGTTGGTGCTTGATGAAGCCACCGCAGCGGTCGATAACGACACGGAAGCCGCGATTCAGCGATCTTTGGAACGCATCACCAAGAACCGCACCACCGTGGTGATTGCCCACCGCTTAAGCACCGTGCGCCATGCCGATCGGATCGTGGTGATGGAGAACGGAACGATCGTGGAGCAGGGTTGCCACGACGAGTTGCTCGCCTTGGGTGGGGTTTATCAAAACCTTTGGCATGTGCAGGCGGGTGAACGGCTTTTCGCTTCCTGAACAGGGCGTTGTGTCCTAGGTCAATGGGGAGCATGCTGGCGTTCTGATCGGCAACAAATCGATGGCCATGCAGGCATCGGTGGAGCACGTCTTCCACCATCCACTCGGAGTGTTTGCCCTCCTGGTTGCCATCAGCGCAGCCGTTCCACCGTTGATTCGGCGGGTGGGCCTACCCGATTTGGTCGGACTGCTGGCCGCAGGGATTTTGGTGGGACCCCATGCCTTGGGCTGGGTGGATAGCGGTAGTGAAACCGTTCGGCTGTTGTCCGATCTCGGCGCGGTTTATTTGCTGTTCACGATGGGGTTGGAGATCGACCTGGAGGAGTTCAACCGGGTGAAGCGTCGATCGTTCATTTATGGCTTGTTGATTCTGCTGATTGGGATTGGTACCGGCGTCACGATTGGGCTGTTGGCAGGCTTTGCCTCGGTGTCGTGCCTTCTGCTCGGCGCATTGATGGCTACCCATACGCCGCTGGGCTACCCGATTGTGCGCAGCTATGGCGCCCAAAAAGATGAGGCGGTGGTGGTGAGTGTGGGGAGCACGATCTTCACCGACATCGTGGCCCTGTTGTTATTGGCTGTGGGCTTGGGTCTTGGCCAGGGCAACCTCAGCGGCATGGATCTCAGCTTGTTGCTGTTGCGGATTGGTGGTTTTGCTCTGCTGGTGGTTGTCGCCATTCGGTGGTTGGGCCGACGCTTGATTTTGCGGGGAATCAACGACGAAAACAGGATGGTGCTCGCGGTGATGGTGGCGCTTTTCCTCGCCTCCCTTGGCGCTGAGTTGGCGGGCGTTGAAAAAATTGTGGGTGCGTTTTTGGCGGGTTTGGCGGTGAACTCCGTCTTGCCAGAAGGGCGTGTGAAAGAACAGGTGATCTTCCTCGGCGGCGTGCTGTTTATTCCGATCTTTTTCATCGATCTGGGCTTGCTGTTGGACCTCGGCAGCCTTGGTGAGAGCTTCAGGGATTTTCGCTTCACCGCTTTAATGCTCGTGGGTGCCATTGGCGGCAAGGGCCTCGCGTCTTGGATCAGTGGCAAGTTGTTTGGCTATCGGCGGCCCCAGATCCTGATGATGTGGTCGCTCACGATGCCGAAGGTGGCAGCAACGTTGGCGACTGCTTTTATTGGCTATCAAGCTGGTCTGCTGAATCAGACCGTGCTCAATAGCGTGTTGGCCGTCATGGTGGTGACGGCCACCTTGGGGCCGATCCTGACGGAACGCTCGGTGAAGCGGCTCATGGATGCTCCGCTTGGCATGGTTCCCACCAGTTTTGGGGAGGAAGCAGCCGTTCTGGATGGGGTGAGTGAGGTGGTGCAACGGCCGCTGCGAATTGTGGTGCCGGTGGCAAACCCAGGCACAGAACAGGGTTTATTGGGGATGGCGGCCCGCTTGGTGCGCGGTTCTGCGGGGGGGGAAGGCCTGTTGTTGCCGTTGGCTCTAGTGAATCCCAGCCTGGAAGAGTTGCGGGGTGGCCTCACGCGTGCGGTGGCCGCGGCACGGGGCCGACTAGCGACGGCCGAAGCGATTGGCACCGAGCTTGCCGTGCCAACACGAACCCTGCTGCGTCTTGATGAGGACATCCCGGGAGGGATGAGTCGGTCAGCGTTGGAGCAGGGGGCCGATTTGTTGTTGATTGGAGCAGGTCGTACTGATCAACTGCGGGCTTGGTTGATGGGGGACATCGTGGATGGTGTGTGTCGCACCGCCCACTGTCCTGTTGTTGTGGTGAATGTGGGACGAGAACCCCAACAACCTTTAGGACGAATTTTGGTGCCGATTAAAGATCTCTCCGCGAGTGCCCGCGAACAATTTGAGTTAGCTCTACGTGTGATTAATTCTTCCCCAAATTTGCATCGAACGCGGATTACTCTGCTGCATGTCCATGATCCTCGGTCTGATCATCAAGATCGAACCTGGATGGAAGAGCAACTGATTCGTTGGCGACCATCTGCTATCCCGGCAGAGCGGTTTCACACGGTGTTAGTGCGTGGACCCGGAATTGATGGAGCGATTCATCGCTTGAGTCGAGAGCATGATTTGGTGATTTTGCGAACGCAGCGCCGTCGCGTGGCTGGTCTTCCGATTCCAGGTAGCGATCGCACGAGCAAACTGATCAAACAGCTTCCCTGTGCGTCGATGGTCATTAGCGACCCAGTAACTTGAATATCAAAATAGACTAGTCTGTGTAGGGCTTTAATCTCTTATTTGGTTTAAAAAGAAATTTAGTCGTCAATATTCTGGAATTAGATGAAGCTCTAGATGTTGTTTTGTTCAGCGATCTGGCTCAAATCAGGAGGTTGAGGGAGTGGGTTACGCGGTTGCAAAGATCCTGCACTTTTGGCCAGCGCTCTTCGTTGGTGCTGGTGGCCAAGGTGTAGAGCCTGCCGCGATCCACCACCACCGTGGCGAGTTCATGGCGGTCGCGATCCTCTAAGTGCACCGCATATTCCAGGTCGTAGAAGGTGTGACCATTCACTTCGCGCTCCCCAGCCTCCACCAATTCAGCGGTTCGGCCGCTTCCAGCGGTCGCGATCACTTCGCGGCGTAAGCGTTCGCCCACGGCAACTGCGCTGCCTAGTTCAGTGAGGTCGTTGTTTTCATCCACCGTGTTCACCATGAGGCTCACGGTTTCATCGCTGTGGATCAGGTCGTGAAACACCACCCGCGGCCCATTGCTCACCTGCACCTGGGTCCACCCCGTTGGGTAGAGGAAGGCGAAACGGCCATCGGGGCTTTGGTACGACTGCAGCCCTGCAGTTGGTCCTGCAGCGCAAGCCCCCAACGTGAACGCCAGCGCAACGCAGGCGATCAAGCGGGTGAGCGATCGGAGCAGCCGCATCAGAACCAGAACAAGTTCAACCATTCTGCCTAGAGTTGCCCCCAGTAGCGCCAGATTCCTGAGCGGCTTTACTCGACCGTTGGCGCGGCTGATTGATCAGTTCCAGCGTTTGCCTGGTATTGGCCCGCGCACGGCGCAACGCCTCGCCCTGCATTTGCTCAACCAGCCCGAAGATCAGGTTCAGCAATTTGCAGACGCTTTGTTGGCGGCCCGCTCTCAAGTTGGCCAGTGCCAGAGCTGTTTTCACCTTTCTGCCGATCCCCTCTGTGAGATTTGCAGCAAACCGGAACGCAACAACGGTTTGATTTGTGTGGTGGCTGATTCGCGGGATTTGTTGGCCTTGGAACGCACCCGGGAGTTCAAGGGGCGTTATCACGTGCTCGGTGGTTTGATTTCTCCGATGGATGGCATCGGCCCGGAGTTGTTGCATATCAAGCCCTTGATCGAGCGCATCGCCAAGGATGGGATCAGTGAGGTGATCTTGGCGCTGACGCCCAGCGTTGAAGGAGACACCACAAGTTTGTATCTGGCACGGTTGATGAAGCCCTTTTGCCCCGTTAGCCGGATCGCCTATGGCTTGCCGATGGGGAGCGAACTCGAATACGCCGATGAGGTCACCCTCAGCAGGGCCCTCGAAGGTCGCCGCCCGATGGATTGATCGTGCGGACCCCAGCAGATCGGCTTCAAATTTCCGTTTCGCTCACCAGACTGACCTCAGGTGGTGATTTGAGATGAGCCAATACTCCTCGATTGTGCCGTCCGAACGGCTGCCGGAGTGGTTGCGTCGGCCGATTGGTAACGCCTCACAATTGGAGCGCGTGCAAGGGTTGGTCAAGGAGAATCGTCTGCACACCATCTGTGAGGAAGGGCGCTGTCCGAACCGCGGTGAGTGTTATGCGGCCGGAACGGCAACGTTTCTCTTGGGCGGTTCGATCTGCACGCGCAGCTGTGCCTTCTGTCAGGTGGAGAAGGGCCGTGCGCCCATGGCTGTCGATCCAGCGGAGGCTGAACGCGTGGCCGATGCCGTTGAGTCGATGGGCCTTCGTTATGTGGTGCTCACGGCCGTTGCCCGTGATGATCTTTCCGATCACGGTGCCAACCTGTTCACCAGCACGATGGCAGCGATTCGGGCCCGTAACCCGTTGATTTTGATCGAAGTGCTCACCCCTGATTTTTGGGGTGGTGTTGCGGATGCCGATCGTGCCGTGGCAGCCCAACGGGAACGACTCAGCACGGTGCTTGCGGCTGAGCCGGTTTGCTTTAACCACAACCTTGAAACCGTGGAGCGGCTGCAAGGCGAGGTGCGTCGCGGAGCCACCTACCAACGCTCCTTGGCCTTGCTCGCCGCATCCCGTGAGTTGGCACCGTCCACCCCCACCAAATCAGGCTTGATGTTGGGTTTGGGTGAAACGCGAGAGGAAGTGATCGCTGCGATGCAGGATCTCCGCGCGGTGGATTGTCAGCGCCTCACCCTGGGCCAATATTTGCGGCCTTCTTTGGCTCACTTGCCCGTGCAGCGTTATTGGACTCCCGAGGAATTCGATGAGTTGGGGGCGGTGGCTCAATCGCTGGGTTTTGCCCAGGTGCGCAGCGGCCCCTTGGTGCGGAGTAGCTATCACGCTGGGGATTGATCCCAGCCGCGAATGCTGCGATGCAGCACGGTCTCCACGGTCCCCGTCATCAACGCTCCGGCCCCTCCCCAGATCATCCGGAGCGGCAAATCCCACAGCGCAGCTTCCACCTCCCGCACGGTGTTGAAGCCGCGTTGTTCGAAATAACGCTTGAGGCGTCGATGTTGTCGTTCGTCATCACGGATGGCCAAGAGTCGGGCTTGGCGGCATGGGGTGTTCTCCAAGGCCCAGGCCATCGTGGCGGCCCAGATCAGATCCCCAACCCCCACCGATCGAGAGGGAATCACCCGCATCGTGTCGAGTTGAAGGCCCTTTTCGGCGTTGTAAGCCCAGCCCTTCATCTCACCCAACAGCTGGACGCGCGACGCATCGATCGGACGCGCTACCACCATCCGCAAACTCCACTGGCTGAGCGGACGTCCGACTTGTACTCGCAGTAGCAAGCCACGGTCACGGGCCTGTGCTTCTAAGTGCTCAAGCATCAGGCTCGGGAGTGATCAAACCATCATCACCGCAGCAGATCACTCGGTTGAGGCGCTGGTTAGCCATCGCTGCCGTAGGGAGTGATCGAACGCACGGCCTCGATTGGCAGGTGTCCATACAGATGTGGGAAGAGTTCGCCGGTCGGTATGGCATCGGCCCGAAGTGGTGCGTTCAGGCGTTTTGGGTCGATCTCCAACAGCAAAACGTCCCCTGCATCGGCGTAAAAGCGTTCAAAGGTTTTCGCCACCTGCTCTTGCCATGAGCAGTGGATGAATCCCACCTGGTCCAAGCGCATGCCTCGCGTCGACCATTGATAGTTGCTGGTGTCTTGAGCTTGCTCCCAGTCGTCCTTCAGGGCGAGGTGAAACAGGGGTTCATCGAGGGGTACGGCGGTGGCGTCGGCTGGGAATAAGGGCTGTAGGCCTCCCGTACACCAGGGGTCGGCGCGTTGCATTAAGCGTTCGAAGCTGGGGTCCTCCAGAAATCGATTCAGCCATACGCGCAGGGGCGCCAGCTGCCCATTGGCTTCAAATCCGTCCGGGTCGGCAAGACGCCACTGACGCACAAACGGCCACAGGGCAGCATCCGCTAAAGAGATGGCCGGTCCCAGTAGCCAAGGGTGTTGCTCAAGTCGTTGGCTCCAGCCGAAAAGTATGCGCAGCCCGGCATCACGATGCTCATCTCGGCTTTCACCGGGGTAGCGGTCGGTGTACTTAAACCGATCCAGATGGTGTTTAAACACCCCATCGTTCTCGGAGATCAAAGCTGAGGCACCATCGCTGAGCAGCAACCCGCGGGGATCGGCTTGGGTCAGGGCCCAGCGCATCACCGCTTCGCTTTCGTCGATCACCGTGCCATCGGGCAGCACCAACACCGGCACCGTTCCCTTGGCAGAGCACTCCAGCATCTCCACGGGTTTTCGCTTCAGTTCGATTTCTCGCCAATGCACCACCAGGCCTGCTTCGAGCAGGGCCCAGCGGGCCCGCATCGCAAAGGGGCAACGTCGGAAGCTGTAAAGGATTGGCAGCATGAATTGCTCCTGATGGAAGGCAAGCGTTGGCGATCGCTTAGGTCGGCGTCTGATCGAATTGCTGTTGCCGCATCAAGAAGCGGGCCCGGTCTGATTCGCTGAAGCGGTCCATGCAATGGATGCACTGCACACCTTTGATGTAGCTCGGTTCGGCACGGTCGCTGGGTGAAAGCGGAAGACCACAGGCGTGGCACAGGCTGTGCACACCGGGTTCCAGCTGATGGTTGAGGGCAACGCGCTGGTCAAAGACGAAACACTCCCCCTGCCATCGGGTTTCCTGTTCTGGGATCTCCCCGAGATAGTTGAGGATTCCGCCGCGGAGGTGGTGAACCTCACCAAATCCCTTGCTTTGTAAGTAGCTGCTTGCTTTTTCGCAGCGGATCCCCCCGGTGCAAAACATGGCGATTCGTTTGGGTGATTGGTCGTTCACGAGGGGGCGCAAGCTGGCCTCGGCCCATGCGGGGAAGTCTCGAAAGCTATCGGTGCCGGGGTCGAGGGAGCCCTCAAAGCTGCCGATGGCGGTTTCGTAGCTGTTGCGGGTGTCGATCACCAGGGTGTCGGGATCATCAACGAGGGCGTTCCAATCTTTGGGATCCACGTAGGTGCCAACGTTTTGCCTTGGGTTCACGCTCGTCACCCCCATCGTGACGATCTCTTTTTTCGCTCTGGCCTTAAAATGACGGAACACGGCTTGATCAGCCCAGCTGCGTTTCACCTCCAGCCGCTCAAAATGCTCGCAACCCAAGGCAAGCGACGTACGCAGGCTCTGCAACAACGCTTCAACCCCCGCTTCAGGGCCGCTAATCGTGCCGTTCACCCCTTCATGGGCCACCAGGATTGAACCCAACACATTGTTTGTGTTCGCCATGTCTGGCAGGTCGCTGAGAAGCGACCCACGCTGCTGCTCATTCAGCGGCGTGAAGGCATAAAAGGCAGCTACCTGCAGCCGATTCATGCTGCTGTTCAACAGGGTCTTGGGCAACTTAAAGCACGTTGTCTGGGCACTTTGCTCAGGTTGATGCGGGAGCCTGGTTGACCAAGGAACTGGCGTTGTCTTGCCAGTTGGCTTGTACTCCGGCATCGGCCAACAAACGACGATCGGCCTCCACATCGGGGTTTCCTGTGGTGAGCAAGAGGTCGCCGTAAAAAATTGAATCGGCCCCCGCTTGCAAGCAGAGAATTTGCGCTTCCCGACTCAACTGCTCGCGTCCAGCACTCAAGCGAACTCGGGCATGCGGCATCAAGATTCGCGCGGTGGCCACCATGCGAACCAATTCGAGCGGTTCAAAGGGTTGTTGATCCTCGAGGGGCGTTCCTTCTACGGCCACCAGCCCGTTCACCGGAACACTTTCTGGATGGGGATTCATGCTCGCCAACACCTGCAGCATCGAGGCTCGATCCCGGAGGGTCTCTCCCATGCCGATGATTCCACCGCTGCAGAGCGTCACGCCGGCCTTACGCACCCGTTGAAGCGTCTCTAAGCGGTCTTCATAGGTCCGCGTCGAAATGATCTTGTCGTAATGCTCTGGGCTTGTATCGAGGTTGTGGTTGTAGGCGGTGAGGCCCGCTTCGGCGAGCCGTCCGGCCTGATCGTCCGTGAGCATTCCTGCGGTCACGCAGGCTTCCATGCCCATGCCCCGCACACCACGCACCATCTCCAACATCGCTTCAAACTGAGCGCCGTCGCGAATTTCTCGCCAAGCCCATCCCATGCAGAATCGGTCTGCTCCAGCCTGCTTGGCGGCGCGGGCCCGCTCCAACACAGGCTCCACCCGCATTTGGGCTTCGAAGCCAGACACATCGCTGCTGTTGTGGATCGACTGCGAGCAGTAGGAGCAATCCTCTTCGCATCCACCGGTCTTGACGCTCAACAGGGAGGCCAGTTGAACGCGGTAGCCAGGGTTGGCGTCCCGATGAACGGTTTGGGCTTGCCACAGCAAATCCATCAGCGGCAATTCCAGCAGCGTTTGGATCTCTTCGGTGGTCCAGTCGTGACGGGTCGTAATGGTCATGTTGTGATTGGATCAAGCCCACCGAAGCGGCGGTTGCGCCCTTGGTAATCCAGTAGAGCTTGTTTCAGGACATCTGCGTTGAAATCGGGCCAAAACACATCCGTGACGTGGATCTCTGCATAGGCCAACTGCCACAGCAAAAAGTTGCTGATCCTGTATTCACCGCTGGTGCGGATCAGCAGGTCGGGATCCTGATCTCCAACGGTAAAAAGCTCTCTGGCAAAGCTGTTTTCATCGATTGTCTCTGGATCGAGCGTTCCAGAGGCTGCTTGTTTGGCAAGGCGTTGGGCGGCGCGCACCAGTTCTCGTCGGCCTCCGTAATTGGTGCAGACATTGAAATGAATACCGCTGTTCTTCGCTGTTCGTTCGGTCGCGTCGTCGATGAGCTGCTGCAATTTCTCTGGAAGTCCATCGAGATCACCAAGGAAGCGAATCCGCACCTGTTCTTCTTCCAACGACCGCAATTCTTTCTGCAAGACCCCCTCGAATAGGGTCATCAGAAAATTCACCTCATCCCCTGGACGGGACCAATTTTCCGTTGAAAAGGCATAGGCAGTAAGCGCTCCAATCCCCCAATCGCTGCACTGTCGCAGGGTGGATTTCAGGGCCTCAACCCCGGCTTGATGGCCAACCACCCTCGGCAATCCCCTGGCCTTGGCCCAACGACCATTGCCATCCATGATCACAGCAACATGGGCTGGTAGCCGAGCTGAATCAAGCTCCGGAGGGCAGAGCGATGAAGCTGTGAGATCGGTGCTCGTGGCCGGGGTTCGGCTCAAGTCAGCGAATCGGATGATGAGGTACCCACGGTACGCCTCGCTGGCTGTCGTGCCTCGGTGTTGCTGAACAGTTCCCTCAACAGCGTCTCTAAGCGGCTGCTGGTGATTGGTCGTTCGAGTTTTCCCTGATTGGCCAAGGAGAGAGTTCCGGTTTCCTCGGACACAACGATGCAAATGCAGCGATCGAAGCGTTCCGTAATTCCAAGGGCTGCGAGGTGCCTTGTGCCGTAACGACTCACGCTGTGACGCGATAGGGGAAGGATCACTCCCGCTGATTCAATCCGATTGCCTCGGACCAACACGGCTCCATCATGGAGAGGTGTGTCTGCGGCAAACACGTTCAATAACAATTCTCGGCTGAGTTGGGCGCCAATGGCAACACCTGGATTGAGAAAATCTTCTGGTCGCAGGTCGCTACCGAGATCCACCACGATTAAGGCGCCACGTCGCTGCTGGGAAAGCCGTCCGGCGGCTTCGGTGAGTTGAGCAATGGTGCCTTCAGCCGCTTTGAATTCCTTTTGGGGATTTCCCAGCAACACAGCGAGCCGCCCAGTGCCGAGGAGTTCCATCAAGCGGCGCAACTCGCCCTGCCAAAGGATGGCCAAGGACAAGGAACAGGCCAACACCAACGCATCCACCAATTGGGTGGTGAGGGGGAGGTTGGCAAATCGCTGAACAAACCAGGCTGTCGCGACAAGAAACAGATATCCCCGCAACAACCACAGAGTTCGTGCCTCACGAACCCTCGACAGCATCAAAAAACCGATGGCAGAGGCAAACAGAACGTCGAGGACGATGCGCAGGTTCTCCTCTGCGAAAACGTCCAACCTCTCCAGACTCCCCTCTCTACTTAACGTACCTTGTGGAAACGTTGTGGCAGCACGTCGTAGCGCAGCAAATCATCCGGCTGCTCTCGTTTCTGCACCAGTTCTGCAGCTCCGTCATGGACGAGCACGGCCGCTGGTCGTGGAATGCGGTTGTAGTTCGAGCTCATCGAAGCGTTGTAGGCACCGGTGGCAAACACAGCGATGACATCTCCGCTTGTGGTGCTTGGAAGAGGGAGGTCTTTGAGTAAGACATCGCCCGACTCACAATGTTTGCCGACGAGATTCACGGTTTCATCCGTTTCGGCCAAAGGACGATCAGCAACACAGCAGGTGTAGAGCGATTGGTAGGTAATCGGCCGTGGGTTGTCACTCATGCCGCCATCAATGGCCACGTAGGTGCGAACGCCGGGAATCGTTTTTCTTGAGCCAACGGTGTACAAGGTCACCCCCGCCGTGGCAACTAAGGATCGGCCTGGTTCACACATCAGTCGGGGTAAGTCGAGGCTCCGTGCTTGGCAAGCGGCAATTACGGCTTCTGCGACCACTTGCACCCAGCGTTCGATGCTTGGTGGATCGTCGGATTTCACATAACGGATGCCGAGTCCGCCCCCCACATTGAGATCTTCAACGGGATGCCCGAGGTCGCGGGCGAGCTTGAGGGCATCGGCCATCACCGCAGCAAGGTCACGGTGGGGCTCAAGTTCAAAAATTTGTGAGCCGATGTGGGCATGCAATCCCGTCAATTTGCCCCAGGACTGACCAACCAATCCGCGCAGGACGGGTTCCACCTGGTCGGGATCAAATCCAAATTTGCTGTCGAGGTGCCCCGTGCGGATGTACTCGTGCGTGTGGCATTCGATGCCAGGGGTGAATCTCAGCATCAACCGCACGGGGGCGCCGTCATGGGGGATGAGGGCTGAGAGGCGGTCGAGGTCGTGCTGGTTGTCCACCACCACGGTCACGTTGTTGTTGTAAGCAAGCAGTAGTTCTTCATCGGATTTGTTGTTGCCGTGCAACACCATCCGATCGCCTGGCATTCCGCCCCGGAGTGCGGTGAGTAATTCTCCGGCGGACACAGCATCAAGGCCGAGACCTTCAGACGCCACCAAGCTGCTCATCACAAGTGAGCTATTGGCCTTTGAGGCATAAATCGGTAGGGATGGCCCGGGATAGTGACGCTTCAAAGCATCCCGATAGGCACGGCAAGTGCAGCGCAGGGTTGTCTCATCGAGCACATACAACGGAGTGCCGTAGCGCTGGGCGAGATCACTCAGGAGACAGTCGCCCACGACGAGCCGATCGTCGGCATCCAATGAGGTTGTTAAGGGTGTGAGATTTCGGTTGGGACTCTCCGGATCCAGATCCGCCTCATAGGGCCTTGCATTGGTGATGGTCTGGGTCACGGATGTTGGGCAGAGGAAGGCAATGTAGGAATTGATCCTGAAACGGTCGGTTTTGGTATGGCCGTTATCACACTTGACCCATCGTGGTTGGCCGACTGCTTGACCCTCGATCGATGTGCTCTTCAGGGTCTTTGGACCGAAGACCAATGGCGCCGCGAATTGGAGGATCCAAGACGCCTATGCCTTGGCTGGACTGAGGACATGTCGTTGTTGGGTGTGGCCTGTGGCTGGCTTGTCGCTGATGAACTGCATATCACGGTGGTTGCCGTCGATCCGTCCGTGAGGCGTCAGGGCTATGGCAAACGATTGTTGTCGGCTCTGTTGCAACGGGCACGGCAACAAGGTGTCATCCACGCCACTCTCGAGGTGGCTAATCAGAATTCTGCTGCGATAGCTCTGTATGCAAGTAGTGGATTTCAATCCGCTGGCACTCGAACCAAGTACTACAGCGATGGAAGCGATGCCCTAATTCAGTGGTGTCGGATCAGTCTGTCGAAGTAGCTACATATCATTTATTTTTGTTGTTCGGTTTCCCGTCTTCGACAGTCAAAGAAACCGTCAATTTTTTCGAGTTGGTTGATACTTTTGTGTTGTTAAAACCCAGTCGTGGACAAGCTGGTTGGTGTTTGGATCGATTCCTCACAGGTGACACCAAGTCCTGATAGCTTGGTGTCATCTTCACATCGGCCTAGCGATGTTCGAACGGTTTACCGAAAAGGCCATCAAAGTGATCATGCTGGCCCAAGAGGAAGCTCGAAGGCTTGGTCACAACTTCGTCGGCACTGAGCAAATTTTGCTTGGTCTGATCGGTGAAGGCACTGGTGTCGCCGCCAAAGTTTTGAAGTCGATGGGCGTCAACCTCAAAGACGCTCGGATTGAAGTTGAGAAAATTATTGGGCGTGGATCGGGTTTTGTAGCGGTTGAAATTCCTTTCACACCACGTGCCAAGCGTGTCTTGGAACTGTCCTTAGAAGAAGCCCGTCAGCTTGGCCATAACTACATCGGTACAGAGCATCTCCTCCTTGGCCTGATTCGCGAGGGTGAAGGTGTTGCTGCCCGTGTTCTAGAAAATCTTGGTGTCGACCTTGCGAAGGTTCGTACTCAAGTGATCCGGATGCTGGGTGAAACCGCCGAAGTCACTGCAGGTGGTGGTGGCGGTGGTGCAAAGGGCTCCACCAAGACTCCGACCTTGGACGAGTTTGGTACCAACCTCACCCAAATGGCCAACGAGTCGAAGCTGGACCCTGTGGTGGGTCGTTACAACGAAATCGACCGAGTGATTCAAATTCTTGGTCGCCGCACCAAAAATAATCCGGTCTTAATCGGTGAACCTGGTGTTGGAAAAACTGCAATCGCGGAGGGCTTAGCCCAACGTATTCAGCAGGGTGATATTCCCGACATTCTCGAAGATAAGCGGGTGTTGACTCTGGACATCGGCTTGTTAGTGGCAGGTACGAAGTACCGAGGTGAATTTGAGGAGCGCCTCAAAAAAATCATGGAGGAGATCAAATCCGCCGGAAATGTGATTTTGGTGATCGACGAAGTTCACACCTTGATTGGTGCAGGTGCCGCAGAGGGTGCCATCGACGCCGCCAACATCCTTAAGCCGGCACTCGCTCGAGGCGAATTGCAATGCATCGGTGCCACAACTCTCGATGAGTACAGAAAACACATCGAGCGTGATGCTGCCTTAGAGCGTCGTTTTCAGCCCGTCAATGTTGGCGAACCCTCCATTGACGACACCATCGAAATTCTGAAAGGTTTGCGTGAGCGCTACGAGCAACACCATCGCCTCAAGATCACCGATGAGGCGTTAGTGGCTGCAGCAACACTTGGTGATCGTTACATCTCTGATCGTTTCCTCCCTGATAAAGCGATTGATCTGATTGATGAAGCGGGTTCCCGGGTTCGCTTAATGAATTCCAAACTTCCTCCTGAAGCAAAGGAAGTTGATAAGGAATTGCGCACCGTCCAAAAAGACAAAGAAGATGCTGTTCGCGATCAGGATTTTGCCAAAGCTGGCGAATTACGCGAAAAAGAAGTTGAGCTCCGTGGAAAAATTCGCGCCCTCATGCAAACCAGCCGTTCTTCGGCTGAGGAAGGTTCTTCTGATGAATCAGCCGTGTCGACTCCAGCTGTTGTCGACACCACTCCAATGGTGAGCGAAGAAGATATTGCTCACATTGTGGCGTCTTGGACTGGCGTTCCTGTTCAGAAACTCACGGAAAGTGAGTCTGTGAAGTTGCTCAATATGGAGGAAACCCTTCACCAACGCCTGATTGGACAAGATGAAGCCGTCAAGGCTGTTTCGAAGGCCATCCGACGGGCACGCGTTGGTTTGAAAAATCCAAATCGTCCCATCGCGAGCTTCATTTTCTCGGGTCCAACCGGCGTCGGTAAAACAGAGCTCACCAAGGCGCTCGCGACTTACTTCTTCGGTAGTGAAGAAGCGATGATCCGTCTGGACATGTCCGAATTCATGGAACGCCACACCGTCAGCAAGCTGATTGGCTCTCCTCCGGGATACGTGGGTTTCAACGAAGGTGGGCAACTCACCGAGGCTGTTCGTCGTCGTCCTTACACAGTTGTGTTGTTCGATGAAATTGAGAAAGCCCATCCCGATGTGTTCAATCTCTTGCTTCAGCTGCTTGAAGATGGTCGCCTGACCGATTCAAAAGGTCGCACGGTCGACTTCAAAAACACATTGGTCATCATGACCTCGAACATCGGTTCGAAGGTGATTGAAAAAGGTGGCGGTGGTCTTGGCTTTGAATTCTCTGGTGAAAGTGCTGAAGATTCCCAATACACAAGGATTCGTTCCCTTGTGAATGAAGAACTCAAGCAATACTTCCGCCCTGAGTTCCTTAATCGCCTTGACGAGATCATTGTCTTCCGCCAACTCAATCGAGAGGAAGTCAAAGAGATCGCCGAGATCATGCTCAAAGAAGTCTTTGGCCGCATGGGAGAGAAGGGCATCACCCTCACCGTGTCGGATGCCTTCAAGGAGCGTTTGGTGGAAGAGGGTTACAACCCCGCCTATGGCGCACGTCCGCTTCGCCGCGCTGTGATGCGTCTGCTCGAAGACTCCCTTGCTGAGGAAGTTCTGACAGGTCGCATTAAAGACGGTGACCACGCAGAAGTTGACGTGGACGAGACCAAAAAGGTTGTCGTCCGCCACAAGGGCCGTGCTGAAGCGCAACCCGAGTTGGCCGGTGCTGCCGTCTGATGGTTTCGCCCATTTCTTCCCAGGCCATTGCCCCAACAACATTGTTGAGGGGGCAAGGTGCCTGGGATGAAGCCCTGCCTTACATATCTCAGCTGTGTCAGCGCCCCTTGTTACTGGGGCGTTCCATGGCCACACAACCACTGCGAGACCAACTCAGTACCGACCTTGAGGCCCTTGGCCTTTCTGTCACAGCGTCAAATCTTCGATTTGATTGTTGTGAAGTCGATCTTCATCGTCTTGCCGATGAAGCTGCACCCTGTGATGCAATCTTGGCTGCTGGTGGTGGAAAGGTTCTCGATGCAGGAAAACTTCTTGCCCATCGTTTAAAGCTGCCCTGCATCACAGTTCCGTTGAGTGCTGCCACCTGTGCAGGCTGGACAGCATTGGCCAATCTCTACACACCAGACGGTGCCTTTGAGGGCGATGTTGTGTTGGACCGTTGTCCTGACTTATTGGTGTTTGACCACGGGTTTGTACGCCAAGCACCACCGCGAACGTTGGCGAGTGGAATCGCCGATGCTCTCGCGAAGTGGTACGAGGCATCTGTTAGCAGTGCGGATAGCAACGATGGGTTGGTCCAGCAAGCGGTGCAAATGGCACGGGTGTTGCGCGACCAATTGTTGATCGATAGCCCCGTTGCTATCGAAGATTCCACAAGTGCTGCTTGGGAGCGCACCATTGAATCCTGTGGCTTAACGGCAGGGGTCATGGGAGGACTTGGTGGTGCTCGCTGCCGAACCGTCGCAGCCCATGCCGTGCACAACGGCCTGACCCAACTTTCTGCATGCCATCACATGCTGCATGGAGAAAAGGTGGGTTTTGGAATTTTGGTGCAGCTGCGTTTAGAGGAGCGTCTCGGCAACAACCGGCTTGCCGCCCAGGCCCACCGTCAGCTCAAGCCCGTTTTACAGAGCCTCGGACTTCCTGTGTGCCTTGATGATTTGGGTCTGGCGAACGCCAGCCCTAGCGATCTTCAAACCGTGTGTGAGTTTGCCTGTCAAGACGGTTCCGATCTTCACCATCTGCCTTTTCCAGTGACCCCTGCTGCCCTGCTCGACGCTTTGGTTGGACTGTCTGAACGCAGCCCAGTGCCATCTTGAAACGTCTTTTAGAGGAGCTTCGTCCAGGCTTGTTGGATCCCCAAGCTGGTGCCCTTACCGATGCCGTCGAATGGTGGTCGCTTCCGTCCTTGGGCGTTGACGATCCCTTCCCTGTGGCGGTCTTGGGAGAGGGTGATCCCCTTCTTCTCCTGCACGGCTTCGACAGCAGCTTTTTGGAGTATCGGCGCTTGGCGCCATTGTTATCCGGTCGTTTTCAACTGATCATTCCGGATCTATTTGGTTTTGGTTTTTCGCCTCGCCCCCTCACTGCCACCTACGGCACTGAGCCGGTGATGCTGCATTTGGAGACTCTTCTAAGCAAGTTGCCATCATCGGGGCCTGTATCGGTGATTGGTGCATCAATGGGAGGCTCGGTGGCCGTGGAACTGGCTCGTCGTGTTCCCGAGCGGGTGCGATCACTGTTGCTGCTTGCCCCCGCCGGCTTGTCGGGTCGGCGCATGCCCGTGCCACCTCTCCTTGATCGTTTTGGGGCTTGGTTCTTGAGTCGGCCTGGGGTGCGGCGTGGGCTGTGTCGACAGGCCTTTGCTGATCCCGACTCCTCGGTGGGAGCCCCGGAAGAACAAATTGCGTCACTCCATCTTCAATGTCCCGGTTGGGCCCAAGCTTTGGCAGCCTTTGCCCGCGGCGGTGGCTTCGCTGGCAGTGGGTCGCCCTTACCGTCTCAACCACTCCATGTGATCTGGGGTGCGCAAGACAGAATTCTGCGGGAACCGCAAAAACGGGCTGCCCTTGAGATTCTGGCTGAGCCCGTGGAAACGTTTGAAGCCTGTGGTCATTTGCCACACCTCGATCACCCCCAACGCGTTGCCGAGCGCTGTTTCACTTTTTTTGACCATGGCTGACCCGTTGATGACGCTCCTCGCCGGAGCACTCAAGCTTTGGATCAGGAGTCGTTGTGATCGGCTTGGCAGTTTGGACCTCACCCTGCATGGATCAGCATTCACGTTGATGCGTGGACGCCTTGAAGGGGTCACATTGAAGGCCCGTGATGTGGGGTTTAAGGGCTTGCCACTTCAGCATGTTCAACTCCGCAGTGGTCCGATCACTGTGGATGTGAATGTGCTGAGTCCTGAGCAAATGCTGGCTCTCCAGCACCCTTTTCAAGTGGAGGGAGATGTGTCGATCAGTGGCGGTGCTTTGAACGATGCCTTGCTGGCTGAGCCATGGCGTTGGCTTGGTGATTGGCTTGCTGAACAGCTCATGGGCCTCACAACCCTGGGTGCCTTAAACATCCTGAACGATCGAATGGAGCTCCAATCGTCAGTGGTGGCTCATCGAGAACCTGTGCGTCGTTGCTTCAAGATCGATGCCTCAGACAACACGTTGCGGTTTCGATCACACGATGCTGAGGATGCCTCATCAATGCTGCTGCCGATGGATCCCGGGATCAAAATCACCCATGCGTCCCTTCAGGGGGGACAACTCCATCTCAAAGGTTGTGCTGATGTCACACCGTGATTTCTACACCGTGATCTTTTCCTTTGCGTCAGGATCCCGGGTTCATCGAACCAGTAGAGGCTGAATCAGCGCCACGACGTAATACACCACGGCTGGGGTGAACAGATAGCTGTCGATTCGATCGAGGATTCCACCGTGGCCGGGCAAAACATCACCGGAATCTTTGACGCCAGCGTCGCGTTTCATCATGGATTCGGTGAGGTCCCCCACCATGGCGATGAGTGCGACGAGGGCGCCAAGGATCAGTCCGGGTAAACCGAAGTAAGGCCACCCCATCACTAGAGCGCAAATGCCACCCATGGCCATTGCACAAAGACCTCCGCCTAGGGCACCTTCCACTGTTTTCCCCGGTGAGATTGGCGATAGGGGATGTCTCCCCCAGCGTCGCCCAAAGGCCCAAGAGCCAATGTCGCTGCAGACAATCATCAGACAGGCTGACAAGGTGATCGCCAGCCCACTTGTGCAGAGTTCCGAGGTCCCTGGCGCGAGTTCTACCAGCGTGAGATTCCGAAGCGATAGCCAGTGACTCGGTAGAAATCCCAGATAAAACAAACCAAAGATTGACGCTGCAACATCGGCGATGGAGCCAGTCACTGGCTGCAGAAGCAACCATGCACAAATGGCTGCGCCCGATAACGGCAACACCGCTGACGAGAGTTCGCCTGGCAACCCTCCAGACACAGCTGCCCATTGGGTGCTGAATAACAGCAGTTGGCAGGCCACCAGGGTTGTTTTTGTGGCCGGGCGCATCCCCTTGAATTGGGCCATGCGGAAAAATTCCAACAGGCCGAGATGCACCAAAATTCCCACGGCTGCGGTGAACCACCATCCACCAAGGCAGACAACAACGAGGCCAAAACCACCAACGGCTAATCCGCTTAACAGTCGTTTGCGTGAGGACTCTGTCGATCGTGGTTGATCAACTGATGGATAGACCTCGATGATCACCCAAACCCGTGATGACCATCAGCTTATCAACCGCTCTCCGTCGCTCATATCGTTATTACCTTGATTTCATTTGGCAGTACATCGCTCCAAAGCAGGCTTTGCTTTGCGAGCCAAAGTGCTCGAGCATGATCAACTCTTTCTCCCGGGATGAGAAGTGGTATCCCGGGGGGGTAAGGACAGGCAAGTTCACTTGCAACCTCTCCTTCTGATTGCTCAAATGTCACAACTTTGCTGGGTGCATTCCAGGCCTTGCTTAATTTGATCTCTGGGCTCGCTAGAAGTGGCAAAGGAGGAGTGTCAAAGTCTTGTTGAGCTGATTGATTTTGGTTGGTTTGAATTAGCTTTTCCCATGTTTTATTTAGTTTAGAGTGTAAATCTCGATGCTTGGATAATCCAAGACAGAATGTCAGCGTTCCTGGCTCAGGTAATTCGGCAATTAGCCCACTTTTGATAAACCATTTGTCTGCCTCGATTCCGCTGATGCCTGCTGATCCAGTGTGCAAGATGATCCGTAAAGGATCCTGCGTTTCGATTAGGGGTACTCCTGATTGAATCAGTCGAGATTTCAGCAGGCGACCCTCGTCGATTCGATTTGCTAAATCTCTTCTGGCTTGATAATTGAATAATTGTTGAACTGCAGATTCGCATGATGCGAGTAGCAAAGAGCTTGGGCTTGTTGTTTGAATCCAGCCAAGGCAACGTTCGACTCGTTCTGGGTCAACCCGTTGACCCTTGAGCCATAACACCGCTGTTTGAGCAAGTCCTGCTGCAGATTTGTGGAGCGAGTGAACAACGAGATCCGCACCACAATGCAGTGAAGAAGGTGGAAGATCGGGATCAATTCCTGCGGCTAAATGGCATCCATGGGCCTCATCAACAAGAACAGATAATCCTTGCTCCTGCAGAGTTGCGATAATTTCTGTTGGATCATTGGCGTAGCCCTGATAGGTCGGATGGACCAATACTGCCGCTTTGATTTCACCTTGATTGTTGGGCAGCTCAGCTAAGACTTTTTTAATCCAGGCTTGATTTGGAGGTGCTGAATGTCCCTGTTTCGTTTGGTATGGAACGTTGTATAGGAGCGGTTTTATATCGCCTAGTACACAGGCCTGAATCAGGCTTCTGTGCACATTGCGTGGCATGAGAACGGCATCGCCGGGCTGAGCGATGGCCAATAGGGCTGCCTGAAGTAACCCGGTGGCCCCATTCACGCCATACCAGCAGCGGTCAGCCCCCATGGCGGCTGCTGATTCCCTTTGACTCTCTCCAACTGCACCTTCAGGTTCGAGTGGTCCGCCAATCTCCGCTAACTCCGGCAAGTCCCACACTCCAGCCCGTTGCCTTAGAAGACGTTTGAACTCCCTGGGCAGCGCCTGTCCTCTTCCGTGAGCCGGCAAAAACAAGCTTCTGCCGAGCCGTTTTTTTAACAGGGGCAAAAGGGCCATTGCCCAGAGCGATTGTCCTTAGAGTCTCATTCTGTATCGAGCCGCAATATGCAGTACGACTCCGGGCGTGATTTCTGGTGGTTGCTCCTTCGTCCATGGATTGCGATACCGCGATTAATTCAAGTGCTGTGGACCCTCAGCGGTTTGGTCATTGTTTTGCTGTTGCGGGGTTCGAGCTCCGACGCTGATGTTCAACGCGGGTTGGCTCGTCGCATTCTCAATACCCTGACGGGACTTGGTCCTTGTTTTATCAAGCTTGGTCAGGCTCTTTCCACCCGTCCAGATCTTGTCCGGCGGGATTGGCTTGAGGAGCTCACTCGTTTGCAGGACGACCTCCCGGCCTTCCCACATTCGATCGCCTTATCACGGATTGAACATGAGCTTGGTGCCCCAGCTGAACAACTCTTTGAGGAATTCCCCTCAGCACCGATTGCCGCCGCCAGTCTTGGCCAGGTTTATAAAGCGCGACTTGAAGGTCAATCCTGGGTGGCGGTCAAGGTTCAGCGGCCCAACCTCACCTTTATCCTCCGCCGTGATCTTGTCTTGATCCGAGCCCTCGGTGTTCTCACAGCGCCGTTTCTTCCCCTCAACCTGGGTTTCGGTTTGGGAAGCATTATTGATGAGTTCGGGCGGAGCTTGTTCGAAGAGATTGATTACGAGCAGGAGGCCGATAATGCAGAACGCTTTGCGACTCTTTTTGCTGACAATCCAGCGGTCTATGTGCCCCGTGTGGAGCGCATGCTTAGTTCAACGCATGTTTTGACAACGACGTGGATTGAAGGTTCGAAAATGAGAAATAGTCAGGAGTTGATTGATCAACGCTTAGATCCAGCTGCATTGATCCGCACCGGGGTGATTTGCGGATTACAGCAACTGCTGGAATTTGGCTACTTCCATGCAGATCCCCATCCCGGCAACCTTTTTGCCCTGCAGGGTCGTAGCGGCGATATGGGTCATGTTGGATATGTGGACTTCGGAATGATGGACTCGATTAGTGATAGCGACCGGCTCACGCTTACCGGTGCCGTTGTTCATCTCATTAATCGTGATTTCGCAGGGCTTGCGGAAGACTTCCAAAATCTTGGTTTTTTAAGTCCAACCGCAGATCTTTCTCCGATCATTCCTGCTCTTGAAGAAGTGCTCGGTGGAAGCCTTGGTGAGTCAGTCGGTTCGTTCAACTTCAAAGCCATCACGGATCGCTTCTCAGAGTTGATGTTCGATTACCCATTCCGTGTGCCTGCTCGATTTGCATTGATTATTCGTGCGGTGGTGAGTCAAGAAGGTCTCGCCCTGCGCCTCGACCCTGATTTCAAAATTATTTCCGTTGCCTATCCATACGTGGCAAAACGGTTGCTGGCTGGCGACACCAGCGAGATGCGAGAGAAGTTGTTGGACGTGATCTTCGATGCATCAGGGCGCCTGCGTCTCGAACGCTTGGAAAGCCTCTTAGAGGTTGTGGGTCAAGGTGCGCCCTCTCCAGGAGTGGAATTGTTACCCGTTGCAGGAGCTGGTCTTCGACTTTTGTTCAGCCGAGACGGTGCTGATCTGCGCAAGCGTCTCTTGCTCACTTTGATCCGAGACGATCGCCTTCACACAGACGATGTGCGTGCGTTGGCCGGTTTGATCGGTAGAACGTTTGGGCCTGGCCGACTCGCAGGAGGCTTTTTGCAGCGGCTCAATCCCCTCGTTGCAGCTTGATAAATCCACTAAGGTCGATATCCCGTTCCGAGAATTGCTTCAATGCTTGAGGAGATCACTGCCGAGCAGATTGAGCAGTACTTGATGATGGCGGTTCTTCCTCAGCCGCCCTATCTGATGGCTGGAGTTGGCCTGTTGATGGGTGTCCTCTGCGGACTGACGTTTGGTCGTCTTGTTCAGAACAAACTCGACGGCTGGAAGGAAGATCGTTTGCCTCTTTTGCCTCTGGCAACTGCTGAGATCTTTTTGAGTTTTTCAGGCACCTTGATTGGTGTAACGCTCTTTATTGGGTGCTGCTTGCAAATTTTTGGGTTCGCCTCAGGGACTGCTCTCTTGGTTGCTTTGTTGCTGTCTCTGCTGACTGGGGGAGCTTTGTTCGCACAGTTGGAGCGACTGATGCAACAAGTGGAGAGCGGTAATTTCAAAGCTGTTGATTTTGATAACTTTGACGAATTCTTTTAGACCTTTCTTTTTGCCCTTCCCGCTTTAACGCTCCACTGGACCCAGTGCATTAAGAGGTTTTTCTTGAATAATTTTCGAGTTACTTGCTAAATCTTCAATTTTTCGTTGTTCGAATAATCCGTTATTATCGTCTTAAGGCAATTCTCTCGATTATGTGCAGCTTTTGGTTGAAATGGTTGTATCGATAACCTTTTGTGATGAGGAATTCTGTGGCCTGAATGTCACGGATTGCATTGAGGTTCTTCAGCAGCGTTGATCTTTATTTTCAGACGATCATTGGTCGAGGCTTTGACACCTGTCTTGTAAATTCAACGATGATTTGAAGCGCATTTTTAGCTCGATTTCATCGCGTGACCCGTCAAAGGCTTCAAAAATTGATGGCTGCTGCCGGGCTGTGTTCACGTCGGCGCGGAGAAGATTGGCTTCAAGCTGGTCGCGTAACGGTTGATGGGCGTGTTGCGAGCCTTGGGGATCAGGCCGATCCCAATTCTCAGCTGATTGAGGTGGATGGCGTTCCCTTGATTTCAGTTCAAGAACCACGCGTGTTCTTGCTCAACAAGCCAGTCGGGGTGATTTGTAGTTGTCGTGATCCTCAAGGCCGGGCCACGGTGTTGGATTGTCTGCCCCATCAAGAACGCTCAGGCCTGCACCCTGTTGGGCGACTGGATGCTGATAGTCGTGGCGCTCTGCTGCTGACTGATCAAGGTGAACTGACGCTGCGATTGACCCATCCCCGCTACAACCACGCCAAGACCTATCGCGTTTTGGTCAGAGGGATTCCCAGTTCGCAAGCCCTCCGTCGTTGGCGCGAGGGTTTGCTGTTAGATGGACGCCTGACCCGACCAGCTCGCGTGCGTTGTCTTCAGTCACGCGGCGCATCATCGTTATTGGAAGTTGAGCTCAAAGAAGGCCGCAATCGCCAAATTCGACGGGTGGCTGAGTTGCTTGGTCATCCTGTGATCGATTTGCAGCGTGTTGCCATAGATGGCATTCATCTCGATGATCTGGCCGAGGGCTGTTGGCGCCGTCTTGACGCGACAGAGTGGAACACCATCTTGGTTGGGAACGCACCTCGGTCCATGGACCCATCATGAATCTGCGATTGAGATTCCCAAGGCGTTGGTGGACGCGTTCTGGGCTTGCCTTGAAGCGGTCTGATCTTGAGTCTGTGAGTCGTGAGGAGCAGGCTCAAATTCTTGGGTCGATGATTCGCGAACGTCGAGAGTTGATGGGGTTAACGCTGAGAGATCTGGCGACTCAGATCAGGATCACAACGCCAGTTCTCGAAGCCCTAGAGCGTGGCTGGATCGATCGTTTGCCTGAGAGAGCCTATTTGGCCTCAATGCTTCCTCAGGTTGAGAGGTGCTTGGAGCTCCCCCCTGGCTGTTTAGAACCGGTTCTACCAGTTTCGGTGTCCCGTTCGAAGCTGAAATCCGCACGCGGTTTTGGTCGCTTTACCCCTGGAAATATTGATGTCTTTACGACCTGGCAAGGGAGCATCGTGTACGGCGCCGTCATGCTTTTTAGCCTTGTGGCGATGAATCGTCAGCAGCAAACTTTTGCTGTTCAAAACGGTCTCTCTTTGCAGCCCGTACGAGCCAATATTCAGGTCATCACGTCAGCACCTGTCATGTCGTCGGCTGGGGTTTTATCCACCTTTGAGGGTTTGCGCCCCCTCGAGCAGGCTCGCCAGCGTTTGCCTCAAGATTGGCTGAAAGGCGTTGCCACGTCCGTCAATCCAAACGATGGAGTGTTGCAACTGTTGTTCAACGAACCGAGTCAACTGAAGATCAACAGTGAGGGTGGCGATCGTGTGCAGCTTGCTGCTGGGCAAGGTCAGCTCACCTTGCAGCTGAGGGCACCGATTGACCTAACCATTACCCCACCGCCTGAAGACATCCAACAGGTGAAGTGGAACGGTGTTCCGTTAAAGCAAGTTCCCAAGTTTGCGGGGGTATACCGGGTGGAGAAGTCTTCTCTTTGAGGATCTAACTTTTCCTCACTATTTAATATGAATTTCCCATAAAAAAGCGACCTTTGAGTGAGGCCGCTTTTGATGCATTCCCTTGAAATAATTTTATGGGTGCGTCTTCTCCTGTGCCATGGGCGTAATTACTCACCTCTCTCTGGCTAATCGTTGCGAGTGATTCTGAAGATGTTGGGCCTTTAGTGAAAGCTGATCATTAATTAGTTTTGTAGCGGTCGATTTGGTTTCTGGGGAGGATCTGGGTGGTTGCAAAAAAATCTTTCAATCATCATTGAAACGCTGATCGGTTAAGCTTTTGACTGACCAGTTTCAATATTAGTCGTCATCAGCTTTCCCTCAATTATTGATGGTTTAGCAGTGCTGTAGCACTCTCAAGATTTCGTCCCCAAACCTTGGCACGTTCTCCAAATCCCTTCAGAGATCCCTCAAGTGTGTTGTCAAAGTGACTGAGGCGCCAATTCCAATTTCCCGTGCATGTTCCAGGGGTATTGAATCGGGCTCGGTCATCGAGATGCATTAAATCTTGGAGAGGCGCACCCACAAGAGTGGCTGGTGTTGCAAATGCCATATCGAATAAATGCCAAGCGGGAGCAGAGACTTCGCCATTAATCCGTGTAGTAATTCGCTCTCGGCTATGGCTATCGAGACGCTGCCACCAGCCCAGGGTTGTTGGGTTGTCATGGGTTCCTGTGTAGACCACCCAGCGGCTGCCATCCATGTTTTCCGGAAGATAGGGATTGTCGCTTTGGCCATCAAAAGCAAACTGAAGCACTTTCATGCCAGGCAAGGCGAATTGATCTCGCAGGTCTTCCACATCTGGCGTAATCACGCCAAGGTCTTCTGCAATTAAAGGCAAATCCCCGCCCGCGTCTTTCTGCAATTTGGCCAGCAAGGCATGGCCTGGTGATGATTGCCATTGGCCATTTTGAGCGGTTGTATCACCCCCTGGAACGGCCCAAAAGGCAGCGAGGGCGCGAAAATGATCCAACCGCAGCAAATCAACTAATTCGCGTTGGCGGCTGATGCGGTTTCGCCACCACCGGAAGCGGGTGATGCGGTGTCGTCCCCAGCGATAGACGGGCGACCCCCAGAGTTGTCCCGTTTCGGAAAAGTAATCCGGAGGAACCCCACTCTGAAGTGTGAGTTCCCCGGATTCCTTCACGGTGAACAGGTTGCGATGGCTCCACACATCAGCGCTGTCGGTGCTCACGTAAAAGGGCAAATCGCCAAACAACACCACGCCCAGGTCTTGGGCCAGTCGTCGGATCTCTTGCCATTGGCGATCAAGCTGCCACTGCATCAGGCGCTCTTTCATCAGCCCTGCTTGATTGTCCGCTGCCCAGGCTTTGAGTGCTCGACGTTGATGCTGGGCTAGTGGCTTTGGCCAGGTCCACCATGCGTTGTTGTGTTGGGCATGCAAAACGCTGAACGACACGTGATCGTCGAGCCAGGATTGTTGGCTGCACCAGTGCCGAAAGGCCTCGTGTCGTTCTGACGTCTGTTGCGGCCACGCCTCAAGGAGTGCATCGGCCAGGGCGTTACTGCGTTGGTTGGCCAGCTGGAAATCAACAACCGCTGCCCCAGCCGCTGTTGAGGATGCTCCGGGCAGGCCATTCAGGGCCTCGTGGCTGATGAATTGTTCATTCGCCAGATCTGATGCGTCGAGCAACCAGGCGTTGAGGGCAAAGCAGGAGGGGGAGCTGTAAGGGGATCCAGTCGGATCTGGCGGTGAAAGCGGCAACATTTGCCAAACTCCGATGCCGCTGTTGGCCAGTTGATGGAGCCAGCGACGGCTGGGTTCACCAAAAGTTCCGCAGACAGGGCTGTCGGGCAGTGCTGTGGGATGGAGCAACACACCGCTTGTGCGGGCCCGCTGGGTAGCTGCCTCGGTCATCAACGGTTGTGCTTCCTCTATCGCTGCAGGATGCCTGCTTCAGAAGACGCTGGCATCCCCAAGGTCTTGACCTGCCATTCCGTCGCGGACCACCCGCTCGAAAAATTGCTCCAAGGTGTCGTCTCCATAGGAGGGGGTTGCATCGGCGTCGTATCGCTGTTCTTGGGCATCCCAAACCAGCATCGATTCACTGGCGTAGTAACGGCCAATTCGTCCGAATTCAGCGGTGTCTTGAAGACCTGGGAACAGCTTCGATAGGCCCTCGAGCAGTGCAATCGGGCCGTCCATCAGGGCGATTGGCACGGACAACATGCGTTGTTGGCGCCCTAGGGCACGAAACAACATTTCCCCCTGTTCACGGGCACTCATGGCGGGTCCAGGGCCGCCAATGGGAAGAACCTGGTTGCGTTTCTCCGGATCCGTGATGCAGTCGGCCATAAACGCAGCCAAATCCGACTCGCTGATCGGTTTACAGCTGGCAAGTGTTCCGCCGCCGAACATCACATAGGGTCCCCCCTTGCGGCAACTTTCCACCTGACCGCCCAAGCTTTTAAAAAAAGCTGTGGGCCGGACGATGGAGTAACTCATCTCCGCATCTGCCTGCAGTGCTGTTTCGAAGGCCAGCTTTGCTTTTTGGAATTCCAGTAGTGGCTTCTGCACACAGATGGCTGAGAGCAGAACGTAATGGGCAACCCCAGCCTTCCGACCTTCGGTGTAGGTGTTCAAGCTGGCCTGATGGTCAATCGCCCAAGAGTCTTGTCTCCCTCCCGTTCGAGAGGCGAGGCAACTCACAACAACATCCACTGGTTGCTGAAAAGCGTTTCGGTTCAGGGAGTCCACGTCTGTGACATCTCCAAAGCGCACCTCTGCTCCAGGAAAGTCCGCCACCGCTTGATCTTGGCTTTGACGTCCGCCAATGCCACTGCGTTCTCGACAAAAAGCCACCACCTGATAGCCCCGCTTGACGAGTTCCTTCACGACAAAACGACCGATGTAGCCCGTGGCGCCGAACACCACGACGCGAATGTCTGCGGCAGGCCGTTCTCGAAAGTCGTGGCGCAAGGGCATAAAGGACGACATGCAAGGCCCTAACGCTAAAGACTGGACAGCGGGGTGAAGATAAGTCTGGTGTAACCCAGGAATCGGCGGACGATGACCTCTTCCAAAGAGACGCGCCTGACGCGCTGGTTTGGACGTCGTCCATTGAGAACAGTCTTGCGCCTGGGAGCGATCGCCTTAGGTGTGGGTGCGACGGGTTGGCTGCTCAGCGTGCTTTGGCCCGAGCCAGATCGCGCCGCCAAAGAGGCTTTAACCAAGTCGGACGCCATTACCAACTTGGCTCCGTTCCCCTCCGCCCCTGTGATGGTGCTTGTGGTGGGGATTGATGCCAATCAGTTGGGTGAATCGTCCAATCAAGCCGCACCATTGGGTCGAGCCAATGCCGATGCACTGCTCCTGCTGCGCGTTAGCGCCGAAGAGCCGCTGCAGGTGCTGCAGCTTCCCAGCGAGATCGCCGTGCAATTGCCAGGGAGCGACTCACCGACCAGTTTGTCCAGCCTTTGGCAAAGCGGTGGGGTGGCGTTGTTGAACGATGCCATTCAAGACATTCTTGGGTCAACGCAACAGGTACCTCAGCGGTATGTCGTGATGCCTCGAACGGCATTACGCACCCTTGTGGATGGTCTGGGTGATGTGGATTTAGTTCTCGATCAGACCTATCAGCACAACGACCAGTCTCAGGGTTACAGCATCAATCTCCAGGCCGGACGGCAACGACTGAATGGGGAGAAGGCGGAACAATTCGCCCGTTACCGACCAACCCCTCTGGATAACGCCAACCGACGAAACCGACAGCAGGATTTGATCTTGGCCTTGGTTGATCAGGTGAAGGATTCGAGTGTGATCTCAACGCTGCCGTTGCTGGTGAGCCGGTTGGACGATGAGTTGGATACCAATCTCAGCCGTCTTGAGCAATTGAGTTTGGCGGCGGCTTTGATCGCGAGTCCGCTGCCCGTTCGCATCACCCAGGTGCCCCTGGCCAAGCGTGTGGACGATCAGATTTTGCGACAAGTTAAGCCTGATCAGACGTTGCCCCTGTGGCCACAGGACTGAGGAGCGATCGACGCAACCAGACACTGAACGTTTCCACGGCATCGTTGTGATCGTGGTGCTCTGCTGCTGGAATCCAGCCGCGCCATGGCAGTCCATCTTTGCGGCGTTCCGTCCTATCCCATGCCCCGTGAAGCTGCGCCAAGCCAACCAAGGGCACTTTTAATTCGCGGCAGAGGGCGGCATAGGCCGGGCCGACCCCAGGGATTCCGCCGTCGGCATCTCCTGGGACCAAAAGCAGCACGGGTTGGCGCCAGTCGGCAATGGCTTCCAACCAGCTGCCTCCATCGCGATGGAACCGGGCGGCATCACCACAAAGTCGAACCAAATCGCGCGTGGATTTTGTCGATGCCAACACGTTGTGCGGAGATTCTCCGCACGCATAACTCAACAGGCCACAACCACAGGATTCGGCGATGGCTTCACAGGCGTGCCTCATGGCCAACTCCGGGATGGGGCCTGCACCCAGGATCAGCGGAAAACCTTTGGACATGGGGGGCGCGTTCACCACTACCATCGGATTACAGCAGAATTCGTTCCGCGGCCGCCGTGACCAGCTTCCTGACAGCACCACGGGCCGAGCAAGAGAAGCTTTCTGGTGAAAGTCCAAGGCTTCGACTTTTTAGCGGTACCTCGAACCCTGGCTTGGCTCGGGAGATTGCCGCATACCTGGGGGTTCCTGACGGCCCTCGGATTGTGAAGCGGTTTGCCGATGGGGAGCTCTACGTTCAAATCCAAGAGTCGATCCGCGGCTGTGATGTCTTTCTGATCCAGCCCACCTGTGCTCCGGTGAACGATCACTTAATGGAGCTGCTGATCATGGTGGATGCATGTCGACGCGCCTCCGCTCGACAAATCACAGCAGTGGTTCCTTACTACGGCTATGCGAGGGCCGATCGCAAAACAGCGGGTCGGGAGTCGATCACCGCCAAGCTCACCGCCAACCTGTTGGTGACCTCGGGAGTGGACCGCGTGTTGGCGATGGATCTTCATTCCGCTCAGATTCAGGGTTACTTCGACATTCCGTGTGACCACATTTATGGATCGCCGGTGCTGGTGGATTACTTATCAACGCAAAATCTCGGAGACATTGTTGTCGTGTCGCCCGATGTCGGTGGAGTGGCACGGGCTCGAGCGTTTGCCAAGCAAATGAATGATGCGCCTCTTGCGATTATCGATAAAAGACGGACCGGTCATAACCAGGCTGAAAGCCTCACGGTGATTGGTGATGTGGCGGGTAAAACGGCTATTTTGATCGACGACATGATCGATACGGGCGGCACGATTTGTGCTGGAGCGAAGCTGCTTCGTCAACAAGGTGCGCAACGGGTGATCGCCTGTGCCACCCACGCTGTTTTTTCACCACCTGCTTGCGAACGTCTTTCGGCAGACGGTCTTTTTGAGCAGGTGGTTGTTACCAATAGCCTCCCCATTGAGCTCGATGGAAGTTTCCCGCAGCTCAAAGTTCTCTCCGCTGCCAACATGTTGGGTGAGGCAATTCTGCGGATTCATGAAGAGAGCTCAGTGAGCTCGATGTTCCGTTAAAGCCTCTCCCTGATGTTGCAACGGTTGCTTTGCGGCGTCCTTGCGGGGCTCACCTCTTTTGGAGTGTTCACGCTCAACGCCCAGTCGCAATCGCGCTTGGATCGGTTGTTGCGAACCAAGACCATGATGGGGGTCTGGCTCACCAATAGCCCAAGCCCTTTGTATTACAACCGCCGTCGTATGGCGGTTGCGATGGACGAGCTGCAACTGGCTGGATTTACGCGAGTGATCCCTAATGTTTGGAGTCGTGGAACCACATTCCACCGGAGTCGGTTTGCGCCGGTGGAACCACCCTTAGCCAAGGTTGGGCTTGGGATTGATCCGATTTGTACGCTCGCCGCTGAAGGACGCAAGCGCAGCATCAAGGTGATGCCTTGGTTTGAATATGGCCTGATGGAACCGGCCGATGCTCAGGTCGTGAAAGACCACCCTGACTGGGTTTTGGCGAAAGCGAATGGCGAACGCACGATGACGATGCACGGACGGCATCGCATGGCTTGGTTGAATCCGGCTCACCCAAAGGTGAGGGAACGATTTATTGGTTTGGTGGTGGAGTTACTTCAGCGATGCTCCATGGATGGCCTGCAATTGGATGACCACTTCGCTTGGCCTGTGGAGTTTGGCTACGACAGCTACACGTCGAACTTGTACAGGGCGCAAACGGGAACGTTGCCTCCCGTCGATCACACCAACCGCTATTGGATGCGTTGGAGACGGCGGCAGCTCACCTCGCTATTACGGGATTTACGTGCCCGCCTGAAACAAGAACAATTGCCGCAACGGATCAGTCTTTCGCCCGGTCCATTTCGACAGGCATACAACATTTGGCTGCAGGACTGGGAACTTTGGGCGATGGGTGAGCTCATCGATGAGCTCGTGGTCCAGAACTATGCCCATTCAGTCAAGAGTTTTGCCCGTGATCTGGATCAGCCTGCGTTACGCAAAGCACGTGAGTGGCGGATTCCCACTCAGATTGGGATTTTGGCCGGTTTTGGCCCACGGACGACGGCAATCCCCGTTCTGCGAGAGAAAGTTCGATTGGCTCGAGAACGTGGTCATGGGGTTGTTTTTTTCTATTGGGAGGGCTTATGGGGAATGCATGTCCCACAGGGGGATCGTCAACGTCGCTACGGTTTCTTCAATGAATTGGGTGAATTCGAACAACAATGAATCAGTTCGAAACCAATCAAATCAAGTCGCGTCTACGTCGCTTAGAATGGTCGGAAGAATTTGTTGATCAATATGTTCACAAACTTCAGGTAAATTGCGAAAGTTATCGAATGGCATGCAAGACAATCGACCGGTGGCAAAAGCAAGATAGCCGTGAGATTGTTACGCAGGTCTTGGCCTGTGGAATCATTGCCGCTGTGCTAGGTGGATTTCTAGCGACACTTTGATGGATGTTTGGGGGCTATTGCTAGAGCGAAAACTTTTATGATGGTAAATATTTAGATCAAAAAGGATAGAACCACTTATCGAACTCTGAGAAGTCAGAACAAACTCGTTCCTGGATTCGTGTTGGAAGTGCATCCATAAATGCCATGCAAGATCCTACGTTGATGGATGATCCAGACGTATTGTTGAAACGTTTATTGCTGAGATAGAGATATTTATTTTTGAAGTCAAGTCCAACAAAATCAAACATACTCTTGACAGTTGATTTGGCATTAAAGCAAATGTCCTCAAGGCGTACAACATGGCAGTTTTTATTTTTCCAAGCATAGAGATAGCCTTTGTAGGCTGATCGCATATAAACCATTTTGGGATTTTTCCACTCATTATACCAAGAATCAATCTCATCTAATGGTCGTTTCGACCGCTTAAAATCAGAAAGCGCAAGTGATCTTGGATCTTTGATCACGGCGATCGCAGGACGGTTCAAGCGTTTTTGAACCTGCCGTAATTGTGTGATGTAGCGAGGTGTTTTATCGAAAATAATGTTGGGAGACTTTTCTTCAATACTTTTTGAACGCTCAAATAGTCGCTGATAAAAATCTTCAAAGGATTGTGCTGAACAGGCATAGGACAGGTCGTCGTGCTCGATCCCCCATCCCACATACATATGCCGACAAAAAGGTTCAAATGTAAGAAATTCACTTGGGGTGTTGCAGAGGAGAACACCACATTCAAAGCCTGAGTCTGCAATTGGGTGTTCTCGAAAGAGATCAGATACCATTGTAGTTCCACTATGTTCTAGGCCACAAATTAAGAATCCGAGTGAAGGATGCATATTTTTTCGCCAAAATCTCCAACTCACTTTATCAGTTCCCATCATCTATTTTTGTTCTATCAAGGGCGATTGGTAAATCTTTTAGCGCTTGGACAAGATCGCTTAAATTATTTGGTTGGATCACAGATCCCTTTTTTTCCTGTGTGTTCAAGATAGGTTCTGCAAGTGCACCGGCATCACTGGCAATCACCCAGAGTCCAGCGCTAAGGGCTTCTCGTGTTACGAGTCCAAAGCTTTCTGGCCAGATGGACGGTGCGATTAACACATCTTGATCGCTATAGAATTTTGGCATCTTATCCATCGGAATTGGGGCAATGAAACTAACGTGATATCCATTCCATATTGATTCATAATTATTTTTAGAGGAGGGCAATCTGTGATCCACAATTGTGAATTGTATGGGGAGAGATTGTGGCAAGTAATGAACAGCTTGCCTTAATAACTGGTAACCTTTATGTAGGCTCATGCCACCAATATGGCATAAATTATAGTTATTAGTAGAAGTTTTGGGGTGCAATTTTTCTCCTTCAGCTGGTAGCCCCATGTCTGTGGCTGTATTCACTTGAACGTCAACATTTTTAATGCCTGCACTCTCACAAATCTTTTTGAAGGCTTCTGAAACTGCAATTCTTCGTTGAGCATGCTCTAAAAGTTGATAGAGATCTTCTCGACGTTGCAGTGCTTGTTGGGCTTCAGCTGGGCTTGGCTGTTGGTCAAAATGATCGAGGGGGTCTGCAGGATTGATTAGTCGTCCAGCCGCTGAAACCAAAAACTGTTCATAACTCATCCACCAAGCATCGTGCATCACGATTTCATAGGGGATGTGATGGCGCCGGGCAACAACCAATGGGGCAGCTGTTAGAAGTTGACAGCAATGACATTGAACCAAATCAAATGATTCATTTTTGAAGAGATCCTCACAGAAGGCTTCTACAAGTGGATCATGATATTCAGACCACACTTTTGGTGGCAAGGAAAGGCGAATAATTTTGGCTCCATGCCAGTGAGAGACATCAACTTGTAGTTTATCTTGATAGTTAGCATAGTTAATATGCTGTAAATCTGAGAGGAATGGCTCTTGCTCGATTTCTTTTAAATCCTTGAGATTGGCTGGATCAGCCTGCCAGTTATTGTATTCGGTGCATAAAACTGTTATCTCGTAATCTGTCTGATCATCCGTCAACATTGCTTGAACGTAGTCTTGAGCTACGCGTGTAGCCCCACCAATACTCTGGTGTGCAAAAAATACATTCATCACCAAAACTTTCTTAGAAGGTCGATTAACCGCCGTCGTTGGTCTTGAAATTGGTTCCGATATTCGATTCCTCCAGAACTCTCTCCCCATTTCACTATCAAACAATTTGTTGGCGTTGTATCGAGCTTTTTCTGCGATGAGGCGCATTTTTGCTGGCTCCTCAATTAATTGGGAGATGGCTTGCTGCCATTCCTCTGCGGTTTCGGCGATCAGGCCTGTCTCGCCATGGCTGATCACATCGGTGTACGCACGAACCGGTGAACAAATGCAGGTCACTCCGCATAAACTGGCTTCCATCCACTTAATGGCACTCTTGCCGTGGGTTGTGGGATGGATCTCGAGTGGCACTAATGCAATATCACTCGTTGTAAGCAGATTTAGGTATGTTGAATAGTCGGTAAATGGTATTGATTGGATGCGCTTGCCGAATTTCTTGAGTTCAGAACCAACGTCTATATGCCCAATCACTAGTAATTTGGCTGTTTTATAATTCTCTAAGATATTGACTAGGACTGGAAATATTGTTTCATTGAGAATTTGTTTGTGGGACAATGTACCAGACGTAATGACAATCTGAATGTCCTCCTTTTTTTTCCTAAGATCATTGATCTTGTTAAGAGAGTTAGAGGTTGTGGTGAGTAAATCAAGAGGTAGATTATTGAGGGTGTGGATTGGTTTGTTTGAATCACTCAAGTATTGACGACAATATTCTGAGAGCACAGACGTGGAGACGATCACTTCATCTGCTGCATTTAAGATGCCAATCCTGAGGGGGTAATCAATGCATAAATTCTTGTATTGATCATTAGAGATGGATCCACCATAGGATTCATACTCTGCAGGATATTCAGGTGTAAAAATTAGATCATCAATCTCAGCAAAAACTTTTTTATCACTATTTTTTGCGAATGAAATTGCCCTTAAAACAGGATATGTTGCGGCCAGTCTGCATACGATAAGGGCATCTGCCCATAAAATATCATGACTACATTCCCAAAAATTAAGATCAAAGTGATTGATGCATCTGACTTCGCAGCCGATGCTTTCAAGCTGTCTTTTCTTTTGCTCTACTCGGTAGAGCCAACACTGTTTCAGGCTTTCTTCGCCAATAATAAGCCAGCGCTTAAGTTTCATGGTTTTATCTTTTACATTTAATTGTTCTGATTTTAAAGTCTTGGGCCAAATCAAATCAGCTAAAGATTTCTTGACTGAGATCATTCCTTCATGATACGAAAGAATTATTTCTCGGCCAAAATTAAATCTTAGCATCATTGAAACTGTCCTTTGTGTTGCACTATTTGCGATAAAGCCAAGACGATCTACCCAATGACGGGGCTTCGACTGACGGGGATACTGTTCTAAGTGTTGTGGTAGCGACTCTTCAAGCTTTTGAGTCAGCAGTCG
>QCVC01000001.1:0-82589 GCA_003210515.1 Synechococcus sp. AG-683-B21 | reverse complement strand
CACATGGAAAAGATTTCTAGATCGAATCAGACGACGCATCGCTTTTGTTCCAGCCGTTGATGACACCGTCAAATCGCTTAAGGACGTGGGGATTGAATTAAAAGACAATCAACCCTGAACACTTTCCCAAAGTATCTTTCATCGACGATCGCAATTCTGCTAACAACGAAAATATCATCAGTCTTTTCGCAATGCGGGGCTTCAGTGGTTAGAAGCAGAGCGGAAAGGCAATGACCATACATCCATAATGAAAGTACCAGCTCCACCTAGTGCTCATTCCCTTATCGGAAATCAAAAGCGCTTACAACTCATATAGTCACGGATAATTGCGAAACAAGTCATCTGTATTCAAGAGAATCTTTCACAAACGAAAAAGACGAGCACAACAACAGCTTGGCATACATTAATTACATAAACGCCTTAGAAAACCTGGCGTTCTCGCCTTCTGAACCGTTATCTCTGAGATCATATTATTGATCTTATTGATAACATGAACTTCGATCTTAGTAACAACACTATACATTTTCCACAGCCCTACCTGGTTCTCTGACCTGGCATAAGTGACTTGCCAGGAATCCCCAACAGGGGTGACAGTAATTTGCGTCCAAAAAACTTTATTGCCATCCCCAGGGAAGAGGAAGTACTTAATGGAACCATCTTCTTTTTTTTCTTTGTCGAATCCAAGATCCTTCAGTTGACGGTCGAGGTCTTGCATAGCAACGGATCTACTTGAATCACTCTGGCGATAGACGGATGATCCGCATGCCATTAATGCCAAATCAAACAATTTGCTCTTGGAGCCGTTGGAGTGCCAGCGCACCGCCAACCCACAGCAGACCACACCGTTGTGATTCCAAAAGTCGACAGTCAGCCATCATTCGACGAGAGTTACACCACTGCAAAGCTCCTCAGTGTTGGATCATTTCAAACCTGGTTGTCACCACTCGCCACTGGTCTGGCAAAGAGAAGTGGCTTACTAGATCACCAAAAATATCTACAAGCTCTAAGGAGCGAAAAAATATTCCTCAAGAAATACTCAGAAGAGTTTAATCGTTGACGAGTATTTATATCTATAAATTATTGACAAATAAGATGTATGCATACAACGCAACTCAACTCTTTGCAACTCGAAGAGAAGGGTGACTAGCTCGAGGCCAACGCATCCGCATGGATTCCTTGCATCGTATTTTCTAGTTGGGCAACATCTTGCAGACCATTGGCATCGAACCATGGTGCTGTAGCCCAATCAAAACCCTCACCAAAGGTGTTGTCCGGTGCCACAACGTACCAATGACAACTGACGTCGGGGACATCAACAGCGCATTTCGACCAATCGGCTTTCCACTGGGGTACTTGAACCCACATGACAGCCGCAAAAACCAGTGAGAAGAGGCTTCGCAGCATGAAACTCATTAGATCGATGCCGGACCTTAGTCGAAATCCCTGATATGGGAAAGCCTAAACGACTACCACAAACACGGGAGATCAATCCGCTTGAGATTGATGGGACAGCAAGTTTTGGTAAGCCATCACCCATATCCATCGCTCAACCTATTTCTTAGGCGGTGGCTTGATCAACTCGCCCGTTTGCAGCGACACCACACCGAAACTGACCACAAAAACCAATGCAACTAAACCAAGAAAACCAGCGGTGAGATTACTAATTTCTAACTCACCCAGCATGAATCCAAAAAACTGCATAGCTGTCCTGAAAGATCCCTTTAAAGCGAACTAGCGACGAATTAAACGCACCACCACAACAGCTGCCAAAGCCGCAAGAGGCCAGATCATCCAACTGAGTGGCGGAAAGGCAATCGCCAGAACAAGTCCCGCAGCGAAAAAAAGTAAAAATCGTCCAAGGGTCATAGACAGGGTTTAATTCATCGCAACAAAGCCTACGCAGCTACTTCTGAAAAGGCTATTGAGCAATTCCACTTGCTTGACAGCACCGTTCACCAGACTTTTGATCGGCATAGTCTCCATTCTTAAAGCCGCTATCACAGGATGAACGAAACCACATTCGACGTAATCCCCACTCAGGACGAATTTGGTTATTGGGTCAGGATTTGTTCCAATGATCATTGCTGTGATGCATTTGTTTCCTCGATGCATCTCACTGAGGACAAAAAGCCCCAGCTCATGAAATGCATTCGTAAAAGCTGAGATGCTCCATGTACCGATTAGTCCTCAAACAACGTAATTCCACTCGCCTGCTCCTCGAGATGCTCTGCCCTGTCTAAAACAGCTTTCAGTACATCTTCCGGACCAGGAAGAATAGAAAGCTGTTCCAACATGTACGCCACATCCCTAGTTGCCGTTAGAACCGCGGGTGAAACCTGCTCTAAAGGGATCGATCGGGATTTTTGACGCTTGTGCTGGGACTCCACTTTGGGTTTAACGCGCTTCGCCATTTCTGCGATGATTTTTTCTATTCTGATAGTCAAATCGGTCGATCAGTAAAATCGCGCCATAACTGGGACGAAGGATGGACAAGTCCCTATTGATCACCATAGAAACGGCAGTAGCTCAACATTTCTAGATTCGAAATTCCTGTCCACCGCTCCGCTTGAACCAAGGCGTTGGACTCTTCAGAACTGCCATCGGGTGCTCCCCAATACACAGCACAAAGCGAGCGGATTCGATCGTTATGAGCATCACGAGCGTCCATCCGCACCGCAACAACCGCCACCAACGCTACGCAAACCGCAACCGTGACGTAAAAAAAGGATTTGATCTCATTGCGAAAAGAGCCCATCGCAGCAAATTGGAAGGAATGATGTTGGTTTCGATGTGAGTTCGCTGAAACGACACGTTCTCATCAACAAATCCGACATCATTAAAGTATCGAACTGGTGGTAATGCAGACCCCAAGACCCGTCAACGACCCAGCAAACACAGTGATTGTGCTCGTAGCCATCGTGCTCAGCGCTCTCTTACTTGTCGGTCAAGCTCTATTTATTGTCCCGGCAGGCAAAGTTGCCGTGGTGACCACGTTAGGGAAAGTGAGTGGAGGGTCCCGCCTCCCTGGACTCAATATCAAAATCCCGCTAATCCAGTCAGTCAATCCTTTCGACGTTCGCACCCAAGTACGACCAGAAGAATTCTCAACTCTTACGAAGGATCTTCAGGTGATTGAGGCCACTGCAACGGTCAAATATGCGGTTCGATCCGAAGAAGCTGGCAGAATTTACAGAACAATTGCAAGCAATGATCGTGATATTTATCCACGAATTATTCAACCTTCACTTCTCAAAGCTCTTAAATCAGTTTTCTCCCAATACGAACTCATTACGATCGCAACTGAGTGGAATGATATCTCTGCAATCGTAGAACGGACCGTTGCGGAAGAACTAAACAAATTTGATTATGTAGAGGTTAGAAGTCTTGACCTCACCGGACTACAAATTGCCAAAGAATATCGTGCGGCGATCGAACAAAAGCAGATTGCAGAGCAGCAACTTCTTCGCGCTCAAACTGAAGTGAAGATTGCAGAGCAAGAAGCGATCCGTTACGACACCCTCAATCGCAGCCTTGATGATCAGGTGTTGTTCAAGCTGTTTATCGACAAGTGGGATGGCAGAACAGAGGTTGTACCGGCACTGCCTGGAAGCGCCGGCGGCACCCCTCCAGTCATTGTTGGTCGTCGAAATTAAGCCAGTAAATCTTTGATAGCGAACCAAGAGCAGCTTCTTGAGGAGGGTGACCGCCTCGACAAGCTGCGCCGCAGCTACGACGGAGATAATGCTGTCGATGAGTCGTATGTGGTTTTAACGATTGGCGCCAGCCTGATCGCAACCCTTGGACTCCTCGCCAACAACGCTGCAGTCGTAATCGGTGCAATGGTTGTCGCCCCGTGGATTCTTCCCTTGCGAGCCCTGGTGTTCGGAAGCTTGATCGGCGATAGAAAACTGTTGTTACGCGCGGTGGCCACCCTTGCCATCGGAGTGGCGATTACCACATTGTTGTCGATGGGGCTCGGACTGATCGCCGGCAACATGGACCTACTAAGGGTTGTTCCAAGAGAAATCACAGCCCGCCTGCAACCCAATCTTTTGGATCTCGGCATTGCTCTCGCCGCGGGAGCCATCGCCACTTACGCCAAGGTGAACCCTGGAGCTGTGAGTTCCATGGCCGGCACAGCCATTGCGGTGGCCCTCGTACCTCCAGTTTGCGTAATGGGAATCATGCTCGCGGCTGGTGAATTAGACGACGCCCAAGGAGCGGGTTTGTTGTTTTCTGCCAACTTATTGGGAATTTTGATCGGCGGAATCATTGTTCTTGCAACCCGTGAGCCCTACTTTCGGGAAAAACTTCAAACGCAAAACCGTTCACGCTTGCCATTGCTGATTGCACTCGTCTTAGCTGTTTCCGTAGGTGAAAAGCTTTACGGACGCCTGAAACGACACGTGTATGCAGTGAAAATCGAAGATGCGAAAGTACGCATTGAAGGGGGGGGATCCGATCCTATTTAAAACGACAAACGACTACTTTTGGAAATAACAAATCCCTGGATGTTGCCAGCATTTCTTTCGATTGGCCAGATTATTGGGAACGACATCGTTCTCCTCAGCTGCAAGTTGTTGTGAGAGTCACAGACCCAACAACGCCGAGCTACAAGCAAGTGCAATATATCCAGGATCGTATCAACGAAAAAATGGGGAAAAACTTCCCTAACCTTAAACTTCAGATGAAAGTTCTACGCATCAATATGACAGTTGTGTCGGGTAAAGACGTCACTCCAGAGCCAACAAAATTCAATCTTGAACGAATCTTGGGGCAAGACACGCTTCAAAATATATCGCCACCAGAACCTGACATTGAAGGGGAACGCAAAGGCGAATTCGAATCTCCCAAGACAACGTATCAACAGTTTCATGTAAAGGAAATCTTCTCTACGCCAAGAATTCCTCCGGACTGACTTAACTCTTACGAGCATCTATCGCGAATGCGAAGACTCGGGCAGGAGCGATCAACATAGAGTTCCTGCCCTCCCCAATCAAAATCCTCTACAAACAAAACATAGATACTTAAATTTACTTACGCGTCAGAATAATGAACAAAGCATGAATGACGGCTGCTGGCCACATCCCAAACAACACAGGGAAGCCAAATCCACCGACTGCAAACAAATAGATCAGTAGATTAATCCAAAAGGCTCTCCCTAGACCAACTTGGGTAAACACACCCAGCGGCGGAATAAATAGCGCAATGATGATGCGAAAAATATCGCCGAACGTCATTAGTCCTGTTCAAGGGTTCCCCTTGATGAATAGCAATGCTTCAGACAAAACGACAACACACATCTCAGCTTCGCTCGTAAGGCCCAAAACGGGTTGCACATGCAGCGCCGAGCTGACATCCCAGCTGAATGGCTCTCTCTAACGGCCACTGGGCTGCGAGACCAGCAAAGACACCCGCGGCAAAACTATCGCCGCACCCATAGGTTTCGATCAACGGGCCCGGCAGTGCGCTGGCGCTGTAGCGATCACCGGTACTGATCATCCCCCCCGCTTCACCTTCCGTGGAAATCTGAACCGCTGGGAGAGGCGACAACGCTCCTGGTTCCACGATCTCTGCTGGATCCAGTCCGCTTCCAATTAAGGCGTCGATTTGGACGCCAGCGGATTTCAACACCGCCAAACCAACCCGCGGCGTTGCTGCCAGTACGGGCACGGTCCTGGCGATCTGCACCAAAGCGGCATCGGCCGCCGTGACGAACGCGCCATCACATTCACGCAAAACATCCCAAGGCAAGGGATCGCTCGAAACAGGAGTCAGACGATCACCAATCACCGTGATTCCTCGATCTCCTCCTTCATCCACCAAGCTGATGCCACGACGGGTGGGAGCGTCGCGCCACGCCACATGGACTTCAACACCTCTCTTCTGAAGACGCTGAACACAGGCTTCTCCAATGGAATCACGTCCCAGGGCCGTGAAGAAATGCACAGGCCGATCCACCAGTTGTGCCAACTGAACAGCAATCACGGCCCCAGCACCCGCCGGCTCCTCAAGCCGCTGTTGGGCATGACTAATCAAGCCCGGTTGAGGCCAATGATCCACGACAAGAAAATCAACCCATTCGATATGACCAACAACGGCTAAACAAAGCTGTTGGAGCTTCGGAGGCGACTCAAGTTCCAAAGGCTGATTCAAAACAACAGGAGCTGGGTGAATGCAAGCTTCGTATCCAACTCCAGTGCCCGTCTTGATGAGACCAAAGGCCGTTGATGGATTCATCTAGCTGCCAACAAAAAGCCCCCGCGTTGAGGCGGGGGCTTTGCGATTCAGTTGATCTGAATCGTGATGTCTGTTCCAGAAGGAACAGGTTGATTCCAGATCAACCGATTGCAGGTGCTTGGAGTGCCACAGGAGTGGACTCAGCAGCTGCCAGGTCGAGGGGGAAGTTGTGAGCGTTGCGCTCGTGCATGACTTCCATGCCGAGGCCTGCACGGTTCAACACGTCGGCCCAGGTGTTCAGGACGCGGCCCTGACCATCAAGGATGGACTGGTTGAAGTTGAAGCCGTTGAGGTTGAAGGCCATGGTTGACACGCCAAGGGCGGTGAACCAGATGCCGACAACAGGCCAGGCAGCCAGGAAGAAGTGGAGGCTACGGCTGTTGTTGAAGGAGGCGTATTGGAAGATCAGGCGACCGAAGTAGCCGTGAGCAGCCACGATGTTGTACGTCTCTTCTTCTTGGCCGAATTTGTAGCCGTAGTTCTGGGACTCGCTTTCGGTGGTTTCACGCACCAAGGAGGAGGTCACCAGTGAGCCGTGCATGGCGGAGAACAAGCTGCCGCCGAAGACGCCTGCAACACCCAGCATGTGGAAGGGGTGCATCAGGATGTTGTGCTCAGCCTGGAACACCAACATGTAGTTGAAGGTTCCAGAGATGCCCAGGGGCATTGCATCAGAGAACGAACCCTGACCGAAGGGGTAGACGAGGAAGACTGCAGATGCAGCAGCGACAGGTGCGCTGTAGGCAACACAGATCCAAGGGCGCATGCCCAAGCGGTAAGAGAGTTCCCACTCACGACCCATGTAGGCGTAGATGCCGATGAGGAAGTGGAAGACGACGAGCTGGAAAGGACCGCCGTTGTACAGCCACTCGTCGAGTGAAGCTGCTTCCCAGATGGGATAGAAGTGCAGGCCGATGGCGTTGCTGGAAGGAACAACAGCACCAGAGATGATGTTGTTGCCGTACATCAAGGAGCCAGCGACAGGCTCGCGGATGCCATCGATGTCAACCGGAGGAGCGGCGACGAAAGCGATGACGAAGCAGATGGTGGCAGCCAACAGAGTTGGGATCATCAGCACACCGAACCAACCGACATACAGACGGTTGTTGGTGGAGGTGACCCACTCGCAGAAGGACTGCCAGCTAGAAGCGCCGGAGCGCTGCTGGATGGTGGTGGTCATGAGAACGGAAAACAGCCTGTGGGTCGAAACCCGGCGGCAAATAAGAAAGGTCGGCTAACCGACATGCGCAATGTAAAGGAAGTTTGCGAAGCCGCCACCGATCGGCCGCTGAGCCTTCCTGATCGCTCCCATCAGCTCCGCTGATCACCACCTGGTCCCGCGCAGCTCCTTCGCTTGGTCTGCGCTGATCCGTTCCGCTTCTTCCAGCACGTCGCTGATCGTTTCAAAGCTCAGCACGGCTTGGATATTGAGGCCCTTGGCATTGAGTCTTTCTTTGGCACGGGTGTCTTGCAGGCCGCCATGGTCCAGAAAAACCACAACATCATTCACATTCAGGCCAGATGATTCGAGCTTTGCGATGCCTTCCAGAACGCTTCCGCCAGTGATCAAGATGTCGTCCACCACCGCTACGGTTTCGCCCTCATTGAATTCGCCTTCCACCAGTCGACGCGTCCCATGCGCCTTGACTTCTTTACGTGGATAAATCAGTGGCTTGTGCAGTTGAAGCGATAGGCCAGTGGCGGTGGGCAATGAGCCATAGGGAATCCCAGCAATACGATCAAATTTGAGAGTTCGCAGCACTTGGGCATAACAATCAAGAACGCGATGGAATAGGGCTGGGTCTGAAATAATCTGGCGTAAATCCACGTAATAATTAAATATTGCCCCGCTGGATTGTTCGAATTCACCAAATAAGAGGCATTTGATATCGAATAAATCGATCACGAGCTCTCTTAAATCATTTTCAATTATGTTTTGTTCCGCTGCGTTAGTTCGATTGGTGTGGGGCCAAATTCGACATTCTTCCGTCGGCTGTTGGCTCAGAATTTCGAGTTGAGTGTTGAGGTGTTCTTCTCTAATTTTGTTGATGCGTGTCTTGAGTGCAGCGGTCTGGCGATTGATGTCACTTTCATTAAGCAAGCTTTGGGGAAGTGGGAGAAGTAGCCCATCCCCAGCTTGGTTGAGGCCACTCTCCAGAAGCCGTTGCAGATTGCCCTCCTCTCCCCAAAGGGAGCGCAGCATCACAAATCGTTCAGGGGCGGCCTGACGGACGCGTTTCAGAATTTCTGGATCGCTGGTGCCAACTTCCAATAGGAGTTGATCCACTGTTCCCCAGCGTTGGCTTTCGCGAACCACTTGTAAGTAAAAGGGCTCGTCTTCATTGGGATAGTGCTGAAGAACTTTCGCTGCGGGATTGGAGCTATGGCAGTTGATCACGACTCCTTTGCCTGGATACAGCAAAAAGGGAGCAGCGATGTCTTGTCCTGCGATCGGATTGAGGGTGACGGCGTCAGCTTGAAGAGTTTGAAAGAGGTAAGAGGCAATGGCGCTTGAGCTATTCAGGTCGCCATGTTTGATATCAATAATCAGAGGTAGGTCATGCGGAAGCAGTTCACGAACTTCCACCATCAGCTCCACCCCGGCTGACCCCATGGCTTGATAAAAACCAAGGCTTGGTTTGTAGGCGCAGACGTGATCTGCAGTGGCTTCGATCACTGATTTGCACCATGACCTTGCCTGACTCAAGAGTGAGCTTCCGCCTAAGCCCTGAGACGTAGCCCAGCTACGCAGCATTTCAGGGTTGGGGTCAAGACCGGTTACCAGCAGAGACGATCTGCTGGTCATGGCCTCGGTGAGTGCCGTGAAGAAACCCATGGCTCTCATGAATGATTGAGACCAGATTGCGATGTTCTTTGCCCGGATCTCACTCCAGATCCATCAATTGAATCAATTGCCAAAGGGCACCTCCGCTGTGAATGTGCGAATGGTGTTGTTCAGTTAGCAACAAAAAGCCCCCGCGTTGAGGCGGGGGCTTTGCGATTCAGTTGATCTGAATCGTGATGTCTGTTCCAGAAGGAACAGGTTGATTCCAGATCAACCGATTGCAGGTGCTTGGAGTGCCACAGGAGTGGACTCAGCAGCTGCCAGGTCGAGGGGGAAGTTGTGAGCGTTGCGCTCGTGCATGACTTCCATGCCGAGGCCTGCACGGTTCAACACGTCGGCCCAGGTGTTCAGGACGCGGCCCTGACCATCAAGGATGGACTGGTTGAAGTTGAAGCCGTTGAGGTTGAAGGCCATGGTTGACACGCCAAGGGCGGTGAACCAGATGCCGACAACAGGCCAGGCAGCCAGGAAGAAGTGGAGGCTACGGCTGTTGTTGAAGGAGGCGTATTGGAAGATCAGGCGACCGAAGTAGCCGTGAGCAGCCACGATGTTGTACGTCTCTTCTTCTTGGCCGAATTTGTAGCCGTAGTTCTGGGACTCGCTTTCGGTGGTTTCACGCACCAAGGAGGAGGTCACCAGTGAGCCGTGCATGGCGGAGAACAAGCTGCCGCCGAAGACGCCTGCAACACCCAGCATGTGGAAGGGGTGCATCAGGATGTTGTGCTCAGCCTGGAACACCAACATGTAGTTGAAGGTTCCAGAGATGCCCAGGGGCATTGCATCAGAGAACGAACCCTGACCGAAGGGGTAGACGAGGAAGACTGCAGATGCAGCAGCGACAGGTGCGCTGTAGGCAACACAGATCCAAGGGCGCATGCCCAAGCGGTAAGAGAGTTCCCACTCACGACCCATGTAGGCGTAGATGCCGATGAGGAAGTGGAAGACGACGAGCTGGAAAGGACCGCCGTTGTACAGCCACTCGTCGAGTGAAGCTGCTTCCCAGATGGGATAGAAGTGCAGGCCGATGGCGTTGCTGGAAGGAACAACAGCACCAGAGATGATGTTGTTGCCGTACATCAAGGAGCCAGCGACAGGCTCGCGGATGCCATCGATGTCAACCGGAGGAGCGGCGACGAAAGCGATGACGAAGCAGATGGTGGCAGCCAACAGAGTTGGGATCATCAGCACACCGAACCAACCGACATACAGACGGTTGTTGGTGGAGGTGACCCACTCGCAGAAGGACTGCCAGCTAGAAGCGCCGGAGCGCTGCTGGATGGTGGTGGTCATGAGAACGGAAAGAAATGCCCCCGAGGGGACGGTTTATGGAAGGGACAGGAATCCCTGCCTCCACCCAATGTAAAGCAATATTGCGTTCTGTGTTCGGAGCTTGCGCCAACCAATGTTCAGACCAGCTGCTACCGCTGGGGCGCACAGAAAGATTTAAGATTTCAGAAACGAACTTTTATTTTGGTTCTAATCCGCTGGCTCCTTGCAGGACAACGCCTCGAAGAGACGGTTCCTCTGGCCTCGGCGCGTCATCGCCGGAATCAACTTGAGGCGGAAGGAGCCACGGTGTATTGGAGCGAACGGCTCATCAACGGCTGAACTCCCTTGAAAAACTGGAACCAATACTGAGCATTGCCATGGGTCGGCCCTCACATCTCAACTGGCTATTCGCTGCGTGCTTTCTTCTCGCGGGATGCTCGTCATCAGAGTTGAAATCAGAAAGCGATCAGGGTTCAAGGGCAGCCATTGAGCGCCTGGAGTTGCGGCTGAACCAGCTCGAGCAGCAGCTCAATGACGTCAAAGGCACCGCACCCCCCTCTGACAGCAAGACCCCAGCCGGACCGATTCGCTCCCTAACGCTGCGGCTGGGTACGGACGACGATCGACTACGGCTGTACTGGGGTGATGGACAAACCAGTGACCTGGCCTGCAGCCAGGAAGGCAAAGGAACTTGGGCTTGCGGGTAAGTCAGGAATCAATCTCAGCTCAGAAGTTCTGAAAGATGGTCCAACCATTGGGGCTCCATCGCCCAAACCTCTCTGCGCGTTAGCGAAAAGGCAATGTGCTTTTCGGCATAGGCCGCTTCATTGATGAAAACGGGAATGGACTGATGCTCCATTTGGGAAGTCTCCACGGTGGTTCCATCAGCTGCCTCGAAAATCGCATCCAATGGCTTGAAAGGAACCCAGTCCCTTCCCTGAAGGCGTTGATGCACGAGTGCTTGGGGCTGATCGGACTCCCCTCGTGGCACATCACAGCTACCAAGATGGCGATGCACCACCACCTGTCGGGGAAGACGCACGACTCCTGATCGAACTGAAGCAAGCGCCTCGAAGCAGGCTTCTAACGCAAGGCGCGTCTGACGCACAATTCGCGCTTCAAGCACTCCCTGGGGAACAGGGCCCACTTCAATGACCAATCCACAGGGCCACCGCTCAACCAAAAACCCGGTTTGAGCCGAATCTGATTCATGCAAATAAATCGGTAGCCCCAAGGCACTTTGAACAAGGGCCGCCAGGGCCAAATCGGCAGGTCTCCGCCCATAAAGCACCAAAGAACACCCCATCGCAGCCGTGGTGCTGTGCAAATCGAGCACCACAGAACAGGACTCGTCGCCCCTCGGCCCAAACCTCCCGAGCAGTTCACGCGCCCGACGCATTTCAAGGTCGCCACCCGACTGCTCCAGTAGATCCACCCTGAAACTTCGGTTGAGATCACGGTCGACATAACGACGCATCGCAGCTCTGGCCTGGGGATTGCCCACCAACCGTTGAATGGAAAGCCCCGCGGAATTGATCAGATCAGGCTGGCGATTCCATTGCTCCAACAACCAAGGGGCGTTGAGCTCATTGCCGTGGGTTCCTGCCACAACCAGGACATCGCTGGCAGCCATGAACTCCAAACAGATCTTGTGTGACTGAAGCATGGAGCCAAGATGGCTGAGGTCGTGAAGACCTCAGCCATTGCGCCGGCAACCACCATGTCGATTCCACCAATCGTTGTGATGGCAGCCAAAGCAGGCTGGCGTTGGCAATGGCAACGGCTGATGGGTGGTCTGGGACCCGCCGATGCTGCCGGGAACTACTGCAGACCAAAGAGCGACCACCTTGAGGCAGAAGTCCCCAATCCTCTGGACTTGCAATCCCGACAACCGGACCAACGCCCCCACTTAATCGTGGGTCGTAGTTGTCCATGGGCCCATCGCACCTGGCTAGTTCATCAATTGCGAGGGCTTGATCAGAGTCTCAACCTGATAACGGCCCATGCAGATCACAAGGCTGGACGGTGGCAACTCGATCCTCCCTGGCTGGGATGCAGAAGCTTGCTAGCGCTCTATCAACGCTGTGGCGCGCCTCCCTCCCATCGCGCCACAGTTCCAGTCCTGATCGATCCCAGCCAACCCAAAATTCTTGGCAACGAAAGTGCCCAGCTCGTCGAGGTTTTAAACCGCTGGCCAAGCCACAACGACGTTCCAGATCTGGCTCCACCAGACCTACAGAACAGCATTCATCGTTGGCAGGAACTCCTCCAACCCAACGTGAATGATGGGGTCTACCGCTGCGGCTTTGCCCGTAATCAAGCGGCCTACAACCGTGCCGTAACAGCACTGTTTGCAGCACTCGATCAAGTGGAGTCGAGCCTGAAGCAGTCGGGGCCCTGGCTTTGCGGAGAGCAAATCACCTTGGCGGATGTGCGTTTATTTCCCACCTTGATTCGATGGGAGATGGTCTATGCCCCACTTTTTGGTTGTAGTGAGCGTCCCCTCTGGCAGTTCCCGAAACTTTGGGATTGGCGACGACGGCTCTATGGGCAGCCCGGTGTCCAAACAAGCTGTGACGCGAAAGCTTGGCGACATGACTACTTCGGAGCGCTATTTCCGCTGAATCCTGGTGGAATCGTCCCTACGGGACCAGATCTGACCACACTTGTAGAGAGTGGTATTTCGAACGAATGACGACGGGTGATCCCCAGTTTGAAGGCGTTTATGGCCCCTACACGATCACATCAATCGATCGGCTTGAGGTACAGCGCTACCGCATCTCCCTGCTTGTAGCCGGACTCGCGATGACAGCAGGGCTAGTGCATTGGTGGCAATTTGGGGATCGCTGGGCCTGGGTTTGGCTTGTGCCATTGATGGCCGGACTCGGCTTGGCACTGCACTGGATCCACATTTATCTACGACCACTCCACAACGCGTTGAGGTTGTTTTGGTTAATGGGTTGCTTGGGCTGGGGGCTACTCCTGATGCAGGCTGGCCCCAATGAAGCCCTCACCACGCTTGTAGAACAACCCTTGTGGATTCTGGCGATCGGTCCACTGTTTGCGGCGTTAGCAGGCATTGGCTTCAAGGAATTTTTCTGCTTCCAAAGACCCGAAGCGATTGGGCTCACCTTGCTCTTACCCATCGCCCTCCTCGGGCGTTTGGTGGGGATTATTAGTACAAGCTTGTGCGCTGCTTTTCTTCTGATCGCTGGCCTGCTGATGGTGTTGCTCGCACTCCGTAAATTCGGGATGGAGGCCGCTGCAGATGTGGGCGATAAGAGTGTGTTTGCATACCTAGACAGCCAACGCCCTGCCAGCACACCGTGAGTTTGATCAGCTTGGTGGGTGCTTCGAAAGACTTCGGCATCCGAACTCTGTTTGCCGATCTGAATCTCCATATCGGCGACAAAGAGCGCCTTGGGTTGATCGGTCCGAACGGCGCCGGGAAATCCACCTTGCTCAAGGTTCTGGCCGGAAGCGAACCACTGGGGAACGGTGAACGCCGCTGCTCACCACGTTTACGGGTTGAACTTGTTGGCCAAGACAGTCGAATCACCCCCGGGCTCACCGTTCTCGAACAAGTTTTGGAAGGGTGCGGCGCCAAACGCGATCTGCTGTTGCGCTTCAACGCTCTCAGCGATGCAGTTGCCGCGGCACCGGAGAACACAACGTTGTTGTCAGAGCTGGGAGAGCTCAGCCAAACGATGGATGAAGAGGAGGCCTGGAGCCTCGAGCAGCAATGCCGCGAAGTCCTGCAGAAACTTGGAATTGGCGACTTACAACGTCCCGTTGAGGACCTGTCTGGCGGCTATCGCAAACGGGTTGGCTTGGCCTCTGCCCTGGTGGGTTGTCCAGATGTGTTGCTTTTGGATGAACCCACAAACCATCTCGATGCTGCTGCCATTGAGTGGCTTCAAAGCTGGTTGGATCGCTACCCAGGGGCCCTCGTTTTGGTCACCCATGACCGGTACGTCCTCGATCGCGTCACTCGTCGAATGGTGGAAGTCGATCAGGGGCGAGCGAGAACGTATCAGGGCAACTACAGCACTTTTTTGCAGCACAAAGCCGAAGAAGAGGCTTCGGAAGCAGCCTCAGCTGCCAAGTTTCGTGGCGTTCTTCGACGCGAACTGGCTTGGCTTCGTCAGGGGCCCAAAGCACGCAGTACCAAGCAGCGAGCACGGCTTCAACGCATTGAGGCGATGCGCGAAGACAAACCAAGCCAAGCCAAGGGCAAGCTCGAAATGGCGAGCGTGAGCCGCCGCATTGGCAAACAAGTCATCGAAGCTGAGGCCCTCGGCGTAACGGCGAATGGACAACCTGATGGTCAACGCCTACTCGACGACTTCAGCTACAGCTTCAGCCCTGAAGACCGGGTGGGAATTTTGGGACCCAACGGCAGCGGCAAGTCCACCCTGCTGGACTTGATTGCAGGACGGCGTCAGGCCACAGAAGGAACCTTGCGGCTTGGCGACACCATTCATATCGGTTATTTGGATCAACACACCGATGCCTTTGACCAAGGGAAAGGTCTGGATAGAAAAGTGATCGAATTTGTCGAAGAAGCCGCCAGCCGGATCGATTTAGGCGGAGAACAGGTCACTGCCTCGCAACTTCTCGAGCGCTTCCTTTTCCCTCCCGCACAACAACACAGCCCACTGAGCAAGCTTTCGGGAGGAGAGCGGCGGCGACTCACCTTGTGCCGCATGTTGGTTCAAGCTCCCAACGTGCTGCTGCTTGATGAGCCCACCAATGACCTTGACGTGCAAACGCTCAGTGTTCTGGAGGACTTTTTGGAAGACTTCCGAGGTTGCGTCATCGTCGTTTCCCACGATCGCTACTTTCTGGATCGAACGGTGGATCGCCTGTTTTGCTTCGACAACGGCCGACTCAAACGTTTTGAGGGGAATTACAGCGAATTCCTTGAGCAGGAGAAACAAGTCGAGCGGACGCAAACCATCGCGCCAACACCCACCAAAGAACGTCAACCCAACAAGCCCATAGCGGAGGGACTACGCCGTCGCAGCTTCAAGGAAACGAAGGAGCTCGAAAAGCTCGATTCAACTTTGCCTCAACTTGAAAAGCAGCGTTCTGCTTTAGAGGCACAAATCTCAGGCCACTGTGACGACATGACCACTCGAAGCCTCGAACTTGCAGACCTGATCAGCACCATCGAACAAGCGGAAGAACGCTGGCTCGAGCTGAGCGAGCTTGCCCCTTAAGAGGTTGGCTCCAACGATGAGGCAGGCGATCGAAACCAGCCTTTTGTTAAAACGTCATGGCTTCAAGAAAGCGCAGCAACAAAACCGGTAAGCCGGTTTAAACTGGCAAAAGCGAGGACTGAAACCATGAAATCCATCGACGATCACATTCAGAAGGATCAGTCTGAACTCGAAGCAGCGAAAGCCACTGGAGACCAAGCCAAGCTTCGCCACCTCACAGAAGAGCTGAAGTCTCTTGAGGAATACAAGGAGCACAACCCTGAGGACAAGCACGACCCCACTTCCCTCGAGCTGTATTGCGACGCGAATCCCGATGCAGACGAGTGCCGCGTTTACGACGATTGATCGTTGACTGAAGCTCAACCTATTTCGAGCCAATTTCAAAAAGCTGGTCAGTATCCTGGCCAGCTTTTTTTGGATTACGCTTGATCTAAGTAATCTCTGGCAAGCAAAATTAATCCAGCAACTCAAAAAATAGGCATATCATTTCAAGCAACATTGTCTTGAAATCTTTCCACAAATATACAATTAAACATAAAAATATCGATTCAAGCAATCACACTTAAAGCAAAAAACTATTTATATCTATACACCAAGCTCATTCCATACATTTTCAAGTAACTCGTTGAGATTCGTACCCATTGCCGCAGATATGCAGGAAACATTTCGACCACTGGCGTTTTCCAAGTCAGCCAATACCCCCGGCAAATCAGACTCTTGAACCAGCTCTTTCTTATTCAGCACCAAGAGTCTTGGACGGTCAACCAATCCATGGCCATAGGCTTTGAGCTCCTGCTCCACTACACGTAAATCCTCAACCGGATCATCAGATCCAGCATCCACAAGATGAATGAGAAGGCGCGTTCTTTCGATATGGCGTAAAAAATCATGGCCAAGACCAGCACCTTGGGCTGCACCAGCAATTAGGCCAGGAATATCGGCAAAAACAGTGCCATCACCACTGGGGCGCCGCACTACTCCAAGGTTGGGAATCAGAGTGGTGAAGGGGTAGTCGGCAATCTTGGGACGAGCTGCCGAAAGCACAGCAATCAAGGTGCTTTTACCAGCATTGGGTAAACCAATAATTCCAACCTCCGCGAGCAGCTTCAACTCCAACTGCAACGGCCACTCCTCCCCATCACGACCTTCCGTGAATTTCTCGGGTGCACGATTGCGATTGCTCAAATAATGGGCATTTCCCAAGCCCCCACGCCCCCCAAAGGCCGCCACCAACCTTGTTCCTGGCTCAATGAGATCGCCCAAAAGAATGCCTGTGGTGAGGTGCCGAACCTCCGTTCCACAGGGGACTTTGATCACCAATTCACGCCCTGAAACGCCCGTGCGTTTATTCGGACCACCGCGTTTTCCGTCGTCTGCAGCAAACAATCGTTTGTATTTGAAATCCAACAACGTCTGAAGGTTGCTGTCGGCTTCCAACACCACATGCCCCCCATGGCCACCATCACCACCGGAGGGGCCACCAGCTGGCACGTACTTTTCTCTACGGAATGCAGCGATACCGTCACCGCCGCGTCCACCGCGTGTGGAGATCCGCGCCTGATCGATGAACTGCACGGCAGCGTTGTTTGGATCCAATCCACAACCTTAGGATCAGACCGATGCAGCAATCGATTGTCAGGCGTCCGTTTCGAAGCTCTCAGTAAGACCTACCCCGGACGACGCGGCGAAACACCAGTTGAGGTGTTGCGACAACTCGATCTAACAATCAAAGATGGTGAATTCCTCGTTCTTGTTGGGCCATCAGGTTGTGGCAAGAGCACACTTCTGCGCTTACTGGCTGGTTTAGATCGCCCCACCTCCGGTGAAATCCTGATTGGTGATCGACCGGTCAGCCGCGTCCGACCCGCGCAGCGCGACGTGGCCATGGTGTTCCAGAGCTATGCGCTTTATCCCCACCTCAGCGTGCGAGACAACCTGAGTTTTGGGCTACGCCGAAGCCAAACACGCTCGCCCTGGCAGCAACTGCACGACCAATTCAGTCGAGCATCGCGACGCTTGCCGCCAGCACTCAGAATCGAATCCAACAGGGAACAAAAGATCGCTGAGCAAATCCAAACGGTGGCCAAGGCTCTCGAGTTGGAACCGCTCTTGGATCGGCTACCGAAAGAATTATCAGGCGGCCAAAAACAACGCGTCGCCTTGGGCCGCGCCATGGCTCGGAAACCTGCGGTGTTCCTCATGGATGAGCCGCTCAGCAACCTCGACGCCAAGCTCCGGAACAGCACGCGCACCCGCATTGTTGACCTCCAACGGACCTTGGGCACCACCACGGTGTACGTCACCCACGATCAAGTGGAAGCGATGACGATGGGCCACCGAATTGCAGTTTTGAACGCAGGAAAGCTCCAACAATTGGGAACCCCGATGGAGCTCTACAACTGGCCGTCCAATTTGTTTGTCGCGCAGTTCATCGGGAGTCCGCCGATGGCGCTTCTGCCTGTTTGCGTTGGGCCGAACGCAACCCTCCTGCTCGGGGATCGACGGCTTCCGATTGAGGGGGCTTTGGTTCAGGCTCTCGCCAGCCTTGAAGGACAGCAGCTCACTGCAGGGCTGAGGCCAGAGGGATGGATCATGGCTCCGGCCACAAACCGGAATTTGACCGCAGAAGTCAGCCATTGCGAGGTGCTGGGCAATGAGCAGGTGCTCACCTGTCGATTGCTGGACGGAGATCACTTAATCCAAGTGCGCACGCCACCAGAGCCCCACTATCAGCCAAAACAAATGGTGCATCTCGCACCAGATCCGCGCGGTTGGAGGTTGTTTGATGAACTCGGCAACGCTGTTGCCATCCCAGACACGAACTAATCAGGGGCATCAACGCACCCAAACAACGCTGCAACCCGGCCCTCCATCGCCCTGCTCAGCATCGACGACCCTCTCCACATAGGGAACCGTATCCAGCCAAGCCCGCAGGCCACGCTTCAGCTTGCCTGTGCCGATTCCATGGATCACCCACAGCGGTCCATTGGCATTTCGGAGCTGCTCTTCAACGGTTGATTCAGCTTCGTGCACACGCATCCCTCGAATATCCAAAGTGTTGCGGCTCGTGCGTACTTGAGCGCCTGCTCCCAATCCAGAACGCGCTTGCACTTTCACAACAGGAACCGGAGGTGGTTCAGCCTTCCGTCCATCCAAGCTTTCAACAGCATTGAGATCCACGGTGGTGCGCATCACACCGCAACGCACCGTGAGCTGCAGACCGTCATCTGAGATAGCCAACACTTCTGCGGCCTTTCCCAAGGCCAGCAACCGAACGCGTTCTTCAACCTCAGGACGCCAGCCGGGTTTCGGTGCACGCTTCTCCTTTGTTGGACGGTGATGGTCTTCCAACTTGCGAAGGCGTTGTCCAGCCTTACGCGCCGTTTCACCATCGGCGCGGTCGTCCCGCAACCGGCGGATCAAGGAACGCACCTCCTTCTGTCCTTCACGGATGGACTGTTCCAATCGCTGACGTCCTTGTTCTTGATGCAATGCCGTCTGCTGCTTTTGCTTTTGCCAGCGCAACAGCAACTCTTCATGCAACAGCTCTGTTCGCGCCAAGAGCGCTGCAGCATCTTCCGCCGCCGCTTGCTGTCGCTGGCGTTGCTCCTCAAGACCTTGAATCACCGTGTTCACCTCCCCCTCCGCCGCCGGAGCCAAAAGGGCTTGCGCTTGATCCAACACCCCCGCATCAAGGCCTAAACGCGTCGCAATCGCTAGGGCATTGCTGCGCCCAGGGATCCCCCAGAGAAGTTCATAAGTCGGAGACAAGGTTTCGGCGTTAAAAGCCACCGAAGCGTTTTCAAATCGGTCGTCGGTGTATTTGAGCGCCTTGAGCTCGCCAAAGTGCGTTGTCGCGATCGTGAGTCGTGCCCGATCCGCAAGCGCCTTCAGTAGAGCAGTTGCTAGAGCCGTGCCTTCACTTGGATCTGTCCCTGCCCCCACTTCATCCAACAGAACTAAGGCGGGAGCTGGACCGGATTCAAGCGCCTGCAGAATCCTGCCGATGCGTTTGATGTGTCCACTAAACGTGGACAAGCTCTGTTGAAGAGATTGCTCATCGCCGATATCGGCCAACACTTGGGCGCACCAGGGCAAGGCTGGCCGGCCAGAGCAAGGAATCAGCATTCCGGCGCGAGCCATGAGGGCCACTAAACCAAGGCTCTTCAAGCTCACAGTTTTGCCGCCGGTGTTGGGTCCTGTGATCGCAACCACGCGGAGTTGTGCAGACACATCCACGCTGATCGGCACCACCGGAGAGCCGCTGGAACGTTTGTGTTGCCAGATGAGCAATGGATGTCGCAGGTCCCTAAGCAAGAAGGGAGCCTCAGGATCTTCCAACAAATGGGGGGGAACAGCACCGAGCCAACGGCCGTAACGGCCGCGGGCCAAAGCCAAATCAAGGGCTAACAAAATCTCAACGAGTGAATTGAGAACTCGCTCGTCCTGGGCAACCAGGTCGCTCAACTCGGCAAGAACGCGCTGCTCCTCTTTTCGAATTCGAGCCTCGATATCGACGAGCTTGTTGCCCATCGTGAGCACCGAGCGGGGCTCAATAAAAACGGTGTTCCCAGACGCTGAACTGTCATGGACTTGACCGGACACCTGACCCACAGCACCTGCTTTGACGGCGAGGACAGGGCGTCCGTGCCGTTGTGCGATGACTGAGTCTTGGAGAAAGGACGCGTAACGACGCGTGAGCTCTTGGAGTTTGTCGCGTCGCTCCTGGCGCACGCCATGCCATTGCTGTCGAAGGCCCGCCAAGGGTGGGCTCGCCCGATCCGCAACACGACCACCTTCTTCCAGGGAAAACTTCAAGCGTTGCTCTAGATCAGGCAGGGTAACCATCGTTTCGATCAGAGCTGTGCAGACGGGACGCAGCTCCTGATCATCGATTTGACGACGCAATTTTCTTGCCGCAGCCAGGGTTCCAGCCACGGCAAGCAACTCCTCTCCTGAGGCCACACCACCCTTGAGGCATCGCAGCAGAACTGGCCGAAGGTCATTCACACCTCGGAAACTCAACCCTCCCTCAGTGAGATCGTCCAAAACCGCCATTTCAACGGTTTCGGCCTGTCGCTGAAGCGTCTCCGCCAGCGACTGGGGCAACTGCGTTTCCCGAGCCGATTCGAGGCCCATGCGCGTGCTGGCAAACGTAGCCAGGTGCTCGCACACCACAGGCCACTCCAAAAGCTCAAGCGTTTCACTCAAGGCCTGATGGTGACTGGGGTGGGTCACGGTCTCAGTCGCAGTTGGAAGGGATACCACCGGGAGGTTCATAAAGCATTTCGAGCCAATTGCCTTCGGGATCCTTCAAATAAAAGGAGGCGGTACCGTCGCGATGGTCATGCACGGCACCCACGTGGACTCCTTGCGACTTGAGTCGGCTGTGAATGGCGTCCACTTCAGCCCGATCGCGGAAATGAAAGGCGAAATGCGGACCTGCCGCTTTGTAGCCCGGTCCGAGCAATGCCAAGCCATCTCGAGTGTCCCCTGCCTCGAGATAACACCAATCGTCAGCCTGCCAAACCAGACGCATGCCCAACCCCTTGTAAAAGGTCACGGCACGTTGCACATCATCAACGCGGATAGCGACGTGGCCGAGCCGATCAACCGTTGACATTCGAGAGAGCGATTGAAGATCACCATTGTGGGGCAGATCAACTCCAAGCAGCGAGCGTTCGCGCTAACCCATTCGTTCAACTCTCACCTTCGTGTCTTAAATATTGAAAACACAAATTCAGCTCGAAAGACCTTTCACGCAAAGCGATCAAACGACCAACATTTCAATCTCAACGAGAATGTCTAAATTAATACATCAACAAATCATATTCGGCAAATTTGAAAATATTTATTGAGCCAATGAGCAACAAACAGAGGTCGTACTTGGGCTCAAAATATTTAATCGATGGGCTTAGCTATCTTGGAGCCAGCCGGCAGCATCGCAGGCATGATAAGTGAGAATTAAATCAGCACCAGCTCTTTTAAAGCTCAACAAGGTTTCCAAAACAACAGCCCTTTCATCGATCCAGCCTCGCTCTGCAGCAGCCTTCACCATTGAATATTCGCCACTTACGTTGTAGGCCGCGATGGGAAGTTCTGATTCTTCACGGAGGCGGTGAATAATATCTAAATAAGCCAAACCAGGCTTGACCATCATGATATCGGCGCCTTCTTGTTCATCCAGCTGAGCCTCAGTAATCGCCTCCCGAGCATTGGCCGGGTCCATTTGGTAGGTGTCTTTATTTTTCGGAATCGGCTTTGAACCGTCAGATCGCGGCGCGGAATCAAGAGCCTCTCGAAATGGGCCGTAATAAGCCGAAGAATATTTAGCGGTATAGCTAATGATGCCGACATGTTCGAATCCCTCATCATCGAGGGCTTCGCGGATCGCCCCAACGCGGCCATCCATCATGTCGCTCGGACCAATGAGGTCTGCACCAGCACGGGCTTGAACCACCGCCTGCTTACAAAGCTGTTCGATCGTCTCGTCATTCAGCACAACTCCCTCCTCACTCACAATCCCGTCATGCCCATCACAGGAATAGGGATCCAAAGCAACATCCGTCATGATTGCCATCTGAGGAATAGCCCCTTTGATTTGGCGAATCGCACGGGGAATTAACCCGTTTTCGTTAAAGCACTCCGCCCCGTCTTCGGTTTTGAGTTCCTCAGACACCTTGGGGAACAAAACGACGCAGCGAACCCCCAGATCCCATGCGCGTTGCACCTCACCCATCAGTGCAGACAAGCTCCACCGACTCGCTCCTGGCATGGCAGCGATGGGTTCCACCCCATCACCCTCATGCACAAAGAGGGGATAAATAAAGTCTGCGGCTGAGAGGCTGTGCTCTCGCACCATGGCGCGTAGGGCCGGCGTACGACGCAAACGACGGGGGCGGTAGGTGAGCTCCATCAGACCGGGGGAGGTATCAGCGATCGTACGGTCCGCCGTTCAAAGCGCGGCACTTCGTAACCAGTCGTGGCGGGGATTCGAAGAACGCTGAACACGAAGTTGTTCGAGCAACTGCTGCTCCTCTGAACTCCAGGACGCAGGCAGCTCAAGGGTGAGCGTCAGCAGAAGATCGCCGCGGCCAGCTTTCAAAGGCCACCCCTTATTTTTGAGTCGAAGACTGCGTCCTGGCGGAGTACCAGGCGGAATCGACACTTGAGCTTCGCCATCAGGGGTCATCACGGTGACCATCCCGCCCAAGGCCAACTCATCAAAACTGACGGGAAGGTCGGCACGCAGTTGATCACCATCAAGTCGCCAAATCGCATGGGGCTTGATCGAAAGATTCAGGTAAAGATCACCGCGACGACCCGTTCCAGGCTGCAAATTCCCCTTCCCCTTGAGACGAAGACGCGATCCGTTCTTGACCCCAGCGGGGATACGCACCTGAACCCTCTCGTTGTTCACCGACAACGTTCGCTCTCCACCCCGATAGGCCTCCGCAAACGACACCCCAACGGACGCTTCCGCATCAAGATTGACGGGTGAACGCGACGCCTGAGCTCCCCTTGAAAATCCTCCACCTGGAAAACCGCCCCCCTGGAATCCAGGGGAACCGCCAGGTCCGCCAAAGCGTCCGAGCAAGTCGTTAATGAAATCGTCGAAATTTCCATAGCGGCCGAAATCAACATCCATGCCGGGAGCGCCACCTCCCATCCCCCCTGCCTGGTTCCAGTACTGGCCAAATTGCTCATATCGCCTGCGCTTGTCGGCATCGGACAGCACTTCATAGGCCTCACTAATTTCCTTAAAACGCGCCTCAGCCGATGCATCCCCAGGATTGACATCGGGATGGTATTGACGAGCCAACTTCCTGAAAGCGCGCTTAATTCCATCTGCATCGACGGATCGATCCACTCCGAGAACCTGGAAATAATCCTTGTATCCGCTACCAGCCATGATTCCCATTCCCTAATTCCACTTTCTCAACGGTGGCTCGTTTGGTGAGGGTTCGAGATGGAGGGAAGCCCGAACGGTGCCATCCGCCCTAACTTCGATTTGTCGCGCTTGGCCTGCATGAAGAGAATCGGTGGAATCGTTTTCACGGGTTGGGCCTTGGGCGCCGCCATCTGGGCTCTGCCCGCTTCAGCTGAGGAGAAATGGAAGGGCACGATTGGAGAGCCCCTTCGGGCATCGAGCAATCAAGCCATCGAGCTCGCTAATCATCTAAGTGCCATCGGGGCTCGCTTTTATGGCTCCTGGAGTTGTCCGGCTTGCTTTCGCCAAATGAACCTGTTTGGTCAACAAGCGGGGAGCAGCGTTCCCTATGTGGAGTGTCGACAACCCAAAAAACGTCCCCAACAAGCCGCCGATTGTGAATCTGCAGCCATTCGCGCTTACCCCACCTGGGTCATGCCTGATGGACGTCGACGAGAAGGGTTGCAATCGCTCGACGCACTGAGCAGCTGGAGTGGGCTGCCTTAATGGGCTTTATTCACGGCCTCCATCGCCGCAATCTGAAAGGCGACCTCCTTGGTGGACTGACCGCTGCTGTTGTGGCCCTGCCTCTCGCACTGGCGTTTGGAAACGCAGCTCTGGGCCCAGGCGGAGCAATTTATGGGCTCTACGGGGCGATTATCACTGGATTCTTAGCCGCTCTGCTGGGCGGAACCCCCGCCCAGGTGAGTGGTCCGACAGGACCCATGAGCGTGACCGTGGCGGGGGTCGTCTCCAGCCTCGCCGCCGTTGGCGTGAATCAAGACCTCAGCGCAGGCGAAATCCTGCCGATGGTGATGGCTGCTGTGGTCATCGGCGGCGTTTGCGAAGTTCTGCTTGGGGTGCTGCGCCTGGGCCGTTTCATCACACTCGTTCCCTACTCCGTGGTGTCGGGGTTCATGTCGGGAATTGGCTTCATCATTCTCGTTTTGCAGCTTGGGCCTTTTGTAGGGATTACCACCCGAGGTGGCGTGGTGGATTCGCTGCAAACACTGGCCAACAGCCCTGGCCTCAATCCCGCAGCTTTGGCGGTGGGTGTGATGACACTGGCTGTCGTTTTCCTTTCACCATTGCGGCTGCGCCAGTGGATTCCCTCACCACTCCTGGCACTGGTGATTGTGACGCCACTGTCGTTGCTGTTCTTCAACGACGACCGTTTAAACGCCCTCGGACTGGAACCACTGGCTCGGATCGGAGCCATACCCGAAGGTGGACTTCAGTTGGTGATGCCCAACTTCAGTGAGCACCTCCCAGAGCTGGTGAAGGCAGGTCTGGTCCTCGCCCTATTGGGAGCGATCGACTCACTCCTCACCTCACTCGTCGCCGACAACATCACCCAAACAAGCCACAACTCCAACCGTGAGCTGATCGGGCAAGGAATGGCCAACACCGCTGCTGGCTTCCTGTCTGGCCTGCCAGGGGCTGGAGCCACGATGCGCACAGTGATCAACATCAAATCCGGCGGCGCCACACCGCTCTCCGGGATGAGCCATTCACTCGTTCTGCTGGTTGTTTTGCTGGGGGCAGGTCCGCTTGCTGCACAAATTCCCACAGCACTGCTAGCTGGAATTTTGATCAAAGTGGGGCTCGACATCATCGACTGGGGCTTTCTTCTTCGTGCCCACCGTCTCTCCGGAAAAACGGCCGTATTGATGTACTCCGTCCTCTTGATGACGGTGTTTTGGGACTTGATTTGGGGCGTCTTGGTTGGGATGTTCGTCGCCAACTTGCTCACCGTTGACTCCATCACCCAAACGCAGCTGGAGGGGATGGATGCCGATAACCCACCTGATGCCGCTGAAGTCCGTCTCCACGACCTCACTGCAGAGGAAAAGAGCTTGGTTGATCAGTGCGGTAATGCTCTGATGCTGTTCCGACTACGCGGACCACTCAGCTTTGGTGCCGCTAAGGGAATTAGTGCCCGGATGGGCCTGATCCAGAACTACAAGGTATTGATTCTGGACATCACAGAGGTCCCCAGAATTGGAATCTCTGCCTCGCTCGCCATCGAGCGGATGGTGCAAGAGGCCCAAACATCCGGACGAACCATCTTGATCGCTGGAGCCAACTCAAAACTGCAACAGCGGCTGCGCCAATTCGGTGTTCACGGAGAACTGGTGAACTCTCGGCGCGAGGCATTGCAGATAGCAGCCCAAGACATATCGGCGTAGCTCAGACGGAAGACACTCCACAGGAGTGCATCCGCACATCGTCTGGAGACGCAAGGACACCTTGCAACGCTTCCACTTCAGCAAGGGCCAAGGTTTGCAAGCGTTCCACCAACACAGCTCTCGTAAAGCGCTCCTCCACCAAAACCCAATACAAACCAAAATGTCGCGCTTCGCTTGCCAAGAGATCGGCATAGAGCGAGCGCAATTCAGGATCTGGGCTGTGCTCGGCCAAGAGAGCCATCCGTTCATGGCTCCGCGCTTCAATTAAGCCCGCCACAAGAAAGGAGTCCAGCATCCGCTGGGGCTCACCCTTACGGATATGACGCGCCAAGTTGGCGGCATATCCAGGCGAAGGAAGTGGCTCGAGATATCGGCCGCGCGACTTGATCAAGGCAAGAACCTGCTCAAAGTGCTCCAGCTCCTCCCGCGCCAAAGGGCTCAGCGCCTCCCCCAGGCCTGGCTCACAAAGGTATCGGAACATCATCTGCACAGCAGAACCTGCAGCTTTCCGCTCGCAATGGGCATGGTCAATCAACACCGCCATCGGCCGCGCATTGGCCTGTTCAACCCAAGTCCAACTCGTGGGTGCCGCAAGCCAGCGAATCGAAGCTGTGGACTTCTCCGGGGTGATCTTCTGCGGGAATGAAACGGTCATCCGCCCTGTCGCAAGTGATGGACCAATCCGCTCAGGGCCAATGAATAACTCTTGGCGCCGAATCCACTCACCACTCCAACGGCACGGTCTGCAAGGTACGACTGATGGCGAAAAGGCTCACGAGCATGGGTGTTGCTGAGGTGTAACTCCACATAGGGAATGGCCACACCGGTTAAGGCATCCCGAATCGCAATCGATGAATGGGTGTAAGCACCGGCATTAATCAAAATCCCCTGGCTCTCTCCCATGGCCTGATGGATGCGCTCAATCAAAGCTCCTTCGAAGTTGCTTTGAAAGCACACCAACTCAACACCATCAGCTTTGGCCTCTCGAGTGAGCTCCGTTTCAATCGTCGCCAAGGTGTCGCAGCCATAAATCCCAGGCTCCCGCTGCCCAAGCAAATTGAGATTCGGACCATTAAGGAGCAGAACGTGCATGGCCAAAAGGCCGTTTCAGCTGGATTAATCGTATCGATACGGCAAGGAATGACGCATCGGCTGGTAAATTCTCCGGGTGTGGTTCGGGTCGGTGCCCGAGTGGTTAATGGGGGTGGACTGTAAATCCACTGGCTCTGCCTACGTTGGTTCAAATCCAACCCGGCCCACCTTCCACACGCCCTTGTAGCTCAGCGGTAGAGCACTCCCTTGGTAAGGGAGAGGTCTCGAGTTCAAGTCTCGACAAGGGCTTTCATTTCACTCCTTGGCACTGGGGGTGAAGCAGATCGCGGCACTTTGGGGATGCAATCTCCCGTTGATCAAACTGCCGCAGATCACCTCCTCAACTGCGTCTGAGTTGGAGCAAAACAGTGCAGCATGTCGGCTGCGATTGATCCATAACTGCCAATTGGGTGTGGATGCCATCAACCCATCCGATCCCAAAGCGCTCCAGCTGATCAACGGCTGGCCAAGGTTGAGCCAACGATCGCGGAATGCTTTTAAAAGCGAGACGTAGCTGCAAAGATCAGCCGTCCAGGGTTGTTTCCAGGGGAAGGCCTCACGACAGGCCGGTTCTGGACCACTCGAAACGTCGTCATCCGGGCCACCAGCCAGCCCAGCCTCGGTGCCGTAATAAATACACGGCGCTCCTGGCTGGAGAAAAAGCAACAGCAACGACAACTTCAAGGCCGCCACATCACCCTTCAGCGTGTGCAGCGCCCTCGGCACATCGTGGCTATCGAGCAAGTTCATCTGGGCGCGATTCACTTCAGCGCGATACCAACTCGCCGTCGTGGTCCAAATATCAATCAACTCCTGCGTCGTTAAAGGATTCAAGGGGTATTCGGGATTGCGATAGCTCTGACGAAGCTGATCACCGGCCACCCAGCACAAGCTGCTCCAGCCAATCCGGTAATTCATCACGCCATCAAAATGCTCGCCTTGCAGCCAGCGGCGTGCATCTCCCCACACCTCACCAACAATCCAAGCCTCTGGGTTGACCCTTCGCACCTCCTGTCGAAAAGACACCCAAAAATCTTCGGGAACCTCTGCAGGCACATCGAGTCGCCAGCCATCAATGCCACGCTCTAGCCAGTAACGGGCCACCGCCAGCAAGTGCTCACGCACCCCAGCATCGGCGTGGTTGAACTTGGGCAGAGCTGGCAAAGCCCACCAGCAGTCGTATCCACAATCTTCATCCTTGGCTGGGTAAGGCCGAATCGGCCATTGACGGATGTGAAACCAATGGCGATAGGGCGATGACTCCCCGTTCTCGGCGAGATGGTGGAAGGCCCAAAAGCCGCGGCCACAATGGTTAAAAACACCATCTAGCACCAGTCGCATGCCGCGTTGGTGCAGCGCAGCGATCAACGCATCGAGAGCCGCATTTCCCCCTAACAGAGGATCAACTTGGAAATAGTCGTAGGCGTGATAACGATGGTTCGCCGCTGAAGAAAAAATCGGTGTGAGATACAGGCAGTTAATGCCCATGGCTTGAAGGTGATCCAAACCATCGATCACTCCATACAGATCACCCCCTTGAAACCCTTCCTCTGTGGGATCAGCCCCCCAGGGCTTGAACTGCAAATGCTGCTGCGCCTCCACCCTGGCGCTCCGACGAAAACGATCAGGAAAAACTTGGTAGATGACCGCCTCAGTCACCCAAGCCGGCGGGTCGGAAAACAATGTGGGCACGCCCATAACCTTTCCAGGTGGCGATCCTCTCGCTAGCAGGAAAGAAACAGCACTGCCATGGCGCATCAGCCTCTCCTGTTGGCCCTGGACCAGGGCACGAGCAGCTCCCGAGCTGTGGTCTTCAATGCGGCGGGTGATCTGGTCGCCAGCGCTAGCGCCCCACTACCGATCCAGTACCCCGCCGATGGTTGGGTCGAGCAGGATCCACTGGAGATCTGGGCGAGCCAACGGCAAGCCCTCATCGACCTTCAGCGGAAGCTAAGGGACGACCAACGCCAAGCGGTGGTGAGCTGTGGCATCACCAACCAACGGGAAACAACCGTGCTTTGGCGACGCAGCACCGGTGTTCCTTGCGGGCCAGCGCTGGTCTGGCAAGACGGGCGAACCGCATCCATCTGCGCAGACTGGAAACGCCAGGGATTGGAACAGGACTGGCGGCGACGCACAGGGCTCTTGCTCGATCCCTATTTCAGTGCCAGCAAGATCCGCTGGATGCTGGAGCACTACGGAGAGGCAGCTGCCGCGGCTGCCGCGGATGACCTCTGCTTTGGCACCGTGGAATCGTGGCTCCTATGGCAGCTCACCGAAGGACAACATCACGGAAGCGATCTGAGCAACGCCAGCCGCACACTGCTGCTGGATCTGGAGCACCGCCAGTGGGTGGATGACTTCCGCATCCATACCGGATTGCCAGCCAATGCCTTGCCCGAGCTGCTGCCCTGCCGAGGGGACATCGCCCAAATTGCTGCAGGCTTGCCCTTTGAAGGGCTGCCGATCCAGGCCATGCTCGGAGATCAACAGGCCGCCACCCTCGGACAACTCTGCTTGCAACCCGGTGAAAGCAAATGCACCTACGGAACAGGAGCGTTCCTCGTGATCAACACCGGCAACGAGATCCGTCGATCCGAAGCCGGGCTACTCAGCACCCTGGGGTGGACCGACGCTGATGGCGTGCCCACCTATTGCCTTGAAGGCAGCCTTTTCAATGCCGGCACTGTGATCCAGTGGCTGCGGGATGGCCTCCAAATCATCAAGCGAGCAGAGCAGGTGAACGACCTCGCCAATCAAGTTGCTGATTCCGGCGGCGTGATGTTGGTGCCGGCCTTCACGGGCTGGGGCACCCCCCACTGGAACCCCGAAGCACGGGGGATCCTGGTGGGGCTAACCCGCGATAGCAACCGCTGCCACATTGCAAGGGCCGCCCTGGAAGGAATCGCCCTCTCTGTATCCACCCTGGTGGATCTCGCGGAACAAGCCCTCGGGCATGGGCTGGGAGAACTTGCAGTGGATGGAGGTGCCGCCGCCTCGGATCCGCTCCTGCAGGCCCAAGCAGACAGCACAGGGCTCACGGTGCGACGACCCGCCAGTCTGGAAAGCACAGCACGAGGCGTGGCGTTGTTTGCAGGTTTGCAAGCTGGAGTGGTCAACGATCTGAACAACCTTGCCCTCCACCGACGAGATGGAGCCCAACTCTTCCAACCGCAGTGCGATGCGGCTGAGCGCAAGGCTTGGCGAACCCGTTGGGATAACGCCGTGACCCGCAGCTTGAACTGGCATGAGTGATCACAACGTTGATTTGGTTGTAATTGGCGCGGGGGCCAGTGGCGCCAGCGTGGCCTACGAGGCAGTTCGTCGCGGCCTTTCCGTTGCCCTCTTAGATGCAGGGGATATCGGCGGAGGCACCAGTAGCCGCAGCACGAAGTTGCTGCATGGCGGGGTGCGATATCTCGAACTGGCTTTTAAAACCCTCGATCTTGCGCAGCTCAATCTTGTCCGGGAGGCACTACTAGAGCGAGGCCATTGGCTGGAACAGGCCCCGTTTTTGGCCCGACGCCTCGAATTAGCACTTCCCACCAAGACACTCTGCGGCCAGGCCTACTACCGCATCGGACTCGGCCTCTATGACGCCCTCGCAGGGCGTCAAGGCATTGGCTCCAGTCGATTGCTGTCAAGCCACCAATTGGACGAAGCCCTGCCCCAGTTGAAAAGCTGCCAAGGCGCTGTGGCCTACAAGGATGGGCAATTTGATGACGCACGACTCAACTTGCTTCTGGCCTTGACCGCCCAACGGGCCGGAGCACAGCTGCGGACCCGCTGCAAGGTGGTTGGACTCGAACGCAATGACGCCGGACGACTTGTGGCCGCCATCAGCGAAACCGGAGACGGAACGCAAGAACGCTGGACCGCCCGCGTCGTTGTCAACGCAACAGGACTCGGTGCCGATGCCCTTCGTCAAATGGCAGACCCGGAATCCCCCGCACGGATGCTCACAAGCCGTGGCAGCCACATCGTGTTGAAGCAGAACCTCTGTCCGCAGGGTCTGGGACTGCTCGTTCCCTCTACAGCCGACGGCCGGGTGCTGTTCATGCTGCCCTTCTTTGGACGCACATTGGTGGGAACCACAGATGAGGCCTGCGATCCGAGCCTGGCCGCGTCCTGTACCGCGGAAGAAGAAAGCTACCTACTGAATTACGTGCGTGAGTGGTTCCCAGGCTGTGCGGAGCCGCAGATCACCAGCCGTTGGGCCGGAGGGAGACCTCTCCTCAAGCCACCTGGTGAAGGATTGAACAGCAGCAGAGTGGTGCGCGAGCACGAGGTGGAAACCCTTCCCTGTGGATTGGTGAGTGTGATGGGCGGCAAATGGACCACCTGTCGACCGATGGCCCTCGACACCCTGACGGCTGTCGAGCGTCAGCTAGGCCAGCCACTTCCATCCCCCAAACCCTTAGCGCTACTGGGGAGTGGCGCCACGCCAACAGCCACCAGAGACGAACTCGCAGCGCAAAAAAAACAACTGGAAACTCTTCTGCCCAACACCTCCCTACGCTCTGCCCAGATCGAGCATCTGCAAGGCAGCCACGGGCTTCAAGCGGTGCCACTGATCGCAGCCGCCGCTCCTGAGAAGCGAGCCCCCCTCAGCGACGTCATTCCCCTCTGTGAGGCAGAAATCTCCCATGCCATTCAGGCAGAACTAGCCCGCAGCAGCACCGACGTTCTGGCCCGTCGGTGCCGTTTAGCGATGGTGGATTTTGCTGAAGCGCAACGGCTGGAACCTCTCACTGAGACGTACCTCGCTCAATCCGGCCTCGTATCAGCCTCCACGGCCACTTCCACCTCACCAATGAGCCACCAGTTGAATCCGTAGGGCGGCAAATTCACAAACCACTCCTCGTTGGCGGTGGGGAATTCACACCCCCACATCACTTCACGCGTGCGTTGTCCTTTCCACGCCGATAAATCCAAGCTCAATGACGCTCCCGCAGCGGTCACATTCGCCGCTACCAAAACAGACATCTCGTCTGTGGATCGCAAATACACCAAAACACCTGGATGACTGCTGGGGAGCAAGGTGAAATCGCCATGCTGCAGTGCTGGCAGCAACCGACGGGAGGTCAGCATCCGCCGATGCCAATTCAGCAATGAACCCGGCAACTGCTTTTGCACTTCCACATTCACCACGCGGTAGTCGTAGCCAGCCGCCGTGATGGGAGGCAGCACCAGCAATGGATCTGGGGCCATGGAAAAACCTCCATTACGGGCTGGGGTCCAAGCCATCGGAGTTCGGTTGGGATCACGGTCCCTCAAGCCAGGCCAATCCCCCATTCCCAGCTCATCGCCGTAATACAGGCAAGGCATGCCGGGCAAGCTGTAAAGCAAACCGTGCAAGAGGCGGTTGGAGCGGGGATCACCGTTGAGCAACGGAGCCAGTCGACGGTTAATCCCCCAGTTCAACCAATGGCCCTGCCCCTGGGGCAAACCAAACCGCACCGCTTGAATCACCTCATCGTCAATGAGGTGTCCATCACCAAGCCAAAGCTCATCGTGATTGCGTAACGGCAGAGCCCATCGAGGGCCTTCCACGGCCTGCTCCGCTTCCAGTAGACACTCGCCCAACTTTTGGGCCGTGCCACTGGCGATTGCTGCAAACAGATGGGCTGTCAACACAAAATTGAAGGCGCCCTGAAGCTCATCGTCCGCGAGATAAGGCGCCGCCTCATCAACGGGTTGAATCGCCTCACCGAGCAGCAACACATCGCGGCCATGGGCATCAACGCGCTTCCGCAAGCGCTTGAGGAACGCATGGGTTTCTGGCAGCCCTTCGCAACGGGTTCCTTCTGCTTCGAACAAAAACGGAACGGCGTCGAGGCGAAAGCCATCCACCCCCCTCTCCAGCCAGAAATCGACGACGTCCAACATCGCCTCCTGGACCCAGGGATTTTCGTAGTTGAGATCCGGCTGATGACGGAGAAAGCGATGCAGGTAGTACTGCTCCGCAACGGAATCCCATTCCCAGTTCGATGATTCGAAGTGTCGAAACAGCACAGGCGCATCGCTGTACTGCTTGGGGTCATCACTCCAGACGTAAACGCCACGCTCAGGACTTCCTTTCGGAGCCCATCGGGCCCGCTGGAACCAGGGGTGCAAGTCGCTGGTGTGGTTCAAAACCAAGTCGAGAATCACCCGCATGCCCTGGCTATGGGCTGCTGTCAAAAAGCGATGAAACGAAGCCAGATCGCCGAGATCTGGATGAATCCCTTTGAAATCAGTGATGTCATATCCGCCATCCCGCAGTGGGGATGGATAGATAGGCGTCAGCCATAGGGTTTTCACCCCAAGCCATCGCAGGTAAGGCAAACGCGCTGCCAAACCTTTGAAATCTCCGATGCCATCACCGTTCCCGTCGGAGTAGCTGCGAACGATCAGTTGATAAACAACCGTTCCTGACCACCATGGCCGCCCTGTGGTCATCCCCCGGATGCAGATGCACCACTGCTAGACCCATCTGGCCAGAACGTCAGCCCCGTGATCCTCTCCATCCAACAATTGACCCGGATGCAAGAGAGCGTTGGCTCGGGGATCACCCGACCCTTGGCCTGGCGAAAAGAGCAGTTGGGACGGCTGATGACGCTGATCGAACAGCATGAGCAGGACGTCCTAAAGGCCCTACAAACAGATCTCGGCAAACCCGCAACTGAAGCTTTCTTTGAGATTGTCGCCCTGCGACAAGAGTTGAAATTCACACGTCGCCATTTGCGTCGTTGGATGCGTGCCAAACGGGTGCCTGTTCCCGTTGCCCTCAGCCCGGGGCAAGCGCAGGTCATTCCGGAGCCCTTGGGCTGCGTCCTCGTGATCGGTCCTTGGAATTACCCCTTCCAGCTCACCCTGCGTCCACTCATTAGTGCCCTTGCAGCTGGCAACACAGCGGTGTTGAAGCCCTCGGAGCATGCGCCAGCCGTTGCAGGCTTAATCGCCAAGCTGGTCGCCGACCATTTCGAGCCAGAGGTCGTGAGGGTCGAACAAGGCGATGGTGCCGTAGCCGCAGAACTGGTGGCCATGCCGTTTGACCACATCTTTTTTACCGGTGGAGGGCAGATCGGCCGCAAAGTCCTGGCTGGAGCCGCCGCAAACCTCACACCGGTCACCCTTGAGTTGGGAGGGAAAAGCCCAGCACTCGTGCTTCAAGGCGCCAACCTTGGCGTGAGTGCCCGCCGGTTGATCTGGGGCAAAGGCATCAATGCTGGGCAAACCTGTATTGCCCCAGACCACCTTTTGGTGGAGTCCGATCTCTACGCAGACCTTCTGAATGCGCTGCGCAACGAACGGTTGGCGATGTACGGGGACAATCCACTGGCATCCGATCAACTCGGGAAGATCATCAATGAACAGCAATTCCAACGACTGGAACGATTGCTGGAAACAGCAAGGGCAAACGGTCGAATCTTGATTGGCGGCGAAATCAGTCGAGAGCAACGTCGCATCGCCCCAACCGTGATTGCAGTGGATGATCGTCAGGATCCACTCATGGGCGAGGAACTCTTCGGACCGCTGTTGCCCGTGCTGCGCCTTGGCAACCTCAGCGAGGCTCTTCAGACAATCCGTCAGCAAGGCAAACCACTTGCCCTTTACCTGTTTGGCGGAAGCGAAGCTCAACAGCAAGAGGTGTTGAGCACCACCAGCTCAGGCGGTGTCTGCTTGAACGACGTGGTGATGCAAGCCGGTATTCCAGAACTCCCCTTCGGAGGCGTCGGGGCCAGTGGAATGGGGAGTTATCACGGTCACAACGGTTTTCAGACCTTCAGCCACTACAAGGCCGTGCTGAAACGGGGATTCCGATTTGATTTCAAACTTCGGTACCCGCCGTACTCCGTGGATCTCAACGTGCTGAGACGAATCGCAGGATGAGCTGGAGTGAGACATCCCTTCTGCAGCAGTCGCTCTGGGGGCTGGCGCTTTGCTTCAGGCACCGTATGGTTCGGGAAATTAAAGGAGTCGAATGCGCCGCTCTGGTTTCGCCGTCCTTGCCCTGACGGCTCTGATCCTTCCCCTCTCGGCAACCGCCGCCACCATCACGGTGCAACCTGGAGAAACGCTCACAGACATTGCCTACCGCTCAGGCGTGAGCGTGGGCACTTTGATGCGGCTCAACAACATGAGCAATGCCAACTACTTGGAGGCGGGCAGCCAGCTTCAAGTTCCAGGGCCAAGGGTGAGCGCCGGCAACGGACGACATCGGGTGAAAAAGGGAGAAACCCTCAGCAGAATCGCAACCCAATACAAGGTGAGCAGCCGAGATCTGATGGCCGTCAATAGCCTCCGCAACGCAAACCACGTGGAAGTGGGCCAAACCCTGAAATTACCCAGCAACGCTGTTCTGCCAAAACCTGGCTTCAAACCCGTTGCCGTAACCCCTATCCCTGGAGCCACTGAACACACTGTGGGCAAGGGGCAAACCCTCACCCAAATTGCCAAGGCCTACAAGCTGCCAGTCTCCACGCTGATCAGCATCAACGACCTCACCAACCCCAACAAAGTGGAGGTGGGCACACGGCTCTACCTCACGCAACCCAACACCGTCTTGGCGACCCAAAGCGTTCCTGCCAAAGCATCCCCAAGCCAGAGGAAACCGGCCGCAACCAAGCCCGTTCAAACAAAAGTGAGCACAGCACAACCTGCCAAGAAGGTCGTGCCTGCCTCAACAACGACCAAAACGCAACTCGCAAAGTCGACGGATTGGAGAACCTACGGTCCACTGCAAGTGGACTGGGCCAATTGGCAACCAATGGGGGGCAGTCAAGTGGTCCCAACGCTGAATTCCCAAGGCCAAGGGTTGTACCTGGCGGTGAATTGCTCAGCCAACAAAATCAATGCAACGGGAGCTGATGGCAGCTGGAAACTCTGGGCCGCTCCCCAAAGCCGCTTCGAGAAAGACTTGGTTAAAGATCGCTGTCAGGCCAAGGCATAGCCATATCTATGCCGCGTAATCCAGTGGCCATGGAGTCTTAAGGAAACTTCGACCGCTCTCCCGGAGGTACAGCCGTTGGGCACCATCGTTGCTCTCACGGATTAATTCCTCCTGCACGAGTCGCCGTGCCAACCAAGTCCAACGGTCTCCACGACCAGGCTCATGCAAGGCCAGGTGCTCACCCAAGCGTCGAAGATCCATCCCCTCCTGGTCGGCAAGGTGCGTTAACAGTGTTTGAACCTGGGTGGACCAATCACGGTGGTTTGGAGCGGTCTTACAGCGGTCGCAATGTCCACAGGGGCTAACAAGCTCCCCAACCGCCAGCAGCAAAGCCTGCTCACGACACATCTCGCCTTCAGCGACAGCTTCCATCCGTCGCAGCTGCTGCTGAGCAAGATCAAGGCGTCGTCGCTCCTCTAAGGAGGAACTCGAGCGCCCGGAAGCCTGCATCGCCCAGCTCAACGTTGTGCGATCGCCTGGAGAGAACAACACAAGGCAACTAGCGGGTTGTCCGTCGCGTCCTGCACGCCCGGATTCCTGCAAATAGCCCTCAGGGGTCGCCGGTAGATCGAGATGGAGCACGAGGCCTACATCACCACGATCCACCCCCATGCCAAAGGCCACAGTTGCCACAAGAACCGGGCGCTTCTGCTCCAAGAAACGCGTCAGAGCCGTCCGGCGGGTGTCTGGGTCCAACCCAGCGTGGTACGGCGTGGCATCAACTTTTTGCTCCCGTAGCCGCTCTGCCCAGAGCTCGACGGAACGGCGTGTCCGGGCATAGATCAAAGCAGCCCCTCGGGATTGCTCAAGGGCCTCCAGCACCTGCGGCATTGGATCCCTGGGTCGACGTTGCATCGTGTAATTCAGATTGGCGCGCCGAGCCGAGCTCACCTGCACCAAGGGACTGCGGAGATCGAGCAAACGAAGGATGTCGGCCCGCACCCTCGGAGCCGCCGTAGCACTCAAGGCCAGCATCGGTACACCTGGGCAGAGTCGACGAATCATTCCCAAACGTCTGTAGTCAGGCCGGAAATCGTGGCCCCAGGCACTAATGCAATGGGCTTCATCCACGGCCAATGCCACGAGACGTCCCTCGGATGCATGGTTCTCCAACATTTGGCGCGTCGCTTCTCCCTGCAAGCGCTCCGGCGCGATGTAGAGCAACCTCAGGGATTCATCCCGCAAACGCGCCATGGCCTGCTGCCGTCGGCCTGGATCGAGGCCTGCATGCAAACAGGCAGCTGTGATCCCACGTTTCTGGAGAGCCAATACTTGGTCTTCCATGAGCGCCACGAGCGGCGAAATCACAACCACTAGGCCATCACGCACCAACGCTGGGAGCTGATAGCAAAGCGACTTGCCTCCTCCCGTTGGCAACACCGCCAACGCATCTCGACCTTCTAAGACGGCCTCAACAACGGCACGCTGACCAGCTCGAAAGCGATCCCACCCGAAGTGAGTCTGCAAAGCGCCTTCAAGAGAATCCAGGACACACCAGATCTAGTGGTCCCAGAATAACGAGCACAAGATCTGGTGTTAAGCCAAGGGTGGTGGATCCAGTTGTTCTGGGGATTCCTCCACCAATTGCAGCCGCACACGCTTTCCACCTGCCAATTCCCCCAACGACACCCGCATCGTGGCCCCACTCAAAGACTGCAAGGCATTGAGCACATCACGCAGGTAGGGCGTACTGCTGCCACTTTCCACCCAAAGGCGTTCGTGCAAACCGCCAAGACGTCTCCAGGAGGTGTGCAGCTTGAGTACTGCAGACTCCAGGGCCTGAGCCTGGCCCACCGCATCCGCAAGCAAGCCAAGGGCATCCAGACGTTGCGCCTCTTGCATCGCTTTGTCTAAATCGAGTTCCCCCTGCTGAAAAGCACGAACAGCAGCGCCGGATTCATTGGCCTTCGTAATCCAACGCGCCGTACTGGTGACGTCTTTAATCCGATCGAGCTCAGGTTCATCTCGAAGCACCTTGCGGAAATCCTCCTGTTGCGGTTCCGGCAACTTGGCGAGCTCCCGCACGAGAGGTGCCACAGCTCTTGGCGGAAGAAGATTCTCTTGGGTGCGCTGACGAATCTCTTCCGGCAGCAGCGGACTCGTCGCCGCAGTGAATTCATCCGTTAACCGACGCACTTGCTTCCGCGTGATCTCCTGCCCTTCATTGGCAGCCTCCGAAATCATCAGCTGCACTTCCGGAACGGCCTGGGCCGTTTCCATGAAGGCGCGTTTTGAAAATTGATTCACGCTGCTTTCCTCAAGAGCACCCTCCGTGAGCATTGCGTCCGCCGCCTCAGCCAACTGAATCAAGCCATAGGCCCTTGTTTTGCTGATTTCATTTTCGCGAAGCCATTGAAGGAAACCTGCTCCACGCCCCTCACCGCCTCTTTTTTCCCGGTCACGAACGGCTCCAAGAATGCGGCCGCGCCAAATTTCAGTTTGCAGATCGAAGCGATCACAGATGGCCCAGGCCTGCTCCAGGCGGGCCAGAAACTCCATGGTGCTGATGTCATCGCTCTCTGGATCCGGTAGGTCCAGCTGCAATGAGGGTTGATCAGGCACAACAGATGTGGTCAAGTGCAATGCCAAGGAGGAACCGACGACATTCTGTGACGTAGCGGTCTCTTGCCGCATCCAAAGAGATACGCTCAAAACTGCATCCCTTCTATGCACAGCGATGGCGATCTCCCGCGGCGCCAAGGTGCGCATCAAGCGTCCCGAGTCCTACTGGTTCAACGAAGTTGGCACTGTTGCCACAATCGACACGTCTGGAATCCGTTATCCGGTGGTTGTTCGCTTTGAAAAGGTGAACTACAGCGGCATGCAAGGCGTTGATGGCGGCATCAACACCAATAATTTCGCCGAGTCAGAACTCGAGTCCGCCTGAGGCCATTGCCTGAGCTTCCTGAAGTTGAGACGGTTCGCCGAGGATTAGCGGACCGTCTTGAATCTTTTGCAATTGCTGAAATCGAAGTCTGCCGTGCGAGGGCAATCGCGAGTCCGGGCGGAGTCGATGAATTTGTGGCGGGCCTGAAGGGTGCCACGGTCGGAGCCTGGTCTCGCCGAGGCAAATACCTCATGGCACAGCTCGAGCCCAATCGAGGTAGCTGGGGCGTGCATCTGCGAATGACCGGCCAATTTCAATGGCATGCCACGCCAGCAGCACCCTGCAGTCACACGCGCGTGCGTTTTTGGAATCAAAACGACGAGGAACTGCGGTTTGTTGACCTGCGCAGCTTCGGAGAAATGTGGTGGATACCAGAAGGCGACGACCTCGACAGCGTGATGACCGGCCTTAAACGACTGGGGCCAGAACCCTTCAGCGATGCATTTACGGCTGCCTATCTCAAGCAACGGCTTAAGGGTTCAGCACGACCCATCAAAACCGCACTGCTGGATCAATCGCTGATTGCCGGAGTAGGAAACATCTATGCCGATGAGAGCTTGTTCGCGGCTGGAATTCCACCTCTCTCACCATCGGGGAAGCTCACGATCGAACAACTAGTCCGACTCCGAGATGAACTGGTCAATGTGCTGCACATCAGCATCGGGGTTGGAGGAACAACCTTCAGCGACTTTCGAGATCTAGAAGGCGTCAATGGGAACTATGGGGGGCAGTCGTGGGTGTATCGCCGGAGCGGACAGCCTTGCCGCAAGTGTGGAACGCCCATCAGCCGTGAAAAGTTATCGGGCCGGAGCACTCACTGGTGCCCGAGCTGTCAGCGCTAATTCGCCAACGGCAGTGAAGCAATGGACTCTCTCGAGGGAGATCGAATCACACCAAATTCAGTAATCAGACCAGTAATTAAGTGGGCTGGAGTGATGTCAAAAGCAGGATTCCAAGCACGCACACCCGAGGCACAGACAGGTTCACCCCGGAAATGAGTGATTTCATCCTCCGGACGCTCCTCAATGGTGATGGCATCACCATCAACGGTGGTGATGTCGATACTGCTGCTGGGAGCACAGACGTAAAAGGGAACCCCATGAGCTCGCGCAGCAAGGGCGAGGTTGTAAGTCCCGATTTTGTTAGCCACATCTCCGTTACCAGCAACACGGTCACAACCGACCAAAACAACGTCCACCTGACCACGACGCATCAACAAACCACTCGCTCCATCAACAATCACGGTCGACGGCACGCCACAGCAACCGAGTTCCCAAGCGGAGAGAGCGGCCCCCTGCAGGCGCGGGCGGGTTTCATCCAGCCAGGCATGCTTCACAATTCCTCTCTGATGGCCGGCCACGATCACACCAAGAGCAGTACCGACTCCAGCCGTAGCGACCGCACCGGTGTGACAGTGATGAAGAACACGACAATCCTCCGGCAAAACGCCAATGCCGTGATTGACCAAAGCCTGCGTGAGAGCACGATCCTCCGCTTCGATTGCGGAGGCGAGGCGCTCAAGTTGATGAACATCAACCCAACCATTGGACTTAGCGGACGATTGCATCCGATTAAGGGCCCAACTCAAATTGACGGCGGTCGGCCTGGACGCTCGTAATCCTTCAATGGCTTGATCAAGATCGTTTCCAGCCTTGGCTGCCAACACAACACCCCACGCGGCCGCAACCCCAATGGCAGGAGCACCACGAACAGCCATTGAACGGATCGCGTCGCTGACTTCGCGCCAATGGGTGAGCTGCCGATACACAACCGTGTGGGGCAAGCAACGCTGATCGAGCAAATCGAGGTGATCGCCAGCCCAGCGCAAACTCCGAGGAAGCGTCAAAACAGGGGATTAGCTTCTACTTGTATAGAAGACAACAGCACTCCGAAGGCGTGAACACGATCCAGGAGCTCCGCGAACAGCTAGCCAAAACAATTGGAGACTTGCATGGGCGGAGATGGTGCGAGGGCACAGGGGGCAATTTCAGTGTTGTGGTTCAAGACGATCCCATCCATCTACTCATGGCTCCCAGCGGCGTAAACAAAGGGCGGCTGGAACCAGCTGAACTCGTCGTCGTGGATGAACAGAACAATGTGATTGAGGGACGGGGACGAGCGAGCGCAGAAACAACACTGCATTTAGAAATCATTAGGCAATTAAAATCTGGAGCAGTTCTTCACACGCATTCCATTGAAGCCACCGTCCTTTCAGATCATTACGCAAGGATCGGAAAAATCCAATTAGAAGGATGGGAAATGCTCAAGGGATTAAAAGGAATTACATCCCATGAAACATCAATCGACATTCCAATCGTGTCTAACAACCAAAACATCGAAGAGCTCAGCCAGACGGTTCGGCCGTATCTCAGTAAAACCATTCCAGGAATCCTGGTAGCAGGCCATGGCCTTTATGCTTGGGGTGATTCATTAGCAGAAGCCCAAAGACATGTGGAAATTCTGGAATTCTTATTCTCAGTCTTATTACAGAAAAAACTGTTGCAGTTAAGCCAATGATTAGCCATATCTTACTCGATATTGAGGGGACAACATGTCCGGTTTCATTTGTTACGGAGACTCTCTTCCCTTATGCACAATCAGCACTAAAAGACTTTCTAGAAAGGAACAAAGATGATGCGTCCATAAGTCGACTAATCAACAATGCAGAAGATGAATGGATGCAAGATCAAGACGAAGACAGCACCACACTCAGGCAACAATCCGAAAAAATGCAACAGGCTAAATACCTAAGGGTCGAAGCTTATCTCCAGCTATTAATAGCATTAGATAAAAAATCAACGACTCTTAAAGATATTCAAGGCAAGGTATGGAAAGAAGGATATACAACAGGCAAGATCACTTCGCAGCTGTTTGAAGACGCCTATGAAAGTCTAAAAAAATGGCATAAACAAGGATTTATACTGGGCATCTATTCTTCAGGAAGCGTGGAAGCACAGCGCTTGCTATACAAGTACACCAGGGGAGGAGACATTGAGAATCTATTTAGCCACTGGTTCGACACCCATATTGGCAACAAGAAAGAACAAATAAGCTACACGACAATTGCATCAGCAATGGCTTGCAAGCCTCAAAATATTCTCTTCATTAGCGATAACAGCGACGAATGTGATGCAGCAAAAAGGGCAAGTCTGCGTACCTTATACAGCCTGAGAAAAGGCAATCCTCAACAGGACGGAAAAAATCATCCCATAATCAGCAATCTTGGAGACGTCGATCAGTGGCTCAAATAAAGGCATAACCCCAAGTGTAGGGGCACAAAAAAACCACCTCCGTAGAGGTGGCTTCTTCGTAAAAACGATCAGACCGTGATGGCCTTCAGATCATTTTTTTAGAGAATGTTTTACCTGGCATTGAGCTATTTTCTCAGGGGGCTACCCCCCAAATATCGTCGCCGCTGATGCGTTTCACAACCGAGTTCGGGATGGATCGAAGTGGTTCCACACCGCCATGAACACCAGGATAAAACCATTCTCAGAGGGTGAACCCTGAGAACTGCATAGGATTACAACTTGCGTTGCGCGTCTGAATCAACAAAGAATTTGTCTTCAGGCAAGAACCAAAATGTTGGTCAAGCCCTCGGTCTATTAGTACTCCTCCGCTGCATCCATTACTGGACTTCCACGTAGAGCCTATCAACGGGTGTTCTTCCCGTGACCTTACTGGGTTACCCCATGGGAACACTCATCTTGAGGTGGGCTTCCCACTTAGATGCTTTCAGCGGTTATCCACTCCGCACATGGCTACCCAGCGTTTACCGTTGGCACGATAACTGGTACACCAGAGGTGCGTTCCTCCCGGTCCTCTCGTACTAGGGAGAAATCCTCTCAATGTTCCTACGCGTACACCGGATATGGACCGAACTGTCTCACGACGTTCTGAACCCAGCTCGCGTACCGCTTTAATGGGCGAACAGCCCAACCCTTGGGACCGACTTCAGCCCCAGGTTGCGATGAGCCGACATCGAGGTGCCAAACCTCCCCGTCGATGTGAACTCTTGGGGGAGATCAGCCTGTTATCCCTAGAGTAACTTTTATCCGTTGAGCGACGGCCCTTCCACTCAGAACCGTCGGATCACTAAAGCCGACTTTCGTCCCTGTTCGACTTGTAGGTCTCACAGTCAAGCTTCCTTCTGCTTTTGCACTCGTCAGCTGATTTCCAACCAGCCTGAGGAAACCTTTGCGCGCCTCCGTTACCTTTTAGGAGGCGACCGCCCCAGTCAAACTGCCCACCTGATACTGTCCGCTCCCCGGATAACGGGTGAACGTTAGAATCCTAGCTCTGAAAGAGTGGTATCTCACCATTGACTCCCTCGTACCCACGAGCACGAGATCAACATCTCCCACCTATCCTGCGCATTCAGAGCCCGGACACAATACCAAGCTACAGTAAAGCTTCATAGGGTCTTTCTGTCCAGGTGTACGTAGTCCGCATCTTCACAGACAATTCTATTTCGCCGAGCCTCTCTCCGAGACAGCGCCCTGATCGTTACGCCTTTCGTGCGGGTCGGAACTTACCCGACAAGGAATTTCGCTACCTTAGGACCGTTATAGTTACGGCCGCCGTTCACCGGGGCTTCAGTCGCCAGCTTCGCTTACGCTGACCGGCTTCCTTAACCTTCCGGCACTGGGCAGGCGTCAGCCCCCATACATCGTCTTGCGACTTAGCGGAGACCTGTGTTTTTGGTAAACAGTCGCCAGGGCCTCTTCACTGCGACCACATTGCTGTGGCACCCCTTCTCCCGAAGTTACGGGGCCATTTTGCCGAGTTCCTTAGAGAGAGTTACCTCGCGCACCTCGGTATTCTCTACCACCCCACCTGTGTCGGTTTCGGGTACTGGCAATCATGTCTTAACGGGTATAGAGCTTTTCTTGGAAGCATGACGTCACCAACTTCGCTGCCGTAGCAGCTCGTACTCACGCCTCAGCTCGGAACGTTTTCACCGCTCCTCAACGCCTCGAACGCTTGAACCAGTAACCAACATCTGGCTTGGCTAGCCTTCTCCGTCCCTCTTCCCAAAACATGACCGGTACAGGAATGTTGACCTGTTATCCATCGACTACGCCTTTCGGCCTCGCCTTAGGTCCAGACTAACCCTCCGCGGACGAGCCTGCCGGAGGAACCCTTAGGGTTTCGGTGCATGGGATTCTCACCCATGTTTTCGCTACTCAAGCCGACATTCTCACTTCTATGCAGTCCACATCCGCTCACGCTAATGCTTCGCCCCACATAGAACGCTCCCCTACCATAAAATCCGCAGCTTCGGTACAACACTTAGCCCCGTTCATTTTCGGTGCAGGATCGCTCGACCAGTGAGCTATTACGCACTCCTTTGAGGATGGCTGCTTCTAGGCAAACCTCCTGGTTGTCTATGCAATCCCACCTCCTTTATCACTTAGTGTTGATTTGGGGACCTTAGCTGGCGGTCTGGGCTGTTTCCCTCTCGACCATGGAGCTTATCCCCCACAGTCTGACTGCCTCGCTACACACAGGGTATTCAGAGTTCATCTCGATTTGGTACCGCTCTCGCAGCCCGTACCGAAATGGTGGCTTTACCCCCCTGCTGGAGCACGAGACGCTACGCCTCAACGTATTTCGGGGAGAACCAGCTAGCTCCGGGTTCGATTGGCATTTCACCCCTAACCACAGCTCATCCGCTGGCTTTTCAACGCCAGTCGGTTCGGACCTCCACTTGGTATCACCCAAGCTTCATCCTGGCCATGGTTAGATCACCCGGGTTCGGGTCTATAAACACTGACAAACGCCCTATTCAGACTCGCTTTCGCTATGGCTCCACCATTCCCGGTTTAACCCGCCAGTGCCTATAAGTCGCCGGCTCATTCTTCAACAGGCACACGGTCACCCTATGAGTAGGGCTCCCATTGCTTGTAGGCTCACGGTTTCATGTTCTATTTCACTCCCCTCCCGGGGTTCTTTTCACCTTTCCCTCGCGGTACTGTTTCGCTATCGGTCACACAGTAGTACTTAGCCTTACGAGGTGGTCCTCGCGGATTCACACGGAATTTCACGTGCTCCGTGCTACTCGGGATACAGCTAGCTCAGTTCAGTTTTCAGATACGGGGCTTTCACCCTCTGTGGCGTGCCATTCAAACACTTCTCCTAACATTCCTGATACACGTTGCTGTCCCACAACCCCGATGGTCGAAACCATCGGTTTAGGCTCTTCCCCGTTCGCTCGCCGCTACTTAGGGAGTCGTTTTTACTTTCCTTTCCTCCAGCTACTAAGATGTTTCAGTTCGCTGGGTTGGCTCGCGCCAGCCTATGTATTCAGCTGGCCGTATAAAAGGGTTGCCCCATTCGGAAATTCCCGGATCAAAGCGTGCTTCCAGCTCCCCGAGACTTATCGCAGGTAACCACGTCCTTCATCGCCTCTGTGTGCCAAGGTATCCGCCGTGAGCCCTTTGTAGCTTGACCAATTAACCTCTTAAACGCTTACTGCGGTTGAAAGCAGATTCTTCTGGTTTCATCAACAACTTTCGTTGTTCATAAAAACAAAATCAAACTCTGATTCGCTCGACACGAATCAAAGAACATCTAAGAGTCTCGGCTCTTGCTCAAAAGAATTTTCATTGTTCTAATTCTAAATTCCCTTTCGAGAATTCAGGCTTAAAACAATGCATCTGTAAGATGCTTTGTTTTTCCAGACTTACCTATGCAGTTGTCAAGGTTCTACTAGACATCAAATTAATCTTTCGATTAATCTGAGCCCAGCATCTTATCAACCAATAAAGCAAAATTTGCTCATTTGGCATGACAGGAAGCTGGGGTCCAAATCTAGTGGACAGATCTAAATCACATTCCCTCGAGTTCATCCTCCGGGTAACCGGACAATGGAGATTGAGTTCGGTCAGTGGAGGTTAGGAGACTCGAACTCCTGACATCCTGCTTGCAAAGCAGGCGCTCTACCAACTGAGCTAAACCCCCAACACCGAATGGGCCATCCTGGACTTGAACCAGGGACCTCACCCTTATCAGGGGTGCGCTCTAACCACCTGAGCTAATGGCCCAGGGGACTCTTCCCTTGCGGGGTGTGACCTAGACAAAGTTTAGGAACTGAACATCTCCTTCAATCTCTTGATGATTACTCATCAGTCTTTGAAAAAATGTTGAGGTACCGATCGACCTAAGGTGACAGGATTTCGGCCTAAGAATAAATTACTCAGACATCAAAATCATTGTTTTGTCTCCCTGTTAGGAGGTGATCCATCCGCACCTTCCGGTACGGATACCTTGTTACGACTTCACCCCAGTCATCAGCCCCACCTTCGACGTCCTCCTCCACAAGGGTTGGAGTAACGGCTTCGGGCGTGGCCAACTTCCATGGTGTGACGGGCGGTGTGTACAAGGCCCGGGAACGTATTCACCGCAGTATGCTGACCTGCGATTACTAGCGATTCCTCCTTCACGTAGGCGAGTTGCAGCCTACGATCTGAACTGAGCCACGGTTTATGGGATTTGCTTGTCCTCGCGAACTTGCTGCCCTTTGTCCGTAGCATTGTAGTACGTGTGTAGCCCAGGATGTAAGGGGCATGATGACTTGACGTCATCCACACCTTCCTCCGGTTTATCACCGGCGGTCTCTCTAGAGTGCCCAACTAAATGCTGGCAACTAAAGACGTGGGTTGCGCTCGTTGCGGGACTTAACCCAACATCTCACGACACGAGCTGACGACAGCCATGCACCACCTGTCACTGCGTTCCCGAAGGCACTCTCTCGTTTCCAAGAGATTCGCAGGATGTCAAACCCTGGTAAGGTTCTTCGCGTTGCATCGAATTAAACCACATACTCCACCGCTTGTGCGGGCCCCCGTCAATTCCTTTGAGTTTCACACTTGCGTGCGTACTCCCCAGGCGGAACACTTAACGCGTTGGCTACGACACCGAGGGGGTCGATTCCCCCGACACCTAGTGTTCATCGTTTACGGCCAGGACTACAGGGGTATCTAATCCCTTTCGCTCCCCTGGCTTTCGTCCATGAGCGTCAGTGATGGCCCAGCAGAGCGCCTTCGCCACTGGTGTTCTTCCCGATATCTACGCATTTCACCGCTACACCGGGAATTCCCTCTGCCCCTACCACACTCAAGCCCCTCAGTTTCCACTGCCATGATGGAGTTAAGCTCCACTTTTTAACAGCAGACTTGAAGGGCCGCCTGCGGACGCTTTACGCCCAATAATTCCGGATAACGCTTGCCACTCCCGTATTACCGCGGCTGCTGGCACGGAATTAGCCGTGGCTTATTCATCAAGTACCGTCAGATCTTCTTCCTTGATAAAAGAGGTTTACAGCCCAGAGGCCTTCATCCCTCACGCGGCGTTGCTCCGTCAGGCTTTCGCCCATTGCGGAAAATTCCCCACTGCTGCCTCCCGTAGGAGTCTGGGCCGTGTCTCAGTCCCAGTGTGGCTGATCATCCTCTCAGACCAGCTACTGATCGATGCCTTGGTGAGCCATTACCTACACCAACTAGCTAATCAGACGCGAGCTCATCCTCAGGCGAAATTCATTTCACCTCGCGGCATATGGGGTATTAGCAGCCGTTTCCAGCTGTTATCCCCCTCCTGAGGGCAGATTCTCACGCGTTACTCACCCGTCCGCCACTAACCCGAAGGTTCGTTCGACTTGCATGTGTTAAGCACGCCGCCAGCGTTCATCCTGAGCCAGGATCAAACTCTCCGTTGTAGATCAACCCCTTTTGGCTTTCACCTCAGATTGACTTGCTTCACCCACACATAAGCACTGGCGTACTTACCTGCAGTTGTCGCCACCTTGTCTTCTGACAGATCAAGGGTTCTTAAGAGTGCACTTCTGATTTCTCATCGTGACTTTCCAGGATCTCAGATCCGGTCGTTGCTCCACACTGCGCACACCGACAACGCAAAGGCTCGTGAAAACCTCCTTGTTGTAAGCGCAATGCTTCATTGCAACTTAAATTTTTTGACGGGACCTCACACCTTTATCGCAATTTCATTTGAATCCAAATCACATCTCGCGATGCAACCCAAACTCAAACGCGATAAAAGCGTCAGTTCCTAAACTTTTCAATTGTCCAGGTGCGATCAACTCGTATCACTCCCTCTCGGAAGCTGACGGCTGATCAACGCGGTCGTTTCCAACCGCTTTTGAAACTTACAACACCGTCGGATTTCTCCCGCGGCCCTGTAAGTCGACCTCAGAACATCTAAAGGCCTTCGCCTTCAGCGCTTCGGTCTTGCGCGCTCGCCTCTCGGCTCCCGCGCAAGACAAAAACATAACACCCCTCGCACCCCAGACGCAACTGCTTGTCGTTCAGCCTTCCGAGAGCGCTTCACCCCATGGCAACAGCCGATTGAGTTGAGGCACGGAGGCAGCTGCCAGCATCGGGAAGGGGGCCTGGGAAAGGTCTTCCCCTGGCCTCAAACGAGACGGATCGGCACCAAGCCAACGGATCGGACAATCAAGCTCTTCCAGCACAAGCCAAGCCGCCGCCAAATCCCAAATTCTGGGCGTCGCTTCCAGAGCACCGACGGTTTGTCCCATCGCCACACTGACGAGATTGAGACTGGCCACCCCCAACAAACGAATCTTTCCAGGAAAGGGTTGATCCGGTTTTCGTTGCAAGACGCGAATCGAGCGACTGCACAGCGACACACAAGCGCTGTTCGCCGAGAGCCGTGTTTCAGCGGTCAGCGCCTCTCCATTGCGAAAGGCACCGCGCCCCTTCAGGGCGACGATGCGTTGTCGCAACGCTGGGACATCTAAAAACACTTCACTAGGACGACCATCGACAAAACGAGCAACGGAGATTGCCCAATAAGGAATACCAGCCGCAAAATTGGTCGTGCCATCCAGGGGGTCTACGACCCAATAAGCCCGGGACTCCGGAACATATTTTGAGCCTTCTTCACTCAAAACCCCTTCGCCTGGGGCGATCTCTGCCAGACCTTCTACAAACGCCGCATCACTCCAACGATCACAAGCCGTGATCAGGGTTCCATCCGCTTTCAGATCCGAGGAAATATGTCCAAAATCTTGGCGCTGTCGCTCTGAAACGCGGTCGATCAACTGCTCCACAGCGGCCAGTTGCTCAGTGGTGAGCACCGCTGTCACCACAACGACCGGACTGATTCAGCGCGATCGGTGGGTGCTGTGGGTGCGGTAGAGATGGCCATCGCCGGACAAACCGACTTCAACGGCGTGGGCTCAATCGGAATCGACGTTTGCGTGTCGACAGGTTTAGAGGACGGCAACACAGGATTGCTGCAGGACACCAATGCATCTAAGCCGGTGCGACGACGCAATTGAGCCAGGCTGGTGTTGTAGTCGCGAATCGCCCCGGCATAACGCAACTCGGCATTGGTGAGATCCCGCTGGTTATTCACCACTTCCCTTTGGGTACTCACACCGGCTTGAACACGAAGCTGAGACAAGCGAAGAGATTCTCGAGCCGAAAGGACTTCGCTCCCCGTGGTCTGAATGTTTTGGACAGCTGTTCGAAGCCCAAAGAAGCTTTGCTCCACCTCAAGGCGGATCGAATCACGTGCTCGCGCAAAGCGGTAAGCACTCTCCTCAGCCGCTTGCTTGGAACGGCGGTATTCGGCGCGAGCCCTCCCCCCATCAAACAACCGCCAGGTTGCCCTTAAAGAAGTGGAATTCTGAACACTCCATACGTAGTCATCCATATCAATCTCTCCCAGCGACGTCTTCCCACTCTGTCCCTCACGTCGGCTTGTGCTGCTGGTATTCACAAAGCTGAGAACCGGCTGAACAGCTGCAAGAGATGCATTGGCTTCGCTGTTATTGATCGAAATGTTTAACAACAGACTGTCGAGCTCTTCTCTGAAGTTGAAGGCGGCAACGATGCTTTCTTGCAACGAGGGTTGCCAGCTACCTAGGGGTCTGGCGGGTGTGGCAGCAGTGGGAGTGACGTCTTGGGGCAAATCCAACTTCGACGCCAGAAGCCGACGCGACGTGTCCTGATCGCCCAACTTTGAAGTGAGGATGTTGCGGTCTCTCGCCAGCTGAGTTTCAGCTTCAAGAACTTCAAGTTTGGTATTCACACCAGCATTGAAGCGAGCACGGGCATCTCTCAAGCTCACCAAGGAAGCACGAACCGATGCTTGGCCAATCCGAACGCCTTCGTCGGCTTCTTGGAGATTGAAGTAATCAGTGGACGTATTAAGGCGTAGATCTCGCAGAGCAATCGCATACGAATCACGAGCCTGCTCGTACTGATCACGGGCAGCAGCAATCTGCGGAACACGCCTTGGATTAATGATGTCCCAACTCACCTGAAGGCTGGCGTTGACACGCCATTCCCGGCCATACCGTTCGTTGTATCCGTCGCGCGTCACGTTCCGAGTCACGGGTGCACCGGTTAAGGGATTGATTTCACCGGTGTTTTTTCGAACCACCCGATCGGGAACAAAATCAGGGTTTTGGAAGGAATAGGACTTGAAATATTCAGGAAGGCCACTGGCTGAAAGATCAACCGTGGGATACCAGGACGAAATTGCTGCACGCAAGGACGATTTGGCTTGTTCGACCTGACTGGCCGCAGCCTTCAACGTTGGGCTATTTACCTCAGCCAAAAGCAACGCATCCTCAAGGGTGAGAGGGCGAAGTTCATGGATGCTGACTTGCTGTTTTTGATCAGGCAGCGCCAGACTTGGAGGAGCCGTCAACGGCAGGAGAGACGGGGTTAACTCTGTAGCCGCAGGAACTACTGCACCATCGTTGAGCCTGGGTCGCTCACCCTTCAGCTGAGGTGCTGTCGGCAACGTGGATTGATCGATTAACGCGGATTTGGAGTCTTTCGATGCGCTGCCCTGCCCCAACACCGGTGAAGCTCCGGTTGCCATGACCCCCGCAATCAACAACAAACTTGCGGAAAACCGGTGCACAGCACGTATAAATCTTTCGTGGAGTTTAAGGAGTTTTTTCGTCCGCACTCAAGACCGAGGCCACGATGTCAGCCGCCCCATGCACGACTCGAATTGGAACAGGAATCTGAGCCTGCACAGTCTCAAGCGTCATGTCGTCCAGGAACACGGGCTGGCCCTGGCGCAACATCACGGAGGGAAGCAAAAGCTCATCTCCCAAGTCTTGACCGATCAAGCCATCCAGAAGGTCTTGACCCGTGAGTAAGCCCGTCACCACTTGATCTTGCCCCCAATACGGGCTTGGCAAGCCAAACAGCTGCAGGCTCACACCCTCCACAGCATTCAACCGCTGGGTGACTGGTTGCAAGGCGCTCTTCACGATGCTTCCCACCACCCAGCTGCAATGCCTGGGACGGCCGACGGCTTTGGGAAGTTCGGTCGACGCCTCATCAAGCGACTCTAAAAAAGCGCGAATGCTGCCAACACCATTCTCCTGCTGGGGAAAGTCTTCGTAATCAGCGCGGGGTGGTAGGGGGAGTCCAGCCATCAGGTACCACTCATCCGACAACCAGGCAAAACGTGATCCAAGCTGGCTTTGAAACTCGGCCTGGATTTGTTCCACCTGAGCAATCACCGTGCGAGCACACTGGCTATCGACGGGGATCAACCCATCCTGCTCGGGGCGAAAGCGGGTCAATCCCACCGGCACCACAGCCGCAGACAAAACCGCTGGCCACTCTCCGCTTGCAAAGCGTGCCAAATCGGAGAGAGTCCGTTCCAAGGCGGCTCCATCATTCAGCCCAGGACAAACAACAACCTGGGCATGAATTTGGAGGTCACGTTGATCAAACCAAGCGAGTTGATCCATCAACAATCCAGCGCGCTGGTTCACAAGCAACCGTGACCGCAGCTCAGGCTCGGTGGCATGAACAGACACGAAAAGCGGTGATAGACGCTGGTCTTCAATCCGCTGCCAATCCACATCCGTGAGATTGGTCAGGGTGAGGTAAGAGCCATACAGAAAGCTGAGGCGGAAATCGTCATCTTTCAGGTAAAGACTGTCGCGATGCCCGGGGGGCTGCTGATCAATAAAACAAAATGGACAGTTGTTATTGCACTGACGCAGCCCATCAAATAACGCTTCAGTGAAGGCCAAACCAAGGCCGTCATCCGCGTCTTTTTCAAGATCTACGCAGTGCAATTCACCAGCGGTGTCGCGAACTTGAAGGCTGAGTTCTTCTTCAACACAGAGATAGCGATAGTCGATTAAGTCCCTTGGACGCACACCATTGATGCTGAGAAGTTGATCACCAGGTTCAAAACCCAGCTCCTCACCAATGGAGCCGGGTTCAACCGTCGCCACCACTGCGGGCTGTGGTTGCCGTGCCGAAGTCTTGGGATCCAGAGCAGCAATCGCCACTCCAGTGGATGGCTCATTCCACACAAGCCAGCATCAACTGCTTATCAGTTTGCGCTTTTGAATGCCCACCAGACCAAAAGTCCTGCACCGAACACCAATCGATATCCCACAAAAATCCACGTGCTGTTGCGTTGAAGGAAATGCAAGAGCCAGTCGATGGCCAGCCAAGACACCACTGCAGCCGAAAAAATTCCCACAAGGAGAGGCAGTGGACCAGCCCCTGCGCTTGTGCTCAAAGCACTCTTCAGCTCCACCAAACCAGCAATGGCAATCGCAGGGATGCCGAGCAGAAATGAAAAACGGGCTGCATCAGCCCGTTTCCAACCATCAAACAACGACGCTGTGAGGGTGCTCCCTGACCGGGAAACGCCTGGGATCACAGCTAAGGCTTGGGCCAAGCCCACAACAAAACCGTCGCGTCCCGTGACACCTCCGAGCTGTTTCAGCCGCGGGCCCATGCGTTCGGCTAGAGCGAGAAACAGGGCCATCACGATTGAAACGATGGCAATAGACGGAACACTACGCAGTGGCGAGCTGGCATAGCCCGCATGCCAGAACAACTTGATGCCAAGCCCCAACACAAGGATGGGCAATGTTCCAATCAACATCGCCACACCCAAACGAGCGTCTGGTTCGCGCCACTGTCCGTGCCAGACAGCACGACTGATGCCTTTCAGCACCTGGGTTAAGTCGCGGCGAAAGTAAGCAACAACTGCCGCGACGCTCCCCAACTGAATGGCGGCAGTAACGGACACTCCAGGGTCGTCCCAACCAAGCAACGCGGGAACAACCCTGAGGTGAGCAGTACTGCTAATCGGAAGAAACTCGGTGAGGCCTTGGACGATGCCGAGCACCAAGGCCTCGAGAAGACCTAGAGGAGCCGTGGTATCGATCATTCGGGATCAAACATTGAGGCGACCCTATGTCGGACACAGGCATCGAGAATGTCTTCTATGGTTTCGTGACTTTGTAACGAGGAGCACTTGGTCGGTGGCACCTGGCAATCCACAGCCTCCGACCGACAGTGGTTCGTTTCGGTACCCAAGGCTGCCGCGGCCATGGTGGTGCTCCCGGTATTCCTGCAGGCACCCTGGGTTCGCGTTCATCCCTTCTCTGCAACCCTATTCACCGCTTTGCTGGTGGCCATCGGCGTTGTTTTAAATCGCAGCGACAATCAACAAAAAGCCGATTTCGGTTCATTAATCATTGGTTTTAGCGGCAGTTGGCTGGCCGGATGTGTCTTCTGGGGTTGGCTGAGGGCCCATCCTGTTTTGCACCTCCCAGTGGAGGCATTTGCTTTACCGCTTGCATTGGCTGGCTTCGGAACGCGTTGGCGGCTGGCCTCTGCCTTTTATTTGTCGTCTTTGGTGGGTACAGCCTTCACCGATTTGATGATGGCCGTCACCGGAGTGATGCGCTTCTGGCCTGGGGTCGTGACCGCGTCCATGGATACCGCACCACAACTTCTGCACGAGGCGGGGCTCCACCTTCTCCATCCCCTACCCCTCACAGCACTGGTCTTAGCTGCGAGCTCCATCGTTTGGCTTGCAGGAACATTGTCGAAACGTGAGACGGCTGTTTTCAAAAGCAACGACACGCTGTCCATGTCGGCAGCCGTGCTGATGACAACTCTGTGGGTTGATGGTCTTTTTCTGCTTGCAGCAGTGGTTCAACCAGGCCTCAGTGGATTGATCGAGTGAAACGAACTGCAAAACCTCTGGGTTTTGTAGGACTAGATCGGGAATTCGACTTGTAGTCTTTGCAAACCGGCATTGCCGGCCGTCCCGTTCCGTCCCCTGATCGAGAGTAGTGATGAAGCGGCTTCTGAGCTGGCTGACCGGCGCCCTAGTAATGGCAGGTTTGTTATCAAGCCTTGTGCTCCCATCCGCTGTCTATGCGGAAGAGGACCTTCTCGGGAAATATTCGGGAAGCGAAATCCGCAACGTTGTGGATGACAAAATTGCTGAACGAGAAGGCAAAGTTGACCTCAACAACTCCTCCGTCCGCCGATTCCAGCAGTTTCCTGGGATGTATCCCACGATGGCCGGCAAAATCGTCCTGGGCGGCCCTTACAACAATGTTGACGACGTCCTGGAGCTTGACCTGAGCGAGCGTCAAAAAGAACTGTTCGCCAAGTATCGCGACAACTTCACTGTGACCCCGCCATCCATCGCCCTGAATGAAGGTGACGACAGGATTAACGACGGTCAGTACCGCTAAAACAAACGTCCAACACAGACCTGCTGTGATCCTTTAAACCGCCGGAATTACTGGCGGTTTTTTTGCCTCCATGGCCCAGCCCCGTCCGCTTGATCCAATCCCTCCAGGTCCTTGGGATGTGGTGGTAGTTGGTGCAGGAGCAGCAGGCCTGATGACCTGCCTCGATCTACCGGCCGGCTTGCGTGTCTTGCTACTGAACCGCAATACCGGACGCCGTTCCTCCAGCCGCTGGGCCCAGGGGGGCATAGCAGCGGTGACACGCCCTGAAGACAACGCCAGTAGCCACGCCGAGGACACCATTCATGCAGGCGCTGGCCTTTGCGATGGGGATGCCGTTCGGCTTCTCGTCGAGGAGGCTCCCCATTGCGTCGAGCGGCTGCAACGACTGGGAATGGCCTTTGACCGAGATGGCCCCAATCTCGCCACAACGCTTGAAGCTGCCCACAGCCATAAACGGGTTTTACACGTCCAAGACCAAACCGGACGTGCGCTGGTGGATGTGCTCCGGGAACGCGTCGAAGAACGGGAAGGCTTGCTGCATCGCCGTGGTGTTCGCGTCACCAAACTGACGGTGGAAAACGGAAGCTGCAGTGGCGTTCAAGTGCTCGATGGACGGCTGCTGTACACCGTGCAAGCTCGGGCGGTAGTACTAGCCAGTGGGGGCGGCGGACATCTCTTCGCCAACACCACCAATCCGGCCCAGGCGTGTGGTGAAGGTGTTGCCTTGGCCTCGCAAGCCGGAGCAGCCGTCGAAGACCTCGAATTTGTTCAATTTCATCCCACTGCCTTACGTCTCGACGACGCCCCATGCTTCCTGATCTCTGAAGCGGTCCGCGGGGAAGGCGGTGTTCTCGTGGATGACCTCGGTTGCAGCCCAGTGGCGCACTTGCTGCGGGGAGATCTATCTCCCCGCGACCAAGTGAGTCGGGCCCTGGTGCAATCGATGAAACGGCAAGGGGTGGGACAAATCTGGCTTGACTTCAGTGCGATTCCCAGAGAACAAGCCGAAGCACGCTTCCCAACAATCCTGGACCGGTGCAGTGAATTTGGACTGAATCCTTTGGAACATCCAATCCCCGTAGCGCCAGCCGCGCACTACTGGATGGGTGGTGTTGCCACCGATTTGCAAGCAGCAACCAACCTGCCGGGGCTCTTTGCCGTTGGTGAAGTGGCGTGCACAGGACTCCACGGCGCCAATCGCCTCGCCAGCAACTCCCTGATGGAGTGTTTGGTGTTTGCACACCAACTGAAATCGATCGAGCTGGGGCCGCAACAAACGCCGGTGAAACGATCCAAACCCGATCGCTGTGATCTGGAACTCAGCAGTGGAGAGAGCAGCACCGGGCTGATGGCAAGGATTGAACATCTGCGGCAATTGTGCTGGCAAACCGCCGGTGTCGATCGAGTTGTGCAGGGTTTACGCCAGGCGCTCCAACAAGTCCAAGCAGAAGAAAGCTGGTTAGAAAAGCAACCGCTTTTGCAGCTGGTGAAGGATCTTGATCATGCAGAGACCTTTGAACTCGGAGACAGCAGCCGCAGGAATCTCAATCTGCTGCTCGACCTTCATCACCGTTTACTAACCAGTCGCCTCATGCTGGAAGCAGGGCTGTTCCGTCGCGAGAGCCGAGGAGGCCATTTTCGAATTGATGCACCAGTGGCACTGCCTCAATGGCAGTGTCACTCACGCCAATGCCTCCAGCATGGGATCCGAACCCGAGCCGTACGGGGCTAATTCAGAAGTCGCGATCTCCCTTGTAGCCACTGAGATCGGCGAGGGTGTCGAGTGATTTCACACCGGAATCAATCTCTCCATTGATTTCCCAGCTTGGGAAACCCTCCAACCCCTTGCTGCGACATAAATCAGCCTGATTGTTCTGGCCATCAGCAGCACACTCCACAACCTGCAACTGCTGACTTGCCTCTTTCCCAAACATCTCTTTCTGGTCATGGCAGTGGGGACACCAGTAGGCGGAGTACATCACAGCACCTCCAGCGGTGAGATGGCCCGCCAATGCGACTGACGCGGGAGAACTCTCCTGGGTCACCACTGGGGCGATGCCGGCACCCGTTTCAACAGATTCAGGACGGTCTGGATCGACCACCGACGCCCAAATCAATCCCCCTAACAACACGGCAAGGGCCAAGAGCACACCCCGGAAAATCAGGGTGCCAGGGTCGTCCCAACCACCACCAACCACCGAGAGCACTAAAAGAATAAATGACAGCGCTGCTGAGAGAACACAGAAAAAACAAAACGCCTGAATCTTGAAGACCATCAGGCCCAACAAAACCCCGCTAAACACCGCCATTCCTGTGGAGACCATGAATAGTCCCCACCAAGTACGACGCGACAACTCCGATTTGTTTTCCTGCAGCCCTGGTAACAAGGGCACCAAGGCCATCAACACCACAACCCCGTAGGCCACCAGACCCACTAAAGAGAGCGGAATGCCATCGGCCAACGAACCCCAAGCACTATTGAGAACCTTGTCGCACCCGTCAGCACCCATCGGGCAGGTGAGATCGCCAAGGAATCCCCAGCGCTTCAGCGTGATCGACCCCGTATCAATGACCCCGATCGTGGCCAGCACTGCCATCGCAATGCGTGCCCACTTGGCTCCAGGGTCTTGACGACGACGACTAACGAGACGGGTGCTGCCCATCCATGACCAACAAGTGAGCAAATTCTGTCAGTTCAAGACCGATTCGTCCTCTCCCTAGGCTGATGGAAGGCTTGACGGCGCAGAGATGACGAGCACGACGACTCAACCCAATACTCAGCCCATGGCGAAACCCAAGGTCGCCTTCGCTCACTTGGGCTGCGAAAAAAATCGTGTTGACACTGAACACATGGTGGGACTCCTGGCTGAGGCGGGCTATGGCGTCAGTACCGATGAGGAGGATGCCTCTGTTGTTGTGGTGAACACCTGCAGTTTCATTCAGGACGCAAGAGAGGAATCGGTTCGCACCCTTGTCGGCCTTGCTGAACAAGGAAAAGAACTGATTATCGCGGGCTGCTTGGCCCAGCACTTTCAGGAGGAATTGCTCGAGTCGATTCCAGAAGCGAAAGCGATTGTTGGCACTGGCGACTACCAGCACATCGTGGATGTGTTGCAGCGGGTAGAAGCAGGCGAACGGGTCAACCGCGTCAGCGCCGTTCCGAGCTTTGTTGGCGATGAACATCTGCCCCGCCAGCGCACCACAGATCAAGCCGTGGCCTATCTCAAAGTGGCTGAAGGCTGCGATTACCGCTGCGCTTTTTGCATCATTCCGAAATTAAGAGGGGACCAGCGCAGCCGACCGATCGAATCGATCGTGGCCGAAGCCCACCAACTGGCGGAGCAAGGAGTTCAAGAACTGATTCTGATTAGCCAAATCACAACCAACTACGGACTAGATCTTTACGGCAAACCCAAGTTGGCAGAGCTATTGCGGGCCCTTGGCGAAGTGGAGATTCCCTGGATTCGCGTGCACTACGCCTACCCAACAGGACTAACAGCTTCTGTTGTTGCCGCATATCGCGACGTGCCAAACGTGGTTCCTTACCTGGATTTACCTCTCCAACACAGCCACCCTGATGTGCTTCGGGCGATGAACCGCCCCTGGCAAGCGGATGTGAATGAACGGCTGCTCGATCAGATCCGAGAGCAACTACCGGATGCCGTTTTACGCACCACCTTGATCGTGGGATTTCCAGGTGAAACGGAAGAGCACTTCCAACACCTGAAGCACTTCTTGGAAACACAACGCTTTGATCATGTGGGGATTTTTACGTTTTCACCAGAAGACGGAACTGCCGCAGCCGATCTTCCGAATCGTGTGGACCCTGATGTAGCTCAAGCCCGAAAAGATGCTCTGATGGCCTTGCAGCAACCCATCGCAGCAGAGCGCAACCAACGCTGGGTGGGCAAAACGGTTGATGTGTTGATCGAGCAGCACAACCCACAAACGGGCGAGATGATCGGCCGCTGCGCTCGCTTTGCGCCAGAAGTGGATGGCGAAGTGCATGTTCAACCTGGCGATGACGGACAACAAGCCGCACCAGGAAGTTTTGTTCCGGTCAAAATTACTGGTGCTGATATTTACGACCTAACCGGACACATCGTTGGTGCTCGCTCGATGGTGGCGGAAGCCAGAGTGAAGGATTGACCGTTCTTCAACTGCAGCCCGAGCAGCAACGCCGGCTGTTTTTAGTCGCCTCTGGCGTGAGTACGGCGGGGTCTTTTGCCGGGATCACTGCCAAAGGCTGGATCCTGATGGATGGGAGCGCCGATCCATTTCTACTCGCCCTAAATTTTGCAGCACTGGCGCTCCCGACGCTCATCATTAGTGGCCCCGCGGGGGTGCGCACCGATCGTGTTGGCTGTGAACGGGTGCTTGTGCAGTCGCAATGGGCCCTCTTGGCCGCAGCTGGATTGGGGGCCCTGGCCATACCCCTCTTTGAAGGCATGGCGCAGGTGGTTTTACTCCTCAGCAGCACACTGCTCGTTGGGATCGCGGGAGCCTATGAACTCACAGCCCGAAATAAATACTGTTCAATCCTCGTGGGTCCCAATCAATTGGGGAGCTACCTCACAAGCTTCTCCGTGGTGTTCAACGTTGGGAAACTTGTCGGGCCACCGATCGGCGGTTGGCTGCTAGCGGCAACCGGACCCGCTTGGGCCTTGGGTATCGATGCAGCCAGTTATTTACTGCCCATCGCCAGCGTGATGTTTCTTCTGCAGCCAGATCGCACAAGGGACGTGCGCAGCACCAACGGAAAGAATGCCAGTTTGAGCAGTGCTTGGCGTCAGTGCGGCCCCACCTTGCAAGGCGTGCTCACGCTCACAGCGGTGATGTGTTTGGTGGGATTTTTCCATCCCGGACTGGCCCCGCTGATTGCTTTTGAAGTGCTTGGCGGGAAACCCACAGACCTTGGCCTCTTCACCAGCGTGCTGGCTGCAGGAAGCATTGCTGGTGGGTTGGTGCTGCAACGCAACAGCGCCCAATGCAGCCATCGACCTTTCCTCACCCTCGGAGGGTTCGGAATGATTACAGCCATTGCCCAACTGGGCATGTCCAGAAGTCCAGGGGTGGCATTCAGCTTGGCTATGGCCTTTCTGATCGGGGCCGGCACCGCAGGCCTCTTGAGCAGCTGCAACCTAATCACTCAAATCGGTTCTGATCCAGTCATGCGGGGGCGCATGGCCGGACTCAGCCAAATCGCCTTTCTCGGCGGGGGTGGGCTCAGTGGCCTCTTGGTGGCAGGAGTGGTTGTAGCAACCAATCTTTCAACAGCCTTTGCCCTATGCGGAGGAATCAGCCTTGTGGTGGCGATTCGGTGGATCCTGACCCGCGGCCACAAAACACTCGAACCGATCAGATCAACTTGATTCCCTTCAGAAGCTTGGTGAGCACGAAGGCAACAACGAGACCAGTTCCAACGAGTCCGAGGTAGATACCAACGCCCATGAGCAAATAAGGAAGTCCTCACTATTAGATCAGAGATTCAGTAGCTGAAGGGGGAGAGCCGACAGGCTTTGTGAAATTGCGACGTTTGTATCTCAGACGGTGGCCAACCTCCCGCAACGAACAACTCATGAACGAACCTCAAGCGCTAGGAGAGGAATTCGTCCACAGCAGACATCCCTGACAACCGAACCTCGAAAACAGGTTCAGGATTGAACAGGCACCGTTCAATCCTGAACGTATAACGTGCCCTGATAAAGGCAAGCCTCCGCTTTCTGAAGCTCACGCCCTAAGTACAAAGCGTGATCCAGACAGCTCAGCGGATGGGGGCCATCACCTTCAGTGAGCTGGATTCCGACTTGTTTCGCAGTCGAACCTCGATAGACGGCGGATGGTTGCCTCGGTCCATTACCACCCTTGCAACTCAGCACTTCCCCTGTCTCAGGATCATGGGCGAGTCCCTTGTCGTCGATGGTGTTGCCGTAGTGCTCCAGCACCAGCTCCGCTGAGCCAGAGTCAACCTTGATCAAGAAGTAGCCCGTGGGATCGAGGGCAATGAATCGCTGCGACAAACGCTCATCCAGCTCATCACGAGCTTCGTATCGCGGAACAACGTCGGAAAGCTTCGCCATGAATTGAATTTACAAACCCAACGTGGGGGACTCTGCTTTGAAGGGCAGCTCGGCATTGATCGCATCGATTTCTTCCAACATCAAGCCATTCACCTTGGGCAACCAAGCGCGAATCAATGCATCCATCTGTGGTTCATACCAACGGTGCAAACTGGCATGCGGCTGAGCCACAAATCCACGCCGCCGCTTGTGACTACCTCCTGCGCCGGGATCAAAGGAATCGATCCCCTGCTGAAGAGCCCATTGAATTGGAGCGTAATAACAAACCTCGAAATGCAAGCAGTCAATTTGCTCGTGCGTCCCCCAATATCGGCCCCATAGTCGGGTGGCATCACGCACACAGAGCGACATCGCTACGGGATCACGGGGATCGCCCCGATGGGCCGAGAACAACACAATATTTTCGCGATATTGATCAGCTAGCGAGGCGAAAAACCCCCGCTCCAAATACTTACTCCCCCATGGCCCCCACTGAGAACAATGCTGCTCGTAAAACTGATACATGATCTCTAAAAGTTCACCATCAAGCTGATCACCAGTGAGGGGCGTCACCATGACACCGGCTTTAGCAACAGCCTTACGCTCTCGCTTGATATTCCGGCGTTGATTAGCGTTAAAACCCTGAAGGTAATCGTCAAAAGTTTGATCATTACCACGGCTCCAAAGGCTCTGCTGGTTCAGCCAAACCGCGCAACCTACCGCCTCAGCCAAAGGGCGCCAAGAAGGATCGACATATAGAAAATTACAACTCAATATCCCATTCTTTTCACAAAAACCATCGATTGTTTGCAGCAACACTCTCGTGAGCTGAGACTCATCTTCCCCAGGAAGCATATGAAATCGGTAGCCCGTAACCGGGCTCACCGGGCTCATGCCCAAAAGCTTCGGGTAGTAGCGCAAACCAAGATCTGCTGCCAATCGAGCGAAGGTCTGATCAAAAACAAATTCGCCATAGCTATGCCCCTTGACAAATAAAGGTGCGACAGCGACGGGCGTTTCGTCCCGCCATAGGGCGAGGTGAAGCGGTTGCCAACCCTGATCAGGGACTGTGCTTCCTGAACGTTCGAGGGCATTAAGCCATTCCCATTGATAAAAGGGCAAGGAATCTTTCCCGATCATCTCAATCCATTGCTGTGGAGAGATTTCAGCGATGGAACGGTGCCAGCGCGCAGTGAGAGCGGTCATAGGCGTAACCCCCACCATCCGGATCGGCTAACGCTAACGAAAGAGAGCGAGCTAAGGCTCCTTACTCCGACCAAGTCAGAACTCCTCTGCAAACGCAATCAAACCCTTGGTGAAATCAAGTTCAAGCTCATCGGCATCAACCCCGCTCAAAACTGCTTTCACATCGCTGGACTTGACGATCCATGCATTTCTTCCCCTCTGTTCAATACGGGTGGACGCACATCCACAAAATTGAATCTTATCTCCCACCTCAAAGTCCATCACCTGCAAATACCCGTCCCCTCCATTGAGGGTGACAAAAGTATCGTGGCCCTTACCACCCCAAGCCTTAAATTTACCTTCGACCGTTGAAATAACATCATCCCCAGCAAGTCCATAAATGCGCTGATTGCTGACGAGACCAGTGAGTTCATCAGGGCCAGAAGTACCTCTAAGTTTTCTTTTTTTGTTTTTCTTTCCCATCAAAAAATAACCTTATCAGCTCTACTCTCACATTAATCATCATCCCGAAATCTGCGCACACCCGAGAAAAGCTCGAATCAAAGCCAATCAAGGATGCACTAATGCACTCGTTGCCTTCGGTAGCGCAGCATCATTTCACCCTCACCCAAGTCTTCGAGCCCATCGCAGCTCCAGGCCCCAGCCCCCAGCATTGAAAGTGGGAGTGGGTTCGGATCAATAGGCAACCATGTGTGAGGCCCGCCAAGCAATGTCGGCACCAGCGTGAGCTGGAGGGCATCCACACAATCGGCTTGCAGCAATTCCGCCGCCAAGGACGCACCCCCCAACAGCGCGAGGCGTCGCACCCCACAGGCATACAGAGTTTCAAGGCGCTCCGGCCAAGAGTGGCCTAACGGAATCCAGCGATCAAAACCTTCAGCGGGAGCTTTCGGTGCCAACAACCACCGCTCCAAGGGCTGCCGAAAAAATTGCCACTGCAGGGGGAACCCATCAGATCGACTCACCACCACCGCCGTGGGCTGGGCGGATCGACCTTGATCCACGCGTTGTTGAAGCAAGGCCCGATCACGGATTAAACAAGTGCTTTGGTGGGCCCGTAACGTCCCTGCACCCATCAAACAGGCATCAGCCCAGGCCAGTGCTGTATCGAGAACACGACGATCACCCTTCCCTCCCAATTGGGCTGCACCACCCTCAGCAGGCGCCAAACGACCATCTAGCGAAATAGCCAAAACCAGCCGTGTTTCAGGCCGCTCGAGTGCTGGAGCAGCGCAGTCGTCAGATGGCTGCAACGGCATCCATCGAAGCCGGAAGCATTTCTAGCTGTGGCACTTCCGCATACACCTCGGCTGCATTATTCGGACTCTCCTGGAGGCGCACCTTATGCAGCTGAGCTCCAATGGCCTTAATCGGACTGGAGAGGCGATCAGCAATGTGCAGCGCAATATTTTCTGCGGTGGGGACGCACTCAGCAAAAAACGGCACATCCTTGTTCAAAAAGGTGTGATCAAACGGCTCAACAACCAGATCATCGACCAACCGTTGCAGGGCCGACAAATCGCAAACCATTCCGGTGCGGGGGTCGATAGCCCCACGAACCGTGATATCCACCAAATAGTTGTGACCATGGCCATGGGGCCGAGCGCACTTGCCGTAGATCTGCTCGTTTTCTTCCTGACTCAACTCCGGACGGGCCAGACGGTGCGCCGCTGCGAAGTGGGTACGAATGGTGAGGAATGCATCCATGGAATCTCCGAGATAGTCGGCCCAGAGGCCCGGTTGTTCGTAGAGGCGTAAAGCCGTGATTGGAAGGTGGGAACGAAGTCGATGCCAAATCGTTCGAACCAGTGCCTCAGTGGTGGGAAGGCAACCCTCCGAACTCGACACATCAAACTCAGGCCACGCTTCGTTTAAAAAGCGAAAGTCGAGCTGCCCTGTGACCTCGGAGCGGATCGCGTGCTTCACCTCGGAGAGGTTCAACACCATGCCATCGGCATCAAGATCGCCCGCCATCGAAACGATCAGCTCATAGTTGTGACCATGACCTGGCGCGAAACTACAAGGACCAAATCGAGCAGCATTGTCGTCTGCTGACAGCTCTGGCAACCAATAGCGATGGCTGGCACTGAAGCAGGCCCGTCGTGTAATCACGCAGGAACGGCCCTGGCCATGCCGGGCTATCGACTTCGTTTCAGTCATGTGACATTCCGGCCGAGGAGCATCCTAATGAGCTATCGGCAATTTCGAGCGATGGCAGATCCCATTCTTTCCCTCAAAGAGCGTTTAAGCGGACGCAGCATCTACCTCATCGGAATGATGGGGAGCGGAAAAACAAGTACTGGCCGCCCCCTTGCGAAACGACTGGGGTATGGCTTCGTCGATGCCGATGCTGTAATCGAACAGGTGGCCGGCTGCGCGATTCCAGAGATTTTTGAACGGGAGGGGGAAGCAGGCTTCCGCTTGATCGAAAGCCAAGTGCTTAATGCGATCAGTCAGCGCCATTCCCTGGTGGTGGCCACAGGCGGTGGAGTGGTAACCAAACCAGAAAACTGGGGACAACTGCACAGCGGCATCGTGGTTTGGCTTGATGTGAATCGGGCCCAGCTCATCGAACGCCTGCGGGACGACTCAACCCAAAGACCACTGCTCCAACAACCAAACCCCGAAGCAGCCTTAGACACCCTCCTCCAGGAAAGACGGCCTCTTTACGGCGAAGCGGATCTCACGGTGGTGATCAAGGACGAATCACCGGATGCAGTCGCGGATGGCATCCTGCAACTCCTTCCGACGCTCATCAAAGATCCAACCGAACAACGCGAGCGTTGAGGGAAGCTTGACTTCAGAGCGTTGAGGGTGGCTCCAAGCGAACCGCAAACCACTGAATCGTGACGCCTGGACTGAGCTCCAAATCACAAGCTGTGTCGAGCAATCGCTGGGCAGCAACCTCCACACTCGACAGACCAGCCAAGTCGGCTGGCAACTGATCCATCGTCTGCAACCAGCGACTCAGCCATGCCAGGGTATTTGGGACATCGAGCAGCTGTTCTGGCTTGCCCGGTTCCAACACCACGTAATCATCACAAGCACGAATCAAAGGATCAGACATGGGCCGTAACTTGCTTGCGCTTCTGATCGGGTTCTCCATCCTGCTCGGTGGATCCCCCGCATGGGCGTCTCCTTTGGAGCAAAGGCTGGAGCTTTGGCCTAACTGGACGTTGCCGGCACCTCTCAGCCGCCCCGCCAGCCGTGATGACCTGATCTATCCGCAATGGTTCCAAGGCCGATGGCAGGTGGAAAGTGTCGACCTCGACGCCCTTGACCAGCCCGCCCTCACCCACGAAGCGCGCTTCATTTCCGACAGCCAAAACAGACTTGTGGGGGATCGCGCCTTCAACGCCCATGCCATCGGTCGCGCCCTACTCGGTGAACAGCTGCTGCGGGTCGAAGACGACCCCAAGTCGTCCAATCGTCAGATGGCACAGCTAACAGGTGATCGAAGACTGGAAACCACCGTGACTGGCAGACAGCAGCTATCCCCCAATACCGACACGTTTTTAGCCGATGAGTTAGTTCTCCAAATCCTCCACGCACCCGGGCCACCAAGGTTGAGTCAGGTGGAAACCCTGAGCCGATATCAACGCTGTGGCCTAGAGATCTGTGCCGAGCAGTGGCAAGGGATATTCCCCCCACCGGGAGAAAATTTGCGCGACACCATCAAGGCCAGCCACCACTACCAGCTGCGGTTCACACCTCTTCCAGCGTCCGCTCCATCAACTTGAGCTCGAGTTGATCTCGCCACTGGAAGAGGGGCTGAAGTTTGGGGTGATCACTTAAGCCAGGCACCCCTTTCCCTGCCAATGCTGCACCCGCAGAGGAGGGGAAACACAACAGCGACAGTTGAGCGGCCACAGATAAGTCGGCCATGGACATTTCATCTCCCACCAGCCAGGGACTTTGTTGAACGGATGCAGACAACTGCTCAAGGCTGGTGAGCAAATCCGCACGCTCGTTCTGATTTACCAACTCAGTAACGCTGCCGACCCAGCCACCGGGGATCGCACCCATCACCGTGCGCACCGGATCAGGGAGATCATCGGGGAGTAGTGCAACACGCAGCGATGGATCCATGGCCGCCGCCTGAACGAGGGCAGAGCGTCCAGCTGCAGCCAATGTTGTATCGGCCCAATCCTCAATCAGTTGCACCTGAGCCGCCTCACGTACATCGCCAGGTATTAGTGCTGGACTGGGTTCTCGTTGTTCAAGGTGCCGAGCAATCGCAGACGAATCGGCCAACACAACATCGCCATCCACCAGGACAGGAACCTGTCGCTGGCCAGACATTCGGAAGACTGCAACCTGGCCGATCCCCGGCGTGACATCAACGGTCCGGTAGCTGAGCCCTTTGGCCTGTAGCACCATCCGAACCTTCAGGCAGAAAGCGGAATGTCGAAATTGGTGCAGTTCCATCATCACCGAAGGTCCCATAAGCCCGGCAGAGTAGCTATCAGAAACCAGAGCTCGCCAGCACCATGCGGGAGTTTTTCCTCAATGTCACTCGTTATCCGCGTTACTTGGTTACCTTCACGCTCGGGGTGATGAACTCCGTGGCTGAACCCCTCGCCCAGCGACGCAGCAATCCGGTAACGGCGGTGGCCATGATCGGAGCCCTCATCAGTGGTTTCATCAGCCTCTCGTTCGTGCTCCGTGCCATGGTGAATGGAGTACCGATGGCGTAATGGCTCAGGGGCGTCGGGTAGAGCGGGTCGCAGCCCTGATCCGCAAAGAAACCAGCGAACTATTGATCAATGGCATCCGCGATGAACGGGTGCACAAGGGCATGGTGAGCATCACATCGGTTGAAGTGGCCGGGGATCTTCAACACTGCAAAATTTTTGTGAGCATTTTTGGTGAAACCAACGACCAAAATGAAGTGATGGAGGGGCTCGAAGCCGCTAGCGGTTACCTGAGGGGTGAACTGGGGCGTCGTCTACAAATGCGTCGCGCACCCGAGGTGAAGTTTCAATTGGATCGAGGCCTAGAGAAGGGAACGTCCGTGCTTGGGCTCCTGAACCAACTCGAAGATCAACGCCAAGAACGCGGCGAAATCCCCCCGGGAAGCGATGAGCTGCAGCCCGATTGATCGATTAGCGCAACAGATTGCCGAGCTGATCGTGGTCCGAGCCAGTGGCCACCTCTCCGATCCACAACGTCGCTACCCACGCTGGGAACTCAACAACTCAACCCTGGAACGTCTCCTGCATCAGGGCGTTGGGGGCGTGATCCTTTTGGGGGGAAGCGCTGTGGAATTACAGCAGCGAACTGAAATGTTGCGGCGATGGAGTGATGAACCCCTCTTGCTCTGTGCCGATGTTGAAGAGGGCGTTGGCCAACGCTTTGAAGGAGCAAGCTGGCTCGTCCCACCGTTAGCACTTGGCCGGTTGTACCAGAGCGACCCTCAGCGGGCGTTGGACTTGGCTGAGCGCTACGGCCGTTGCACTGGAGACCAAGCGCGCCGCTGCGGACTGAACTGGGTGCTTGGGCCGGTTTGCGACGTCAACAACAACCCTGCTAACCCGGTGATCAATGTGCGGGCTTGGGGTGAAGATGCCGCCACTGCAGGAACGCTTGCGGCAGCATTTCAACGCGGACTCAGCCGAACCGGTGTGCTGGGTTGTGCCAAGCACTTCCCAGGCCACGGAGACACCAGCAGCGACTCCCACTTGGACCTACCTGTCCTTCCCCACAGCAAGGAGCGATTGGCCGCGGTTGAACTCCCGCCCTTTCAGGAGGTGATCACTGCGGGGGTCGACAGCGTGATGACAGCCCACCTGTTACTCCCAGAGCTCGATCCAAACCATCCCGCAACGCTCTCAACAACTGTGCTCACCAACCTGTTGAGACACGACTTGCACTTTGACGGCTTAGTTGTAACCGACGCCCTTGTAATGGAAGCCATCACCAAGCGCTACGGCGCTGCTGAGGCCGCGGTTTTGGCCTTTGAGGCTGGAGCGGATCTGATCTTGATGCCAGCCGATGCCGATGCAGCGATCGACGGTTTATGCAATGCCTTTCGCAGCGGACGGCTGCCCATGCAGCGTCTAGAGGACTCCCTACAACGGCGGCGGCAAGCGCTGAAGCGAATCGACAAGCACCACCATCCACTCAACCCAGCACAGGACACCCCACTTCCATCTGAGTCGGAACGACAACTGGAACAAGAGCTCGTCGCTGCCTGTCTTCATCTTCAACCCAGCACAGGCATCAACTGCAGCCAAGGAATCAATCTGATTCGGGTGGATGGCATCGTTCCTTGCCCTGTTCTGAGTGGCACAGCGCCTGCGCTTCGCCTACCCGAGGGTCAAGGATTCAAGAGCCTGGTGATCCACAGCCAAGGCCTCTCCCCTTGGCAACCAGACCAGGATTCCCCCCTTGCCTTGGAACGCCTGGGGCAGGGTCCGGTGCTTCTGCAACTCTTTATGCGGGGCAATCCTTTTCGCGGCACGCAAGACAGCATCGAGCCATGGTCGGCAGCAGTGCAGCAGCTCCAAAAGCTCCATCGTCTGGCTGGTCTTGTCGTCTACGGCAGCCCTTACCTATGGGAGCAGTTAAGAACCGTTCTGAAGCCCGACATACCAGCTGCTTACAGCCCAGGACAAATGCCTGAAGCACAACAACAAGTGCTGAAAACTCTGCTGAACCGCTCACACACCGCAACCGGTAAAGCTGATTTCACCGACTAACCGCTTTAACCTCGGCCGATCAAAGGGCCCCAACTGATGCTCAGCCTTTCCATGATCGTGCGCAACGAGGAGGCACGACTGGCAACCTGCTTGGCCTCCGTGAAGGGGTTCGCCGATGAAATGGTCGTGGTGGACACCGGTTCTATTGATGGCACCGTGGCGATCGCCGAACAAGCTGGGGCCCGCGTCGAGCAGATGGAATGGCCTGGGGATTTTGCCCCTGCCCGAAACCATGCCCTGAAATTCCTCACGGGCGATTGGGTGCTGGTGCTGGATGCGGATGAACAACTTCGGCCTGAAGTGATTCCGTCTTTAAAAGCCCTGATGGCCCAGCCCGATGTACTGGTTATCAATCTGCTTCGCTATGAGATCGGGGCGGCCATGGCTCCCTACTCCAGCGTCAGTCGGTTGTTTCGACGTCATCCCAGCATCCAGTGGAGTCGCCCTTATCACTCGATGATCGATGAGAGCGTTCAGGCGCTCATCACGTCTGAGCCTCAATGGCGTGTCGCAAATTGCAGCGAACCCGCCATCCTTCATGACGGTTACAGACCCGAACTTCTCTCTGGCTCCGACAAAGCCGATCGGCTGCGTGAAGCGATGGAGGACGACCTCAAACGACACCCTGGCGATCCGTACGCAAGCGCCAAGCTCGGGGGACTCTTGATCAGCGAAGGCCGCGCGTCTGAGGCCATCCCGCTGTTGCGACAAGGCCTTGAAGGTGCAACCGCCCAGAGCGGCGAGCGTTATGAACTGCTCCTGCATCTCGGTTTAGCGCTCAGCGAATCCGACCCAGACGAAGCCGTTGCCTTCTATCGCCAAGCCCTAGACATCCCGCTCGATACCCGCATCACCCTTGGTGCTCGCCTCAACCTGGCGGCCCGATTAATGGAGCAAGACCAACTTGACGAGGCGATCCAACTCACGCAAACCGCCACGCAACGGGCACCGGAAGTGGCATTGGGTTGGTACAACCTCGGCTTAATGCTCCGCAAAAAAGGCGAGATCGCCTTGGCCCTCGAAGCCTATGGCCGTTCCCTTGCCTTGGATCCCAACAACGCCGCATGCCATCAAAACCATGCCGTGGCCAGGTTGCTCGGTGGTGATATCGAAGCCGCCCGCAACGGTTTTCGCAAAGCGATTGAACTCTTAGCGGCCCAAGGTCGTACCGATGAGGCCCGCCAACTGCGCGACAACGTTCAAGGAATCGTGAAACTTGATACGGAGCTGGTGATGTGAGCCTCCCCGCCTCGAGATCGGACCAGCCATTGCAACACCGCACCGTGGTCATCACCCGCGCGGCCGAACAGCAAGGAGAAGCCAAAGAACTCCTGGAAGCCAAGGGGGCCAACGTTCTTGACTTGCCAGCACTGGTGATCGTTCCACCAGACCACTGGGGGCCTTTAGACGATGCCTTGGCAGACCTCGACAATTTTCATTGGCTGGTGTTTTCCAGTGCCAATGGTGTTTTGGCCGTTGAACAACGACTTCAACGACAGCAGCGCAACCTGTGCCGACTGCCGAGCAGCCTAAAAATTGCAGCCGTTGGACGTAAAACAGCAAGGCTCCTCGAGGAGCTGGGAGCCCCTGCCGATTTCGTGCCTCCCAGCTTTGTTGCTGAAAGTTTGATTGATCATTTCCCCGTATCCGGCTGGGGGTTAACCATGCTTCTGCCCAGGGTTCAACACGGCGGCAGAACGGTCTTGGCAGATGCCTTCGGCGAAGCGGGGGTGCGCGTCGTGGAGGTTGCCGCCTACGACTCTCGCTGCCCAGAACACATGGCGGAACCAGCCGCGACGGCCCTCGCCGCTGGTGCGGTGGATGCGATCGCTTTCACCAGCGGTAAAACCGCAACGCATACCGCCCAGCTCATGGAGATGCGCTTCGGAAGCGAATGGAAGCAACATTTGAACGGAGTGGCCGTGGTATCGATCGGTCCTCAAACCAGCCGAAGCTGCAGTGAGCACTTCGGCCGAGTGGATGCTGAAGCAGACCCGCACGACCTTGAGGGATTAGTAGAGGCCTGCACTCAAGCGATACAGAGAAAGTCTTGAGCTTTTCCATTCTCAGCTAACTGAATACACCCTTTTTGACCATCAATGTTCAACACTGACCAACCCTCAGGCAAAACGAGGGGCTGATCCTGAGAACATCTCCCGCGGGGACCAACACAGATCTCACCACGACTCATCCCAAAGGAAAACAACGCACGCGTCTGCTTTCCAACAGTGAGAACACCCAACAAACGGGAACCACCGGACGCAGGTTTGTCGGCTCCAGTCGCAAGCGGTAGGGGACTAAAAGGATCAGCACGGCCCGACGGGACCGCAGCCTGAACTTGTTGAGCTGTCGGTAGTGGCTTTAAACCGGTTGCCCCGGGAATCAACGGCAGCAGCGGTGATGCTGCACTGCTCTGCTGAGACTGCAGAGCCAAAGGCGGGACGTCTTGTTCAGCAGATGGGGCCATGGACGCTTGGTCTCCACAGGACGAAAGGCCAAGGGCAAGCACCAGCCATCCCAGGGAATGCATGAAGCGTGCATTAGTCGACGATTTCCACCAAATCACGAAAACGGTCAAGGTTCGCCTGAAGCTCCTTCGTCACAATCCCCCCCAAGATGCTTGGATCCATCAAAGGTGCCAAGACCCTGGGTAGTTCGTAACTCACGCTGAGCTTCACAACGGTGCAGTCCGGCGTTTGGGGGTAAAAGCGCACCGCTCCCTTGGTGGGCAACCCACCGACCGATGACCAATGCAGCTGTTGCTCTTCCACACGCTGAGTGATCCGCGCTTTCCAGGTGAATCGAAAACCCTGGGCCGCAAGGATCCAATCGGTGAGATCAGGATCATCGTCCTGGGTTTTTACCGATTCAATCCAACGCATCCACTTGGGCATGGCCTCAAGGTCGCTCCACACCGTCCAAACCTTGTCTGCAGAGGCCTGAACTTCCGTCGTTACCGTGTTTTCTAGCCAGCGTCCCATCTAGGCCACCGCTGCGTTTGTCGCCAACTTGGCGGGCTGATCGAGGATGGCAGCAGCCGCTAAATGGCCACTCATCGTTGCTCCTTCCATGGAATCGATGTAATCCTGTTTGGTGTAGCTACCGGCCAAAAAGAAGTTGCCGATAGGTGTGCGCTGATCAGGGCGATAGGGCTCCATTCCAGGTGCCTCGCGATACAGCGATTGGGCCAGTTTCACAACATTGCTCCAAGTGAGCTTGAGATTGTGGGCTGAAGGGAAAAGAGCGCGCACCTGGCGATCTGTATGGGCGACAATGTCGTCCACTGATTTGGGGATCCAAGGGTCACCCGGTGTGAGAACACACTGCAAAAGGGAGCCCTCACCCTCTTTGCGGTAATCCTCCGGACTGGCGAGTGCGAGATCAGCGAAACAGCTGAAATCCGCATCAGCCGTGTAGAGCAAATTGTTTAAACCAGTGGGGTTGTTGAGATCTCGACGCTGGCTCTCATGTTCTTCGTTGAGTTCAGTCACCCAACCGTCGTACCGCAGCTGCACCGTGGCCACTGGCACGGCCTCAAGATGATGTATGGCCTCAAATTGAGGGAATTTGCGCCAAGCCTCAGGCAACAACTTCTGGATACCCGGAACATCACACGCGGCCAGATAAATATCGGCTTCAACAGTGGTGTCGCCGTCCGGTGTCCCCAACAGAAGACTCGTCACGACAGGATTTTCACCATCCGAGAACTGAACATCCTTCACCCGATGGCGCAAATGCAATTTGGCGCCACGGGCCTGGATGTAATCCAGGATTGGACCGGTGAGCCAGCGATGGGGTGACCCCTTAAGCAAATTCAGCTTCGATGCTTCGGTTTTCGAAGCAAACATCATGAAAATCGTGAGCATGCAGCGGGCCGATATCGCTTCGCAATCGATGAATCCCAGCGCGTAAGCAATCGGATTCCACATGCGACGGATGCTCTCAGGACTCCCGCCGTGGCCCACAAACCAATCCTGGAAGCTGACTGAATCCAAAGCGCGGATCGTACGCATCGCGCCCTCATAGTCCACAAGCCCACGCACGATTGGGCTAGTACCAAGCGCTAAGGCGTTGCGCAGCTTGTCGATCCAACTGAGCTGAGGTGTCGTAAAAAACGCCTTTAAGCCATTAAACGGGGCACCAATCGGGAAGCGAAAATCAAGTTCACGCAAGTCACCTCCCTCATTCACGAACAAATGGGTGTGGTCCTTCGGCAGGAGATTTTCGAAAGCCCCCACCTTCTTCATCAAGGCGAAGAGGTTGGCGTAGTTGAAGAAGAAGACGTGAAGGCCCATTTCGATGTGGTTGCCATCGGGGTCTTCCCAACTGCCCACCTTGCCGCCCATGAATGGGCGTGCCTCGTAGAGGTTCACCTCATGGCCCGCATCGACAAGATCTACCGCAGCGGTAAGGCCAGCGAGACCGGAACCGACAATCGCGACCCGCACCTTGAGACGTTCAACTCAGTCGACTCTATGTATGAACCTCCATAGAGTGGGGGTCGAGCACGCGGCAACGATGACCACCACACCCACCACGATGCCGGCCCATACCGCTAAGGACGGCAAGGGCATTTTGATTACAGAACCGGCGATGCAACAGCTGGCCAAGCTCTGCGGAGAGCAGGGCACCAATCAGGTGCTGCGCGTTGGGGTGCGCTCCGGAGGGTGCAGCGGCATGAGCTACACGATGGATTTCGTGCCTGCCTCCGACACCCTGGACGACGACGAGAGCTACGACTACGAATCATCCGACGGCCAAGGTTTCCGTGTGATCTGTGATCCAAAGAGCTTGCTTTACATCTACGGCATGCAGTTGGACTTCAGTACCGCACTGATCGGCGGTGGCTTCAACTTCACCAATCCCAATGCCACGCAAACCTGCGGCTGTGGAAGCTCGTTCGCTGTTTGATTGCAACGACGAAGTCGCATGGGAATCTGATTAGATCCAACATCTCTTCACCGTCGATGGAGTCCTCCGCGGACAACCTGTTCGATCAGGCCATGGCTCGCTATCAGGCGGGTGCGGCAGCATCTGAGGTGCTGCCTGACTTTCTTCAGATCACCGAGGCTTCACCAGGGCAATCAGCGGGCTGGACGTGTTTGTCGTGGTTGCAATTGCTTTGTGACCAGCCAGAGGACGCCCTGCGGTCGGCTCGGCTCGCCGTGAAATTCAATGCCCAAGACCCTCAAGCGAGGATCAATCTCAGCCTGGCGCTACTTGAAACGAAATCCAAGGGAGTGCGCGACCACATTCAGGTGGTTCAACAGGTGATCGCCTTTGCTCCGGAAGCTGCCGGCGACCTCAAAACATCCATTAACGACGGCTTACAACGGAAACCGGGATGGAAAGCGCTTGAAAAAGTCAAAGCCTGGCTCGATTTCTAAATCCAGTGCACTCTGTTTTTCAGTGATTAGATCGTCTTTCGATACGAGTACTGAGCTGATTTGATTGCAGTCTTGGCAGAATGGTTGGGATGTGGACGATCACCCGACTTCCTTCCGAGGCCAGCCGCCACGCAGCAAGGGAACGGGCCAATCAACGTCGCGACGAACATTTGGCCCAGGTAGCCCAACGGATCAGAATGACAAGGGAAGCCAACGGCATTCCGGATCCTTCCACCTGGATGTGGTGAATGGGACGCATTCTTCTACTCAGTAATGGCCACGGTGAAGACCTATCCGGATCGTTACTGGGGAGTGTGCTCCGAACCCTCGGCCATGAGGTCACAGCTCTGCCTCTAGCCGGCCTGGGACGCCCTTATTCCAAAGCCACGATTCCTCTGCTGGGCAGCAGCCATGAATTCAGCACAGGCGGGATCGGATACACGAGCCTGCAGGGACGTCTAACAGAACTCATCCAAGGGCAAATTCTGTATCTGCTGCGTCGTTTGCTCCGCCTCATACGACACGCCCATCGGTTCGATCTGATCGTGGTGGTGGGCGACGTGATTCCCGTCATTGCTGCGTGGCTCACCCGTCGTCCAGTGGCGACCTATCTCGTGGCTTATTCCAGTCATTACGAGGGCCAACTTCGACTTCCATGGCCCTGTGGGCCGATGCTGTCTGGCAAAAATTTTCGAGCCATTTTCAGCCGGGATCAACTCACTGCAGACGATCTGAGCAACCAGCTGGCACGACCGGTGCAATTTCTCGGTAATCCCTTTATGGACCCGGTGTTGCCACCAACAGCGTTGCTGTCCAACACCCAACCACGAATCGGTCTTCTACCTGGCAGCCGTCGCCCAGAGCTGGAGGCCAATCTGCAGTTGCTTCTCAGGCTGAGTGATCAACTCCCAGACAACAATGGGATTTCGCTTGAGTTAGCCCTCGTTTCAAGCCTTGATGACACGGGTTTAGAGCGTTGTGCCAATGGTGTTGGCTGGCAACTTCGGGATGGTCTGCTTCAGCGCCAGGGATCTCCTGCCGTTCGGGTTCGTCGCGGAGCCTTTCAGACGGTTTTACAACAGAGCGATCTGGTAATCAGCATGGCCGGCACCGCAGCCGAACAGGCCGTTGGCCTTGCCAAGCCAGTGTTGCAACTTCCAGGCCAGGGGCCCCAGTTCACAGCATCCTTTGCTGAAGCGCAGCGGCGCCTCCTGGGACCCACAGTGTTTTGCGCCCCGGGCGACAGCGGCAGCCAGGACAACCTTTTCGCCTCTGCAGAACTGGCCCTGAAGCTGCTGAAGCGAATCCATCACGACCTCGACTTCCAAAAGCAGTGCCACACCGAAGCACAGCGCAGGTTGGGCAGCAGCGGAGGTGGTCTGAGAATGGCTTCAGCCATTGACGGCCTTTGCCCATCAACAGCACCATGACGGCAGGAACGGAACCCACTTGGAAACGCTGGCTGGATCGGCTCTTGATGCTGAATGTGCTGGTGGTGATTCTTGGGGCAGGATTTTTTGTGGCGGCGGTGGTTGCCCAAAGCCAGGGACAGTCAGGTCCGATGGATCTTTTTCAACGGCTCTGGCAACCCTTATTCACCCCAGCGATCAGCTTGTTAATCATGGCGGCTGTCTTGAGCGGAATCGTCAGCTGGTGGCAGCGGCGAGGGCTGAAACAAGGGTCGGGTAGCGGAAGCTAAATCCCAAGGAGTCCAACCTCTCAGAGGCCACCTGCTGACCCTCAAGCACAACCTTGGCACCATCTCCGAGGAGCAACTGCAAAATCGGTCCGGGCACAGGCAACAGGCTGGGGCGATTGAGGCTTCGGCCCAACTGCTTCGAGAACGCTGCCATCGACACAGGCTCCGGCGCTACCGCATTCACCACACCAGACCAAGCCTGATCAGTGAGCGCTGTTTGAATCAGAGCACAAAGATCGCTGCGATGGATCCAACTCATCCATTGCTTGCCAGTGCCAATCGGCCCACCGAAGCCAGCACGAAAAATGGGCAACATTTTTCCGAGTGCGCCACCATCCGACGCCAAAACGATGCCGATTCGAAGGCTCACCTGTCGGACGGAATCGGGTACTGCGGCAGCAGCCGTCTCCCAGCGTTGACATAACGAGGCAAGGAAGTCGGCCCCTACCGGGCTGGATTCAACAAATTTGCTGGTGGCGCTGGTGCCAAAAAAGCCGATCGCCGATGCATTGATCAGCACAGACGGTGGCGACTTGGAAGCCGCCAACGCATCAACGAGCAAGCGCGTTGTGTCCAAGCGGCTGTCTTCCAACACCTTGCGATGAACTGCTGTCCAACGTTTTTCGGCGATGGGCTCACCGGCAAGATTCACCACGGCGTCCGAGGTGGATAGGGCCTCAACCAGCTCAGGTGTTTGCCACGAAACAGACTTAGCGGGGTCTAGCTGCAACCACTTGACTCGACCATCAGCGCGTTCTGCCTCATAGCCCCGAGCCAAGCGTCGACTTACCAACGTGAGCTGATGATCCGACTTCAATAAGGCAGGAACCAGCTCACGGCCAACAAAGCCAGTGCAGCCAAGCAGCAACAGACGCATGGGGCGGGAATTGCACAGGACGAAAGGCTAAGTGGGTTCCGATTCTTCCGACGGCAATACCAGCCCTAAACGATGCGCGATTGGCACCAAGGCAAATCCCTGAAGCAATAAGCCAAACAACACCACGGCTAAGGCGAGGGGTGGCATCAACTTCCCCCAGGGGGCGGGCGATGCCCAAGCCTGAATTGCCATCGCAATGGGAACCGCCCCACGTAAACCCGTCCATGCCACAAAGCGTTTTTCACTGCTTTGAAAATCCGCTCGGAGCAACAACAGCTGCACCATCAGCCACCGCACCAGCTGCATCGCCAGCACCAGAAGGAGAGCCCATCCGGCAGCCTCAACAACATTTTGGGGGGCGACAACCAAGCCCAGACATAAAAAAAGCAGCAGCTCAGCCATCTTCGCGAAGCTGGAATGGGCTTCTTCGAGCACCTCTTGGGCGGCAGCACGGCTATTGCCCAACACAAGGCCCGCCACATATGCCGCCAAGAGCGGACTTCCGCCCATCAACGTTGTGCCCCCTGACAACACCAACAGGAGAGCCAAGCTCACCACCGGCAGCATGGACCCCCGGGTGAGCGATTGACTGCCCATCAGCAGCTGGGAAATCATGCTGCCGCCAATAAATCCGAGCAGTCCACCCAAAAGGAATTGCCGGATCACATCCGTCACCAAATCGGCTGTCGCCAAACCCGTCCCACCGGCTAAGGCCAAGGCAACATTGGCCAAAACCACCGCCATTGGATCGTTAATGGTGGATTCCATTTCGATCAAATCGAGGACCCGCTGAGGCAAGCGACCGGCCAGTGGTCGCAACAGTGAAAGGGCTGCTGAAGCATCTGTACTGCTCAACATGGCCCCAACAAACAACACCTGAGCCAGCAATCCCACCTGCCATTTCCCCTGGGCGATGAGCGCCCCCACGCCAATCAGCGTGAGCAACCCAGCCGTCAGCAACACACCAAGACTGGCGAGCCGAGCTGCTGGTCGGATCACAGCTTTCATCCGCGTCCAATTGGTGGTGAGCCCTCCAAAAAAGAGCACCAGAATCAAAGCCGACTGGGTGATCCGATCCGCCCGGACGAGCGACAGCAATGGCTCACTGGTCGAGCGCAAGTCGTTGTCGACCAGCAATCCCAAGGCCAACACCAGAAGAATTCCTGGCAATTTGACGCGATCAGCCAGGTCATCAAGCAGCACTGCCGCCAAGAGCAGACCGCCAAATGCCATCAAGTAGAGGGCTAAGTGATCGTGCACAGGGTTGGTGGCTTCATCCCGTTGGTTTTAGCCTGCTGATGTCTTCTGGACCTGAAATGGCCGACTCCGACACCAACGCACCCGCGAAAGCCAAACCGGCAGCCCTACGAAAAGGTGCGCTGGTGAAAGTGAACCGGAAGGCCTATTCCGCCAGTATCGAAGCTGCTGCCAGTGATCCCACACCACCGGACTACATCTTTAATGGTCCTGGAGAACTGCTTGTCGTGAAGGGTGACTATGGCCAAGTGCGCTGGAATCGCCCCGTACCGGACGTATGGCTGCGCATGGATCAGTTAGAGGCCTACTCCTGATCGGAGCTCTCCAAGCCCGCTTCAACGGACGTCACAGCAGCGGGAACACTGTTCAAAGCAGCGGGCAATCTCCAAACAGCGCCAGACAACACACCGCTCAGATCGCCGAGGGCCCGGAGGACCGGTTCCTTGTGCTGTTGACCGGCGCTATCAGCGATAGCCATTGCCGCCCATGGATTCCATCCAGCGAGATTCACAACACTGCGGTAGGCCGCAGGCCATGGGTTATCGGGGATCAGCGTCTGAAGCTGAGCAAATTGCTCTGAAGCCTCATGCGGCCGATTGGCCAAGACGGCCAGTAATGCCAGGGTCCAACGAGCTTGTTGATCCTTGGGATTGATCTTTAAGCGCCGGGTCGCCTCAAGGAACACCGGCTGTCGATAACTGAAATGGCCATCCAGCATGTGTTCCAGCGCAACGGCGCTGAAAACAGGATCGAGACCCGCAGGCCCCTGGGCTAAGCCAAGGGCAAGCAATGGAAAACGTTCGGCAAAACTTGGCCGCGGCACAGGCTGATTGCCGCGCCGACGCCATAGGGAATAACTCCCTCCTTGGGGGCGCTGAAATTGCTTCACCTGCTCGAAGACCCCACTCCGACGGACAGCGCGATCGAGACGACGGGCTGCCTTTCGCACCGAACCCTGATCGCCTTCGGCGAGGACAACCCAATCAGCTCGTGCCAACACGGGATCGCGGTCTGCATCATTGCCCCCCAATTGGCGACCCACCACATGCCCTCCATGGCGGCGGCCGTAATAAGACACGTTGTGCTGGTTGAGATCTGGCGTACTCGGTACCACAATCAAAGTGCGCGATGGCGAGGGGGAGTCGTCAGCACCAGCGGCATCCACCAGCGCCTCAAGGGGACCCCGAGGGCGATCCCCCAAGCGTTCCAGCTGGGTTGAAAAACCGGCTGGAGTACATGCCACCAAGCCTGCCGCTAGCCATGGACGCATCCAACGGTGGCCCTTGTGCTGCCACCAAAGGCCCCACTGCCACCAACCACGGGCCAACAACAGCACCAGCATGGGCAACAGCGGAGCGATGTAGCGGTCTCCTTTGTTCGGACTCAACGTGGTGAGGATCCAAGCTGCCAAAAGATTGATCACCAGCCAACGCCAGGACCAAGAACGGTCTGCACTGGGATCATGGCGGCGGAGCCACCAGAGCATCAGTCCGGAGACACCAACAGCGAGGAGCACCACTCCGAGCTGCTCCGGCAATAAGCGGGGATACCAAAGCCAACTTGCCCAACTGAGAACGCCTGGATCCCCCTCCCGCGCAGCCGATTCGAACACGGCTCGATTGGTGCCTCCCAAGCTTGTAATCCAGTTGTGACGCAACCACGGGCCGAGCAGAGCTGCACCCATGAATGGCAAAAGCATGGCTTGCCTCAGCCAATGGGCCCGGCGCCGAAGCACGAAAAACAAAGCGCCCAGACCAGCGGGGGTGAGCACCAGAAAAGCGCTTTGCTTCACCAACAACGCCGCCAAGGCGGCAAGCGTGCAACCCCATGCCTGGTTCCAACGCCCTCCGCCAGAGGGGTCACACCACACATCCAGCCGCCAAAGCGCCAGGGTGCAAACAGCTGTGAGTGGCATCTCTAAGACGTAATCCGTTCGCAGCTCCAGTAACGCTGGAACCATTGCGGTGAGACCGCAGGCCAGCCAAGCAAAACCTGGGCCATACAAACGACGGCCCCACCCCGCAACAGCGATCAAGAGCAGGCCATGCCAAAGGCTGAGACTCCACGCCGCCTGATCAGGCGCTCCGCCGCTCACTGCCATCACGCTGCCGTTCACCAAAGACGCGAGAGGGGGGATTTTTGGCGACAGATCCAACAGCGCATTCCACCCTTGCCAGCCACCTCCCGGAAGCAGTCCGAGCGCACGACCATGATCCAGGGCGCTGTTGAGATAGTCAGCCTGGTCCCAGGCGGGAACACCACCTTGCAAAGTCCACCACAGCCGATCCGCCAGGGTGGCAAGGAGCCAAATCAGGGCCACTCCTCCCCAAAAGCGGCAACGCTGGATCACAGAATGTCCAGGCGCCGACGTTCGTCCTGCAGCCGTTTTCGCCGCTGTTTGGCTTCCCTCAGCATCTCGCGACCATCGTGGAGGTAATTGTCCACGTACCCCATCGTGTAGCGCTCGAGTTCAGCCAGGGCATCCTCCACCTCCGATAAACAGTGATAAACACTCAAACCAAAGCCACGCGCCGAAGCCGGGGTTGGTAGCGACTGAAATAACGTCTTCACCCGTTCCATCTTGCGGGAACTGGTTTCTAAGTAACTGCAAAAGACCTCCATCAGCTCGTCGTCGTAGGGGTCTGCCGACAACGCCTTGAACTGCGCAGGAAAAGGATTGATCACCTCTCCCAGCATGCGATCAATCGGGGCATACACCCGACGCAGCCATTCCACCAAGGCGTCATCGGCCGCAACGGCACGATTGTGGGCCGATCTGGCGCGGCGCAGGTCAGGGTCTCTCGGGACGGCGGCTTGCGAGATCCGAGTGCGATCAAACTTGTGGCGACGGTCTTGATCGCCCAAGACCTCCCAGGCAGCGTTCAGCGCCAGCATGCGTTGATCATCTCCGCCAGCATCGGGATGGTGTTGTTTCACCAAACGTCGATAAGCGGCCTTGATTTCGGCCGCTGATGCATGGCTGCTGACTTCGAGCACTGTGTAGGGATCATTCATCGTTCAGTCCTCACACCTGTCCATCGCGTCGCGCTGGCAGAACTGAGCCCCGACTAAACATCGGCGTGGATAAATATCGCTCGCCATAACTGGCCAACATCACCACCATTCGCTTGTTGGCCATCCCTGGTTGTTGCGCCAGCCGAAGAGCGGCCGCGATGGCAGCACCACTGCTAATCCCGCAGAGCAAACCTTCCTCTTTTGCCAACCGTCGCCCCATCTCCATGGCGTCGTCATCGCTCACGCCGACGATTAAATCAATCAGATCAAGGTCCAACACGTCTGGAATAAAGCCGGCACCGATGCCCTGGATCCGATGGGCCCCAGGCGACCCGCCAGACAACACCGGACTCGCCTCTGGCTCGACGGCCACCACTTGCAACTGAGGATTTCGCTGCTTCAGAACGCGGGCACAGCCCGTGATTGTGCCTCCGGTACCCACACCGGCAACAAGAACATCGAGCACCCCTTCACAGTCGGTCCAAATCTCCTCCGCGGTGGTGCGTTCATGCACTGCTGGGTTGGCGGGATTATCGAACTGCTGCAAGAGATAGGCCTCAGGGATCTCAGCCACGAGTTCTTTTGCCAAAGCGATCGCACCCTTCATCCCCTCGGATCCATCGGTGAGCTGCAACTCAGCGCCATAGGCGCGAAGCATGGCCCGACGCTCGGTGCTCATGGATTCGGGCATGGTGAGAATCAAGCGGTACCCCCTTGCGGCAGCCACCATCGCCAGGGCAATACCGGTGTTACCACTTGTTGGCTCCACCAGCACAGTGCGGCCAGGGGCGATCGTGCCGGCCTGCTCCGCCTCGAGCACCATGGCGCTGGCGATGCGGTCTTTCACGGAAGCAGACGGATTGAAACTCTCCAATTTGGCCAGAATCTCAGCTTGAGAACCGCAGGCCTGAGGCAGACGATTCAGCCGAACCAACGGTGTTCCGCCGATCAAAGCCGTGATGTCTGCAGCGATCGCCATGGAGGCAGCTTGTGATCGTATTCACCATAAAAAACCCCCCCAATTGGGGGGGAGCTGAGACAACGTAAGGGCAACCGAAGTTGCCCAACGAGAGTTGATCAGAACTTAAAGGTGGTTTTGACCAAGCCACTCATGGCGTTGAGGCCATCGGAATCCTGGCCAGCGTATGGCTTGCTCAGGTAGTGGACAGCAGGGGTAACTGTGATGTTGTCGGTGACCTGGAACTTGTAGAAGAATTCCCAGGCATAGCCTGATCCGGCGACGGTGTCGTCGTAACCCTTCTTGGTGTCGATGTCCGAGATGAAGGTGGGCTGACCGACGGCCATACCGAAGGAGTTGCCTTCTACGAAGACGTTGTCCCACTCAAGTCCGACATACCAGGACTGACTGGTGGCACTCTTGATACCAGCAATGTTGCTGTCGGAAATATCCGTCAATCCCCAGCCAGTGGAGATTGAAGGAACCCAGCCTGAATCTTCAGGAGTCCACCAAGCGCTAAGTCCATAGCTGTTGGTGTTACCAGAAGCAGACAGGGCAACAGCACCAGGAGTGCCATTCCCACCGTAGAGAGCACCACCGCCTTCAGCGCCAGAAGCGTAGGTGTAAGCAGCTGCAACGCCCCATCCCTCGGGTGCATAAGCAATCTGCGTGGTGGCACTAGTACCAGCCGCATCGGTAGCCACGCCACCAGAGTTGGGATCGCTCAGGTTGCCATCAGTCGAGATGTAGCTGGTGGAAACGCTGAAACCAGCGTCGTTCTGCCAATAAACACCTGCACCACCGCCGAGAGTCAGGTTGTAAGCACCAGGTGCACCGGCATAGGTGAAGAAGTCCATCGTCATGTCTGACGGATAGGCACTAGGCCAGACAGGCAGCATGTCGTCCATACGGACAACGGGGCCACCAACGATGGTGAAATCGTTGCCAACGGGGAAGCTGTAGTAGAGACGGTTGACTTCAACTGCGTTGTCGGAGTTGAAGCCGTACTCCTGAGCGAACAGGCCTACGCCGTTGCCGCCGTAGATGTTGTTCATGTTGCCGGCACGCAGGCGCGTGTACAGCATGTCCTTACCGGTGAAGCTGGTTTCCAGGTTCAGGGCGAGGTTGTAGCTGAAGGATGTACCTCCATTGGTGGTGGCTGAAGCTTTGCTGCCTTCGCCGTGGTACTTGGCTGCGCCAAGAACCCAGTTGGTTACGCCCTTGAGCTTGGTGGTGGTTGAGAACTGGGTTGCTTCCAGTTCGCCAACACGCGCCTCGAGGCCGTC